>JAISOA010000076.1 GCA_031275945.1 Spirochaetaceae bacterium
AGGCCGGCTCCCAGCCGGGTTCTTAACTGCCGGGGATTGCTAACCACGGGCCCTGCCAGGGAAACAACCCGTTCCACCCAGAGTTTTCCGGTGGAAAAGAGCTTGCCGATGGCGATGACATCCTGACAGCCGATGTACCAGACGGTTTTATGGGCGTCCACGGGATCGAGAAAATGGATGTGGGTTCCCGGCAGTCCCGCAGGATGGGGCCCGGCAAACCGCTCGAATTTCGTCCCGGGTAATCCTTCGCCGGGGATTTGGCTTTTTTCCCCGGCGCAGACAAAAACCGTACCCTTTGTCAGCCGGGGCAGCAGTTTTAGGCCCCGGAGAAAATCTTCTTTGTACCCGGCGATGATAATGGCGGGATCCGCAGCCAAGGGATTGGTGTCGATGGCCGTCACAAAAATAGACGCCGGTTCCGCATCCACCGGCGGGACTTTCGAGTACGGACGGGTTCTTAGGGCCGTCCACAGTCCCGATTGCCGGAGGTTCTCCCGCACCGCATCGGCGGGTAGTTGATCCAGTTGTTCATCGGTGTAACGGGGGAAGGAGACCGCTTCTTCTCCCTCAAGATCGATAACCACCGATTGAAAAACCCGCTGCGCGCCCCGGTTAATGGCGCTGATTATTCCTGCACCGGGGGAGGTAAACTGTACGCCCGGCGTTTTTTTGTCGGAAAACAGCACCTGCCCCAGTTTAACCCGGTCGCCAACCTGCACCGCCATCGACGGCTTCATGCCGTGATAATCGTACCCTATTACCGCCACCCGTTTCACCGGTTTTCCCGGTTCAATCATTTGGCGCGGCGCGCCGGTTATGGGTAAATCAAGCCCGCGTTTGATTCTTGTCATGCGTTCAACCTGCCTGCTGATAACGGAAGATACGGCTTTAAGCCGCCGGAATGCCGGAAGACAAGGTTCTCTGTACTGTCTTCAGCGTATTTGTCTACACTAAAAGCTTCCAGTACCTGTAAATATTTGTCTATGCACTCCAGTTTTATATTTTACCGTATTTGTCATCAATGTCAACAATTTTTTTTGTGCCGAGGGGTTTAATACCCAAGAACCCGCCTTTTGGCGGGGGAGCCGTGGGGCGGTTAAAACAGGTATTAAACCCTGAGTGCAAATACCTTATGAGAACAACATACTCCGCCAAACCGAAGGTTCGAGCTCTGCGCTAAACTTGACCCACAAGTCAAGACCTGATTACAATAACCAAGAAGTAGGAACCACTAAGGCGCAGAGGGCGCACAAAGGAACAGCCATTGATTGCCCCTATCGTATTGATATGATGGTCGAACATGGCCGATTGCTCATAGAAAACAAGGCGGCAAAAGAACTCAATGATGTTCACCTGGCTCAAATGCTCACCTACCTGAAGCTTTCCGGGATCTCCCTGGGATTTTTATTAGAGTTGTTTAAAAACTTCAGTTTTTAAACAACAACCGCTTAAAAACAGCAAAATGCGGAGCATTTTGCCTAGACTTGTTCAATAACCAACCGGGTTATTGAACAAATCCATTCAATTTCAATGTACGGCACTTTAAAACCGGAATACGGAGAGCTGTTCTCTAACTATTCCTCCTTCCTTCGTACGCCTTGGTGCGCTCGAACCGAAGGTTCGTCGTGGTTTTTTATCTTCATCTCTGTGGGTCAAGTTTAGCCGCTTGCGGCGGGGTTGTTGATTGTTTGAAGGGGTTTCCACGGACCGGGCCTTAGACAGGTCCGGAGAAGATAGAAACTTACTCTATCCGCCGGACCGCCCGGAACAGATCTTCCCTGGCGATTTCTGTCCAGAGGGGCCGGCCGTGGGGGCACCGGGGCATGTGTCCCGTTTGCTCCTCTAGGGCCAGGACTTCCTTTACCAGAGCCAGGGCGGCGCCGTCGTCCAGCAGATCGCCGTCCTTAATTGCCCCCCGGCAGGCCAGCGTCGCGGCCCAGTGTTCGGCCATATTTTCTCCGGCATTTTTTAGAGCCAGGATTTCGGCCACGGTGTCGCCATCTCCCATCTTCCAGGATCCCGGCAGGGCCTCTATACGCCAGTCCCCTCCGTCGCCTTCGATACCAATACCGAGCCTGGACAATTCTTCCCGCTTGGCCTGGAGGAACGCATCGTCCTGGGGGTTGTCGGTGGTAAATGGAATTGCCACCAGCAGTTCCTGGGAGGGGATGGGCTTGGAAAGGTACCGGTTGTACAGGATCCGTTCGTGGGCGGCGTGCTGATCCACAATATACAACCGGTCTCCTCTTTCAACGATGATAAAGAGGTTAAAGACCCGGCCTGCCAGCCGCAGCGGCACATAGGGTTCTTCCGGTTCCGCGGCATATTCTTCCGGTCCTTCCCCGGCGGTACGGTTTTCCCTGGGCAGGGGGGCAAAATCCTCCCGCCGTTCCAGCAGCGTTACCATGTCCCGGGCATTTTGGTACGGATTGTTCCGGCCATGGGGGAACGTGGAAAAAAGAGAGGGGCCGGAGGCGCCGTATGTGCCGGGGCCGTACACACCGGAGCCGGATATGCCGGAACCGGCGATATGTGTATGTACATATTCCCGTAACATCCCGCTTACCACATGGTGTATTGCCCCGGGATCGGCAAAGCGGACCTCCCGTTTTGCGGGGTGGATGTTAAAATCCGCCAGGGCCGGGTCTATCTGGATAAAGATTGCCCCCACGGGATGGCTGCTGTTGGGAAAAAATCCTGCAAGGCCGTATTCCAGGGCCTGCAGTAAACCGTAATCCTGGATACGCCGTTTGTTCACAAAGACATACTGCTGTCTCCTGTCCTGGCGGTACAGTTCGGGCCCGCCGAATACCACGGTAACGGTAAACCCCCTGCCGGATCCCCCGTGGGTGTGGAGAAAGGGCCGTTCGCCGTCCTGAAGGATCAGTTCGCCAAAGCGGTTTTTAAAAGGGGTCCCGGTTTCTCCATACGGAAGGAGCTGGAGTTTTATGCGGCGATCCTGGGTAAACCGGAAGGAAACTTCCGGAAAGGCCAGGGCCTTTTCGATAAAGACCTGGCGGCACAGGGCCCCTTCGCCGGCTTCCCGCTTTAGAAAACGTTTCCGTGCCGGAATGTGGTCAAAAAGCCCCAGGGCTCTGACGCTGGTGCCTTTGGTCCGGCGGGCGCCGGTAAGGGTATATTCTTGCCCCGGAGATTCCCGGTCGTTTCCGGTTCCCGGTCTTGTTTGGAGCAGCCAGGCTTCCCCGTCGCCGGTGCTGGTGATAATCTCAAGTCTGGCGGTGGCGGCCGCGGCCGCCAAGGCTTCTCCGCGAAAGCCTAATGTATAGGTTTGGGCAAGGTCGTCCAGGGATTGGATCTTGCTGGTGGCATGAGTTTTAGTACACAGCACCAGATCCTCTTTGCTCATTCCGGAGCCGTTGTCAATTACCTCGACCTTGTCTATTCCGCCCCCCTCTATGGTAAGTTCGACGCTGGTGGCCCCGGAATCCAGGGCATTGTCAATAAATTCCCGTACCAGCGCCGCGGGTCTGTCCACGACTTCGCCGGCGGCAATTTTCCGGGCCTCCGCCGGGGAAAGGATATGTATCATTCGGCGCTGAACAGATCCAGTTCGGGGCTTTCCTGGACTTTTGCCTCCGGCGGATTAAGCAGGATCTCGATGTGGCTTTCAATTTTTTCCAGGTCCGTTTCCAGTGAACGGGCCAGTTTAATTCCCTCTTCAAAAGCCCCCAGGGCCTCTTCCAGGGGAATATCCGTCTTCCGGATTATCTCCCCCAGGCTTTCCAGCCGTTTTAGCCGTTCCTCAAAATTTTTCATGCCCTTTTCGCCCGTGGTCTTTGCTCCACCTGCCTTTGCCATACCTGTCCGCTCCTATTTCCCGTTTGTAACGGCTTCGGTTACCGCCGTGATCCGGCCCTCCAGGGGCCGGATGCAGAGCCGGTCCCCGGGCCGGGCGTCGGCGGCCCGGCGTACCGGGGCGCCCCTTGTTTCATTTACTACCATAGAGAAGCCCCGTTCCAGTACCGCCAGGGGGCTTCCCGTTTCCAGCCCCAGCCGGATCAGTTCCAGCCGGCGGCGGAACCCGGCGACGCGATCCTGAAGGGTCTTGATAAGGAATTCCTTGGCGTCGTCGAGCCGTACCAGAACCGGCTGGAGGATAGCCCTAAACCGGAGTTCCAGGTCTTCCAGACGAAAGGGTTTTACCAGCAGCCGGGCCCGTTCAATCCGGCTGCGGATATGGTTTGCCATTTCCCGGGTTAGGAATTCTATGGTTCCCAGGACCTCCCTTCGCTGGGAACTAACCAGCTCCGCCGCCGCCGACGGGGTGGGGGCCCGGAGATCCGCCGCCAGGTCCGAAAGGGTATTGTCGATTTCGTGGCCCACCGCGCTGACCACGGGAATTTCCGAATCCGCAATAGCCCGGACCACCACTTCTTCCGAAAAGGGTAGCAGGTCTTCCAGCGAACCCCCGCCCCGCCCGACAATAAGTACATCCGCCAGACGCCATTGGTTTGCCTGCTCTATGCGCCGAGCAATGATGGGAGCCGCATCGGCCCCCTGAACCGGGGCGGGAAAAATAATAACCCGGATGCCTTCGGTCCGGCGCCGCAGAATATTCAGGATGTCCTGTACCGCCGCTCCGGTGGGGGAACTTACCACCCCGACGGTTTCGGGAAACCGGGGAACGGGTTTCTTTCGCTCCCGGTCAAAAAGCCCCTCCGCCGCCAGGGCCTGTTTGCGTTTTTCCAGCATCGCCAGGATATCTCCGGTTCCGGCCAGTTCCATTCCCTCGCAGATCAGCTGGTAGTTTCCCCGTTGGGGATAGACCGAGATACGGCCCCGGACCCGAAGGAGCATACCGTCCCGGGGTTCAAAGTTTAGGGAGGATATGCGGTTTTTAAACATCACCGCGTCGATTTTGGCCCCGGGATCTTTAAGGGAAAAATACAGATGCCCCGTACTGGAAGGCCGGCAGTTGGAAAGTTCCCCCTCCACCAGTACCGACGGAAAGGCGTTTTCCAGACTGGTCTGGATAAGGCCCGTAAGTTCGGAGACCGAATATTTCTGCGGGGCAATCCGGGAACTCTGCATGGGCCCAGTATAGTACAAACCCGTTTGTTTCTCTACTCTGCTCCGGGAATGTACCGTAGTACCGGATTCCGTGCCGCGGCTGTTTCGTCAAGTCTTCCTACGGGGGTAAAATGGGGGGCGTTTTTAAGAAGTTCCGGGCTGGTCCGGGCTTCTTCCGCGATGGCCTCCAGGGCCGCTGCAAAGGCGTCCATGGTTTCCTTTGTTTCGGTTTCCGTGGGTTCGGCCATAAACGCTTCTTTTACGATAAGGGGAAAATACACCGTGGGGGGATGAAAGCCGTAATCAATCAGCCGTTTGGCGATATCGATGGTATGGATATCCTTTCCTAGATTGGGGGAAGAGGTAAACTCATGCATGCAGGGCCGCTCCGGTCCAAAGGGGGTGGGGTAGTGGTCCCGTATCAGGGCCCGCAGATAATTGGCGTTAAGGACCGCGTATTCCGAAGCCCGGCGCAGCCCCCGGGTGCCCAGGGTTCTGATATAGGCATAGGCCCTAACCAGGACGCCGAAGTTTCCGTAAAAGCTCTTGATCCGGCCTATGGAGGAGGGAGGTTTTTCCAGGCGGTAGACCGGGCCCGCCGCTGCAGGATTTGCGGAGGCAGGATTCGCCATGGCAGGGCCCGCGGAGGCGGCTTCCGGGTCCCGAACCACCACCGGTCCGGGCAGAAAGGCCGCCAGGGTTTTACCCGCCATGATTGCCCCTGCTCCGGGACCACCCCCGCCGTGGGGGGTCGAGAAGGTTTTATGGAGATTCAGGTGCATCACATCAAACCCCAGATCGCCGGGTTTTATAATTCCCATGAGGGCGTTCATATTGGCTCCGTCGCCATAAACCAGCCCCCCGGCATTGTGGATGATTCTGATGATCTCCGCGATATTTCGCTCAAAAAGTCCCAGGGTACCGGGGTTGGTGATCATGATTCCCGCCAGGGTTTTGGCTTTTTCTCCCGCCACCGATTCCCGCAGGGCCTCCATGTCCACGGCCCCGTCCGCCCCCGAGGGAATGGATTCGGCGGTAAATCCCGCCATGGTACAGGTGGCGGGGTTTGTTCCATGGGCGGAATCGGGGATCAGCACCCGCCTTCGTGTATCCCCGGAGCCGCCGCGATGCCGGGCGCGGATCATCAGCATCCCCGCCAGTTCCCCCTGGGCGCCGGCGGACCCCTGGAGGGAACAGCCTTCAAAACCCGTAAGGCTTTTAAGCCGCTCCTGAAGGCGGTACATAAGTTCCAGGTTGCCCTGGGTGTATGTACCGGCCATCAGGGGATGGGAACGGCGGAATCCTTCTTCCGCCGCGGCCTCTTCGTTTAACTTGGGATTGTACTTCATGGTACAGGAACCAAGGGGGTAGAATTGACCGTCCACGGAAAAGTTGCGCTGGGAAAGCCGGGTAAAGTGGCGTACCACCTGGGCTTCGCTTAATTCCGGCAGAGCCAAGGCGCCCCGGACCAGGTCTGCCGGCAGGGGCGTTTCGTCCACCCCCGGTTTGGGAAGGATCGCCCCACAGCGGCCCGGTACGGACTCTTCAAAAAGAAGGGGGACTTGAGGCATTAGGGGGGAATTGTCAAGGGCGGCGTTTTGGTTTGTCATTGGTGCAGTTCCTTCAGGGCCGAGACAAGGGCGTCTATATCTTCCCTGGAATTGTTTTCGGTAACACAGACCAGCAGTTCCTTTGTTCGTCCGGGGAAATACCGGGAAAGGGGCAGTCCCGGAACGATGTTCTTTTGTTCGATCATCCGTACGGACAGGTCCTCGGCGCTTAGGGGGCCGGGGAGCGTGACGGTAAATTCCCGGAAGAAATTTCCCCCCGGTCCTCCGGCTTCTTGTGCGGCGGTAAAACCCGGCAGAGCCGCAATGGCCCTGGCCGCATAGTGAGAACGGTGCCAGCATAGTTCCGCCGTTCTGCGCAGTCCCTCTTTGCCCATCAAGGCCAGGTATATGCAGGACCGGAGCATGGAAAGGCCCTGGTTGGAACAAATATTGGACAGCGCCCGTTCCCGGCGTATATGCTGTTCCCGGGCGGAAAGGGTAAGGACATAGCCCCGCCTTCCCCGGCTGTCCCTGGCTTCGCCGGCGATGCGGCCGGGAATTTTCCGCATTAGAGCCCCGATTACCCCCATGATGCCCAAAAGGGGACCCCCGTAGTTCATATCGTTTCCCAGACATTGTCCTTCGGCGGTAACAATATCCGCCCCCCATTCGCCGGGGCTTTTAAAGAGCCCCAGCATAAGGGGATCTGCGTGGACGATAAAGAGTCCCCCCCGGTTATGGACAGCCTCCGCGGCCCCCCGCAGATCCGGCAGAACGCCGAAAAAACCGGGATATGCCGCCACTATACAGGCCGGGGAAACATCCGCCGGGGCTTCCTCTATGGCGGCTTTGGGACTGCCTGAATATTCTTCCAGCACCGGATCGTAGGAACGCAGGTATGTGGCCAGCACTTCTTTGTATTCAGGATGAAGGGCCGCGGGAATAAAAATCCGCTGTTCCCCCTGGCCGGCTTTTTGCTTTAGGGCGATAATTACCGCCTCCGCCAGGGCGGTGGCGCCGTCGTAATGTCCGGCGTTAACGACCTCCATGCCAAAGAGACCGGCGATCATGCTTTGGTATTCAAAGATCCCCTGGAGGGTTCCCTGGCTAACCTCGGGCTGATAGGGGGTGTAGGCCGTAAGAAATTCCCCCCGGGATGCCAGAACATTTACCGCGGCGGGAATAAAGTGGTTGTAGATACCCCCGCCCAGGAACCACCTGTACCTGCCGGCGCCGACATTGCCGGAAGCCAGGCCGGAAATTTCCCGCAAAACTTCGGCCTCGCTTAATCCCTCTTCCATGTCCATGGGCGGGAAGCGGAATTCCCCGGGTATTTCCCGGAAAAGTTCTTCTATAGAAGAAAGCCCCAGGGTTGTGAGCATCTGGTCCCGCTGGGCGCCGGTAACAGGAATATAGGGCACCTATTCCTCCAGGGCTGCAATTTGCGTATATTCACCGGGACTAAGCAGGGCGTCGAATTCCTCCCCGTTTTCCGGTTCCACCGTAATCATCCAGCCTTCGCCGTAACAGTCTTTGTTGACTTTTTCCGGGGCCGAAGTAAGGGTCTCGTTACGGGCCTTTATTTTTCCCGACACGGGCAGGTACAGATCGCTGGCGGCCTTAACCGACTCCACCACCCCGAAAACCGCCCCGCGCTTAAAATTTAGTCCCGGCTGGGGCAGATCGACAAAGATAATGTCCCCCAGGTTTTCCTGGGCGTGATCGGAAATTCCAACCACAAGTACGTCCCCTTCTTTTCGTGCCCATTCATGGGTTTTGGCATACCGGGCCTTTTCGTCTAACTTCATAGTTCCCTCCTTATTTTATATGGCTCTGCAGAATTATCATTGGACTTGTTCAATAACCCGGTTGGTTATTGAACAAGTCTTGCAAAATGCTCCGCATTTTGCTGTTTTTAAGCGGTTGTTGTTTAAAACTGAAGTTTTTAAACAACTCTATTCCATAAAAAACAGGCTCATACCATGGGGAGCCGCGCTGCCGCGCCGGGAAACGGCTATGATCTTCTGTATACCGGTACATAGAGGGGACGCTTAACCACTTCCGCATCCTTTGGAAGACCCCGTATTTCCACCGCAAGTTTTGTTCCCGTGACGGCGTATTCCGGGGCCACAAAGACGTTGGCAGAGTAGGTTCCCGTGGTGGGGCAGAACATACCCGCCGCGACCGTGCCGATTTCCGCGCCCTCGCCGTTCAAGACCCTGTAACCTTCCCGGGGGACACCGCCTGAAACGGTTACCGTGGCAAGCTTCCGTGTAAGCCCCGCGGCTTTCTGGGCCGTCAGGGCGGCCTTGCCGGTAAATTCTTTGGTAAAATCGCAGGCCCAGGAAAGAAGGGCCTCCAGGGGGCTAATGTCCTCGCGTATTTCGTGGCCGTGGAGGGGCATGCCCGCCTCAAAACGCAGGGAATCCCGGGCGGCCAAGCCCACCGGACCCAGTTCAATATTACGGGCCCGGGCTTCGACAAGGATCAGTTCCCACAGGACCAGGGCCTGGTCCGCACCGTAGTACAGTTCCGCGCCGTCCTCTCCGGTATAGCCGGTCCGCCCCGCCAGGACGGGGATTCCCCCCAGAGTGATCTTTCTCATGCCGGACCGGGGGATGGCGGAAACAAGCCCGTTCCCCTTTCCCGGCTCTTTTTCCGCCAGATGGTCCAGCAGTTCCACCGCCCGGGGACCCTGGAGGGCGATCATGTACGTTTCGCCGGAAATATCCCGGACGCTAATGCTCCGGGGAAGACGGTCGCTGAACCAGAGAAAATCCTGTTCCTTGTTCCCCGCGTTGACCACGACAAACCAGGGGTCCTTCCCGTAGCCTCCGCCGCCCAGAGGACCTTCTTCCAGGCGGTAGATGAAGAGGTCGTCGATTATCCCTCCCCGGTCGTTTAAAAGCAGGTTGTACCGGGCTTCTCCCGGCTTCATGTCAAGGATTGCCCCTGAAACCAGCGATGAAAGGGCCCCTCCGGCGCCGGGGCCCGAAACAATACACTGGCCCATGTGGTCAATATCAAAAAGCCCCGCGGAACGGCGGCAGAGCCGGTGCTCTTCTACCGCGCCGGTCCTGTATTGGATGGGCATATCGTAACCCGCAAAGGGGGCAAACCGGGCGCCTGCCTCTTTGTGCCAGGGATGGAGCAAGGTAGCTTTCATTAGGTACACGGTACTCCAGAAGGGCCGTTCATGTACAGGTCTTGCGGGCCTGAAAGAATACGAAGATTCCCCGAGAACGTTGAAGATCCGGTACTTTTCGGGGCCCGCTCTTCCCCGGGGTAGATTTGCAGGATAGGCGGCAATTCCGGAAGCGGATGCCGCTATTCCCGGGATCCGGCATCTGTTGTCTGCAGACACCAGACCGTACCGTCCTTTACATACACCCCGGCCCGTCTTCCGGTACCGGTATAGTAATTTACAAAGGAAGGCTCAAAGCCCTGACTGGCAAAAATGTTCCGGTTTGCTCCCAGGGTGATCGAATTTAAGGAGTTTCCGGTAAAGGCGTCTTTTCCGATATTTGTTACCCGGCCGGGAATGTCGATAACCCTAAGCCGGTTGTTCATAAAGGCCCGCTGTCCTATGGACGAGAGATCCGCGGAAAAGGACAACTGGGTAAGCCGGTTGTTTGCAAAGGCTTCGTACCCGATGCGTATGACCCCGGGCAGTTCCAGGGAATGTAACTGGTTTCCGGCAAAGGCCAGGGGTTCGATGACGGTTACGGTTTTAGGGATCCGTACCGCGGAAAGTTCTTTACCAAAGAAGGCTTTGTTGCCGATGACGGTAACCGGAAGCCCCCCGAAACGTTCGGGGATCTCCACGGTTTTTTCCGTTCCCCGGTAGCCCGTGATGGTAATTCCTCCGGAACGGTTTTGCAGTAATATAAAATCTTCATTTTCGCCGGAGACATCTTGTTCCGGCTCCGGGAGCTGGGCGGATAAGGGACCGCAAAAACAAAAGAGGCTAAGCACAATAACGGAAAGATTTCCCCTGACGGTCATCCTTTTATGATAGGGCTAAACGGAACCGTTGACAAGGCAGCGCAGTACCTTATTGAACATGGTACCGGAATTATTTGAAAGTCCGGTTTAATATCCCGCCGAAGTTTCGGTTAGAGCGCTGCCTCTCAAAGGCTCATTGACGGGCATTCTACGGACCTTGAAATTATCCGGCCACCGATGACTTTTAGGGACAGACAACCCGGAACCCAGAAGTACTCATCGAGGTATACGGATAGTAGTTACTCCGGTGGCCGATGTTGCAGTGAACCACATAG
>JAISOA010000126.1 GCA_031275945.1 Spirochaetaceae bacterium
GCTCCAAAACCTCATCCTGGGTCATGCCGTGGAAGTCGATCTGCTCCAGCAGCCTATCCCACTGATCCTTCTCTCTCTTGGCCATGTCTGCTCCTTCGCTATTTCTACCACAGATTGGCTAATTACACAAACTTTAGGACAGGCTCGTCCAGTCATTATGAGGCAATTCGCCGTCTTGTCCCTTGTTCACCTTTCCGGTATACTCTATATTTAATGAATCTTGAAGCCTTTATCCTTGGCTGCGGCGGGATGATGCCCTTGCCGCACCGGCATTTGACTTCGGTGCTGTTAAGGCGGGAAGGGGAACTTTTTTTATTTGATGGGGGTGAAGGAACCCAGGTAAGTCTGCGGCGGCTTAACCTCCGGTGGAAAAAAATATCCGCCATATTTATAAGCCATACCCACGCTGATCATGTGACGGGTATCCCGGGACTGCTGATGCTTTCTTCGCAGGTGGACAGGGATGATCCCCTGTATATCTACGGTCCTCCCCGGATTGGTGAATATATAGAAACCAGCCGCCGGGTTCTGGATATGTACATAAATTACCAGATCGTGGTAAAGGAAATTTCCGAACCCGGTGTGGTACACCGGGGGGATGGTTTTACAATTAGGGCTTTTTTACTGCGCCATACCAAGCCCTGTTTGGGGTATACGCTGGAAGAAGAGGGCCGGCCGGGGATCTTTTATCCGGAAAAAGCCCAGGAACGGGAGGTTCCCCGGGGTCCCCTGTGGGCCCGGTTGCAAGGAGGGGAAGCGGTCCAGACCCCGGAGGGTAAAACCGTTTATCCCCGGGATGTGCTTGGGCCGCCCAGGTCCGGCAGAAAATTCAGTTTCGTTACCGATACTCTGGCGTTTCCCGAAATTACCCGGGATGTGGCGGAATCGGATCTTTTTATCTGCGAGGGCATGTTCGAGCGGGAGCTTACGGAAAGTGCCCGGGAAAAAAAGCACATGACCGCGGAACAGGCCGCCCGGATTGCCGCAGACGCACGGGTACGAAAGCTTGCCCTTATCCACTACAGTCCGCGGTATAACGAACAAAACCTTAAGGGGCTTTTGGCGGAGGCAAAGCGGATCTTTCCGGAAACAGTATTGACCAGGGATAGGATGGTATTTCCCATGGATTTTATCGATTAATATGGTGGGCGTATGATACAGGTTGAAAACATTACTAAACGGTACGGAAACGTCGAAGCTGTCACGGATGTTTCCTTTAGCGTAGGGCAGGATCAGGTCCTTGGCTTTCTTGGTCCCAACGGGGCGGGGAAAACTACGATTATGAAGATCCTTACGGGCTACCATTTTCCATCCTCGGGAACAGCGGTGGTGGACGGTTTTTCCGTTACCGGCGACCCCGTGGAGGCAAAAAAGCGTACCGGGTATCTTCCCGAGGGGGTTCCTCTCTACGGCGATATGACCGTGGACGAGTATCTTTCCTTCATAGCCGCCGCCCGGCTTGTTCCGCCGGAGAAGCATAGGGACGCCCTGGAAAGGAGTATTGCGGTCTGTGGCCTAAAAAATGTCAGATTCCGGTCCATCGAAACCCTTTCCAAGGGGTATAAACAGCGGGTGGGGCTGGCCCAGGCCATTATCCACGATCCGCCGATCCTTATTCTGGATGAACCCACTTCGGGGCTCGATCCAAACCAGATTATCGAAATCCGCTCCTTAATTAAAGAGCTGGGAAAAAGTAAGACCGTGATCCTCTCTACCCACATACTCCAGGAAGTGGAGGCGGTTTGTTCCCGGGTCCTTATACTTAACGAGGGCCGGATCGCCGCCCAGGGTACGGTGGAAGAAATTGCCGGGACCCTTAAGGGCGGCGATACCTGGGAACTCCTGCTCAAGGGCGAAGAAATAGAAGAAAAATGTAAACGCCTAATACCGGATCCTAGGCCCGGCATAGAACAGGAGGGGAACCTGTACCGGGTACATATAATCCTGCCGGGAACAGAGGGGCCGGAGGGAAATCTCGCAGAGGGCGAACGGATCTTTGACTGGGCGGTTTCGGAGGGTGTTAAAATACTGGGTATGAGCCGCCGCCGCCTGAGCCTGGAGGACATTTTTGTAAAATTAACGGGGGAGGATCGTCAAGGATCCGCAGAAGAATCCTCCGGTTCCGGGACGGCCCGGAAGGAGGTCCTGTGATGAAATTGCCAAAGCCCTGGATTCTTGCAAAAAAAGAACTGTTTACCCTGGTTAATTCCCCTCTGTTTTACGGGATCTGCCTTTTCTTTACCCTTTTTTGTTCGATTTGGCTTTACTATTTGCAGCGTTATTTTACCATGAACATGGCCAGTCTGCGTCCCTATTTTGCCGCCTTTCCTGTGGCTTTTATCCTGGTAATTCCTATGATTACCATGAAATCCTGGGCCGAGGAACGCAAACTGGGAAGCATAGAACTTCTTTTAACCATGCCTTTTTCCGAATGGGACCTGGTACTGGGAAAATTCACCGCCGCCCTTACGGTGGTCCTGCTGCTGCTGGGCTTAACCTTGCCGGTACCTCTTTCGATCCTTCCCCTGGGCCGCTTTGATTTGGGGGTATTGGCCGGTGAATACGCCGGCGTCCTGCTCCTCGGTTCCGCCGCATCCGCCCTGGGCTTGCTGCTTTCCAGCCTTTCAAAAAACCAGGCCGGGGCCTTTCTGGGCAGTACCGCGGTGCTTTTGATAAGCATGCTTATCAACCAACTTGCCTTAACGGTTTCCCTGCCCCCATTCCTGGCCGCGGGGGTAAACTTTCTTTCCCTGTCCTTTCATTTTGACAGTTTTTCCAAGGGAATTATTGACACCAGAGATTTAGCGTTTTTTGTTATTACCACGGTGATGTTTTTGTTTTTCAATACCCGGGTAATCCTTTTTAGGAAATGGAGCTAGCATGACGAAAAAACAACAATCCGCCGTTACGATCCTAAGTATCCTTATTATGCTGCTGTTACTGCTGGTAAGCCGCCGCATCTGGTTCAGGGGGGATCTTACGGCAAACAACGCCTATACCCTTTCTCCGGTATCCCGGAATCTTTACAACGAAATTGACGAAGAAATACGGATTACCTATTTTCTTTCCGGCAAGCTTTTGTCCGTAGATCCCGCCCCATCGGAAATTACGGACCTGCTGCGGGAATATGAAGCCCGTTCCCGGGGTAAAATTCGGGTTGTGGTACGGGACCCCGGGGGGGACATACAGGAAGTGGAACGATATGGCTTGGTTCCACAGCAGTTTCAGGATGTAAAACAGGACGAGGCAAGTTTTTCCATGGTTTATTCCGGAATTGTTATTGAATACCTTGACAAGAGCGAAGTACTCACCTGGGTTTTTTCCCTGGACACCCTGGAATACGATATTACCAGCCGGATCCGTTCCCTGGTACGGGGAAAGCGCCGGGAACTGGGGGTTATCGCCTGCGAGCCCCAAAAGGATTGGAATGAATATTACGGCTACTTTAACCAGGCCCTCCTGGAATCCGGATACTCGGTACTGCCGCTTAGCCCCGGAGAAGAGATCCCCGATACCCTTCCCGTGCTTTTTGTATTTGGGGGAGTAGAAGAACTGGATGAATACAGCCTGTACCGGATAGACCGGTACATACAGCTGGGGGGCAGGGTACTCTTTGCGGTTGAAAGCGTCGATATGGACTTTTTTTCCACCTGGGAAGCCCGGTTAAAAAAAGATGAAGGGCTTCTTTCAATGATTTCGTATTACGGCGCCACGGTGGGGCAAAGCCTGGTGCTGGATCGGGCCGCCTTGCCCGTACCCTACCAAGATCCCGTCTCCAGGCAGATACTGCAAATTCCCTATGCGCCCTGGGTAGCGGTGTTGGAACATCAGGGGAATAAAGACCACGTTCTTACCTCTAAGTTCGGCGGTCTTGATCTTTTCTGGGCCAGCCCCCTGACCCTTACTCTTCCCGATCCCGGCACTACCGGCGAGCTTACCGGCGAAGCGCTTTTTACCTCCACCCCCCGGGCCTGGCTTATGACCAAGGATTTTACCCTGCGGCCGGAACAGCATGATCTTTTCGACGCGGAAGCGGATATAAGTGAGGGAGAAAAAATCCTGGCCCTTACCCTGGAAGGCCGTTTCCCCAGTTGGTTTGCGGATGTAGAAAAGCCCCGGCGGCAAACCGGGGAAACGGAGGACGAGCCCTGGACGGCCCTGCCGGAAGAACTGCCGGATATGCCCGTGGAAACTAAGGAATCCCGAATCGTGGTGGTGGGGGACGCGGACATAGGGGGCGCGCTGGTTACCTATACACAGAGGCAGCAGCGGCTTAACTTTGATTTTCTCCTGCAGGTCGCGGACTGGCTGGGGAACGACGACGATATTGTGGGAATTCGGAACCGCCACAGCGGTTCAGGCCGGCTTGATCGCATCACCGATGAACTTAAGCGGGAGGGAACAATGCTTTTTTCAAGACTCCTTAACGTGTTTATCCTGCCTCTCTGCATTATTATTACCGGAGCATACCGTATCTTTAAGCGAAAAAACAAAAAGGAGCAGTCCCATGCCCTATAAAAAGAAGATCCTCCTCCTGGGATCCGCCGCCGTGGCCTTGGCGCTGGTATATGGCTTTACCCTGTTTTTTGATCCCGCGAGGATCAACACCCGGAACGCATATTTTACCTGGCTCCCCGCCGGGGCCAGGGACGCAGCGGATCGTATTGAGATTTTCCGGGGGGAAGAAAAACTTGAATTGGTCGTACAAAACGGTCAATGGGCCGCTCTGCTGGCTCCTCCGGGGGGAATCCCCGGCGCCGGGGATTCCCCGGTTCTGGAAGTTCCGGTTAAGCAGGGAAGGGTGGATGATCTGTTCAGGATCCTGGAAACCAGGGGCGCCTTTCCCCGGCGGGGTTCCTCACCGGAAAACCATGCCGATCTGGGATTGGGGGATGATGCGACGCGGCTTGTTATCCGGGGGGGAGCGGGCCTTCCCCTGCTGGATCTGCTGGTGGGCAAAGATGACACTTCGGGTAAGGGGGTGTTCTTGCGCAGGAACGGAGAAAATGTTTTTCGTTCCGGAGACAGGCTTATCGGGTCCTATGTGAACGGACAGCGATCATCCTGGTATGACCTTAGGCTTTTTGAAGAAACCTCCCTCGATCTGGTTCAAAAAATACGGATAAGCTTTCCCGGCGCCGGGGGGGCGGAAAATTTTGGTATTGTCCGCAGCGGCGAAACCTGGAATTTTGAAGGAGGAGGACCTATCCTTGACCGGGACAATCTTGAGATCTGGATCCGGGGGATCCTGGAAGCCCAGGGAGAGGATTTCCGGTTTCCCGGCAATTTTAGCCCCATTGCCCGGATAAACCTGGAGCTGGGGAACGGATCGGTATTGCTGTTACAGATCGGAGAAACGGAAGAAGACAAGAGTCCTGCCTTGGTAAGCGGAAAACCCTACCTGTTTGTGCTGCCCCAGTGGACGGTAAGCCGGCTGCTCCGGGACCAAAGTTATTTCCGTTAAACAGTGGACTTGTTCAATAGACTTGCTCGACAACCCGGTTGGTTATTTGCTAACCTGCGGTTAGCGCCGGCTAAAGTCCAACGGGCTTTAAATGCCAAGTCTAGGCAGAATGCTCCGCATTTTGCTGTTTTTAAGCGGTTGTTGTTTAAAAACTGAAGTTTTTAAACAACCCTACTCTATTGACCGCCGCAGGCCGCTTCGGGATGCCCTGAAATTATTTTCATATCCCGCCGCCGGCATTATCCGGCGGAATTTTTTTTGATAAATTCCCTGTATTTTTCCGGATCGCTTTTAAAGGCCACAATGGGCGTGCCCTGTTCGATCTTTGCTTTTTCCAGGGCCTTGGCAGCTTCCAGAAGCAGCCGTTCCGCTTCAATCAACCTGCCGGACCGGGAGCTGATACCGATAAGGAAGTCGTTTTTTGCATGAAGTGAACCGGCGCAGGTTTTTAAAATTCGGGAATGGAATTCCTCGGCCTTAATAATTCCGTGTTCCAGATCCGCATTGGGAATAATTACCGTCATGCCCCGTTCCCCGTTTTCAAAACTTAAATCCCGCAGATTAAAAAAATGTACCGCCTCCCCGGCAAGTTTTTTGTACAGGGCTCCATCGCAGTTTACCCCCTCGCCACATTCCATGAGCAGCACCACCAGGTCCTGTTCGGAGGCGGCGCAACGGTGGATCTCGGAGGTAAGCCGGTCCTGGACATAGGCCTCCCAGCCTATGTTACTCCGGGGAGAATACAGTCCCTGGGGGTTTGAATCTCCGGCAGGAAAGGCGTCTTCGGAGCCGGAAATTTCCACATCATCATCCATTTCAAGATCCGGAAAGGAACCTTCGTCCGCTTCAGACTGGATGTGATATGAAAAGCCCTGATCCGGCAGGTCGCCGCCGGAAAGATCCTCCTGCCCCTGGGTCACAAAATCCGCCGGATCCCCGCCGGAAAAATCAGCGCCGGGCAGGTCCATGCCGGAAAGATCTTCGCCGGGAAATTTAAGTTCTTCCTCGTCCAGAAAATCATTTAGATCAAAATCATCGGTTGTATCTGTACCGGTATCCTGGGAAGAACTATCGTTTTCTGTTTCGCCGCCGATGGTATCAAAACCGGGGAAATCAAATTCATCCCCGTCTGCCGGGGGTTCCGAAGGGGCTTCCCCTTCAAACGCCGTGCCGGAAAGAACGCCGGCGTCTTCGGCTTCGCTTGCTGCGGAAGGATCTTCTGCCCCCGTAGCGGCGCTTGCGGCGGATTGGGAAGCATCTTCTTTTTGTTTTACCCCGGTAAGGGCTGTAACAATCATGGTAAAAAAAGATAAAATCAGGGCCCCCAAAATGGCAACCAGGGTTTGTTTAAGGACATAGACCGTATATTCATAATTGACCGTGTCGATAACCGAATAGATATTTACATTCCGCAGTCCGGAAACGTCCACCTGCCTGGCTTTAAGCCCGGAATAGCCGAACCGGGTAATAAACCGGGGACGTCCTTCCTCCCAGCGGATAACGGTACCCCGTTCCCGTTCAAAGGTTAATTCCCCGCTTCCGGAACTGGTAACAATGATCCCCTGGAGTACCCTGCAGTCCATCATTTCTTTGCGGATCGTTTCCCGGAATGATTCGGTAAAAAAAACATCCCCGTTTTGAGACAGCAGGGCCTGTAGTCCGTCCAGTTCCTGCGCCGCCTGCCGCTGCTGGCCGTCAATACTGCGATAGATCCGGTATGCCGCGGAAAGCACCGCAGCCAAATAAACGAGAATACAAACCAACGCCACCAAAGCAGGGACTTTAGATCTCAAATTCACTCCTCACGGTCTTATTATATACGGATTTATGTTTTTCTGCTAGGATAAAAATAAGGAAAACACGATGAAAGTACGGAAACCCTGTCTTCCGCCGGGATGGTATCCCCGGGATCCGGAAAAAATAGCCGGGTTTTTACATAAATTTGTTTCCGGCGGGGGAAAAACGGGGAATGCCGCCCCGGCGTGTCCGGAGCCGGAGCTTGCAAAGGCGGCCCGTGCAAGGGCTGTACCGGCGGCGCGTATAGCGGCGGCGCCCCATGCGGGGTGGTACTATTCCGGCGCCATTGCCGCCCGGGCCGCGGCGGCGCTGACGGATTTTTCCGGCGCTGAAGACCGGGACGGGACCCTGGCGGTTCTTGGGGGTCATCTTCCCCGGACCATGCCGCCGCTTTTTGCCATGGAAGATGCCGTGGAAACCCCCCTGGGAGATATGGTGATCGATACGGAGTTGCGGGATCTGCTCCAGGCCGAAACCGGTGGAGAACCGGACCGGTGGCAGGATAATACCGTGGAGGTACTCCTTCCCATGGTACGGTATTTCTTTCCCCGGGCCAGGCTTCTCTGGCTTAGGCTGCCTGCGGAGATTTCTTCTTTTGAAATAGGGAAAACCCTGATCAGGGTTGCCGCTTCTTTACAAAGGGAACTGCGGGTGCTGGGTTCCACCGATTTAACCCACTACGGTCCTAACTATGACTTCTGTCCCCAGGGGCTTGGACAAAACGCCCTTGACTGGGTACGGACGGTCAACGATCAGCGTTTTATCGATGCGGTAGGGGCCGGGGATCCGGAACTGGTTTTAAAGCGGGCGGAGGAAGAAAAATCCGCCTGTTCCGCCGGAGCCGTTCTTGGCTGCCTTGGAGCAGCCTCTGCCCTAAGGCCCGCGGGGTCCGGTGAAGGCGCCGGGAAAGGGGGCGTATTGCTGGAATACGGAACCAGCGCCGCCGCGGCCGGAGAGGGTTCCGTTCCCGGTTCTTTTGTGGGATACGGGGCTTTTTCGTTCGTATAGTTCGGGATTCCCCGTATATTTTGAATCCCTCTCTTGCCGGTTCTGCCGGGCCGGGATATGCTTGGACCATGGACAAGCTTATTATCAAGGGAGCCCGGGAACATAACTTAAAAAATATAGATTTAGAACTTCCCCGGGACAAACTTATCGTCATTTCCGGCCTTTCCGGATCGGGAAAAAGCTCCCTGGCCTTTGACACGATCTTTGCCGAAGGCCAGCGGCGTTATGTGGAAAGTCTTTCCGCCTATGCCAGGCAGTTTTTAGGCCGTATGGACAAGCCCGATTTGGATTACATCGAGGGGCTTTCTCCGGCCATTTCTATCGAACAAAAAACCACCCACCGTAATCCCCGATCTACCGTGGGAACGGTTACGGAAATTTACGATTATTACCGGCTGTTGTACGCGCGGATAGGCAGACCCCATTGCCCCCGGTGCGGCAGGGAGATCCGGGAACAGGGGGTAGATTCGATTATCGAAACCATCATGGCCCTGGGGAAGGGAGACCGGGTACAGCTTCTTGCTCCGGTGATCCGGGGCAAGAAGGGAGAGCACCGCAATATTATTGACGATGCCCGCCGGGCAGGCTTTGCCCGGATGCGGATAGACGGGGTACCGGTTAATCTGGATGAAAATCAGGACCCGGTTAAGCTGGATAAGCAAAAGAAACATACGATAGAAATTATCGTGGATCGTCTTGTGATAGAACCCGGCATACGGTCCAGACTTGCGGAATCGGTGGAAACGGCCCTCCAAACCGCCGGGGGAATCATGCTTATCCTGGCCCAGAAACGGGGCGAAGACAAAATCAGCGAATATTTTGTTTCCCAAAAAAGCGCCTGTCCCGACTGCGGTATTTCGATTCCCGAACTCCAGCCCCGGCTTTTTTCGTTTAATAATCCCTACGGCGCCTGCCCTTCTTGTTCCGGCCTGGGGCTTAAACTGGAATTTGATCCCAGCCTGGTAATTCCCGACAAGGGTCTTTCGTTTAACGAAGGGGGCTGCATCCCCTATAATCCCGACAGCGCCTGGCACCGGAGCCGTTTTAAAAGTCTTGCCCGGCATTATAATTTTAGCCTTGACACCCCCTTTAAAGAATTGCCGAAAAATATCCTTGAAGCCATACTGTACGGCAGCAAGGATGAAATTAAGGTCCGGTATAAAAACCGGGAAGGCACGGGCCATTTTGAATATACCTCCCGTTTTCCCGGGGTTCTGGAGGATCTAAAGCGCCGGTATTTTGAAACCCAATCCCCGGGAATTAAAGAATGGCTTGAAAAGTTTATGAGCCAAAAACCCTGCGAAGACTGCGAAGGAAAGCGGCTTAAACCCGAAGCCCTGGGGGTTACGGTGGGAGAAAAAAACATCTGGGAGCTTTCCAGCCTTTCGGTGGCCGATTCGTTGAAATTCTTTAAGGCCCTGCAGCTTAGCGTCGCGGAAAAGAAAATAGCCCGCCAGATTCTTAAAGAAATTACGGCCCGGCTAAAGTTTATGCAGAACGTGGGACTTGATTATCTTTCCCTGGAACGAAAATCTGCAACCCTCTCGGGGGGCGAAGCCCAGCGGATACGACTAGCCACTCAAATAGGTTCGAGCCTTATGGGGGTTCTTTACATCCTGGATGAACCTTCCATCGGCCTTCACCAGCGGGACAACCAGCGGCTTATCGACACCCTCCTGTACCTGCGGGATCTGGGGAACACCCTTATCGTGGTGGAACATGACGAACAGACCCTGCGGACCGCCGATCATATTGTGGACCTGGGACCCGGAGCGGGGGTCCATGGAGGAAAGGTTATAGCCCAGGGAACGCCGCAGGAGATAATGCAGGTTCCCCAGAGCCTTACCGGGCAGTACCTGGCGGGGACCATTAAAATGGAAATCCCCAAAGAACGGCGCGGGGGGAACGGCAAATTTCTCCGCCTTAGGGGGGTCCGGGAGCATAATCTAAAAAACATTGCCGTGGACATACCCCTGGGGGTTTTTACCTGCATTACCGGAGTGTCCGGTTCGGGCAAGTCCACCCTGCTGGGCGATGTGCTGTATCCGGCCCTGGCAAACCGTATCTACGGTTCCAATTATGCTGAAGGGGCCTATGCGGATATAGAAGGGACCGAGTATATCGACAAGGTAATCGATATTGATCAAAGCCCCATCGGCAGAACCCCCCGGTCAAATCCGGCCACCTATGTACAGGTCTTTGGCGCGATCCGCGAGGTATATGCGGCCCTGCGGGAATCTAAAATGAGGGGATACAAACCGGGACGTTTTTCGTTTAATGTCCGGGGAGGGCGGTGCGAAAACTGCTCCGGCGACGGAACGATTAAGATAGAGATGAATTTTCTTCCCGACGTATATATCACCTGTGATGTCTGCCATGGCAAGCGCTTTAATCAGGAAACCCTGGAAATACGCTACAAGGGTAAAAATATCGCCGATGTGCTGGACATGACCATAGAAGAGGCGGGGGACTTCTTTAAAAACATACCCCAGGTTTCCCGTAAACTGGATACGCTGCTTTCCGTGGGTTTGGGATACGTTAAACTGGGACAATCCGCCCTAACCCTGTCGGGGGGCGAAGCCCAGCGGGTTAAACTTGCCCTGGAACTAAGCAAACGTTCCACCGGAAAAACCCTGTACATATTGGACGAACCTACCACGGGACTCCACTTTGCGGATGTTAAGCAGCTTATGGAAGTCATACAGCGGCTGGTAGATCAGGGAAATACGGCATTGATGATCGAACACAACTTGGATGTACTGCTCCAGGCGGATCATATCATAGACCTGGGACCCGAAGGAGGTGACCGGGGCGGGGAAGTGGTGATCGCCGGGACCCCCGAAAAAGTATCGGCCTTTTCAAAATCCTATACAGGGATATACCTTAAGGCAATGCTTAACAGGATAACATGAGACGGCCCCTGGTTTTTTTTCTGTTTCTTCTTAGGTTCCCGGCGATGTATGCCCAGGAAGAAGCTTTGGATAGTTCACCGGGGCTGAGCAGGGAATTCGTGCTGGAACGGGACATAGCTACTTCTTCCCGCCGGGAACTGGCGGACTGGTGCCGGAGCCTGGGTCTGGATGACGGGGGCGGCAAAGACGTTCTTGCCGATCGTTTGCGGATATATTACCGTACCATCTTTAAGTCCGCGGAACAGGAAGCGGCGGCAAAACCGGTGGCCGGAACAGAGGACCCCGGTGCGGAAACGGCGGCGGCACAGGCAGCCGCCGGCACAGGGGAATCCGGCACGGAGACGGCAGAAACGGCAGAATTGCCGGGGGAACTAGAAGAATCGCCGGACCTAAGGGAAACCGCCGAAATAGGGCCGGAAAAGCGTACCCTTATTATCACCATAGAATCCGCCAGAACCACCGAATACTTTACCGTTGAATCGGTTCACGAAGAATATGCCCGGCTAAGGGGGGGAGTTTCGGTAAGCCTTAAGGACGGGGATATAACCCACCGGATCCGGGCGGAAGAGATCCTCTATAACCGGACCCGGAAAATCATGACCGCCTCCGGATCGGTGGAGTACGTTAAGGAAATGGGAGACACCATCGAGACCTTTCGGGGGGACGGTATAACGGTTAATCTGGACAACTGGTCCACCGCATTTATGAAAGGAACTTCTGACCGGGCGATTAGTGACGGGGAAACCAGATACCGCTTTGAGGGAGAGATAATTTCCCGGAGCGGCGAAGACTCCACGGTCCTGCGCAGGGCGGAAATAACAAACCCCGACGATGAAGAATCCTATTGGTCCATTAGTGCGTCAAAACTTTGGCTTTTACCCGGTTCGGATTGGGCGATTTTCAATGCGGTAATTAAGGTAGGAGAAATTCCCGTCTTTTACCTTCCCTATATTTATTATCCCGCGAACGAACTTATCTTTCATCCCGTGCTTGGTATTCGTGCCCGGGAGGGAAGCTTTGTGCAGACCACTACGTATATTTTAGGCAGACCCAGGATAAGCAGTTCCTCCGAAGAAAGTTCCATCACTACCATCATGGGAAGCGGCGCCGGAATAGAAAAAAAACAGGAAGGGATTTTTCTCCGCAGCACGGGACGCAGGCTTAGGGACGAAAGCGAAGTAAAGCTTTCCCTGCTGGCGGACGCCTATGCCAACCTGGGGTATTACCTTGGAACGGAGTTAATTGTACCTCCCAGGGGAGCCTTTGGCGAAGTTCTTTTTTCCCTGGGACTGGGTTTTAGCCGGGACATTGCCTATGATTACGGGAACTATACCCCCTTTTACCCTAAATACGACGGTACCAGCAACTGGCACCGGTCACATTTTTTCGACGCCGCCTTCCCCTTCCGGTATCGTTTTGTCAGCACCGGATCCGTTGAAGGTTCGGGCCCCGTGGCGGCAGCGTCCCGGCTCTCTTGGAATCTGCCCCTGTATTCGGATCCCTATGTGGACAACGACTTTATGCGCCGTTCGGAAGATTCCAGCCTGTTTAGCCTGATCCGTAACAGCACCAGTCCCGATGTGACCATCAGCGACAGCTCCATCGGTTCCTATACCTGGAGCCTTACGGGGAATATTTCGTTTGTAAGCGCCGGCATGAGCCCCTATATAAACGAACTGTCTATTACCAGCGCCGCCAATTCGGTTAGCTTTGCAACCAGATCAACCAGTCCGTCGCCCAGCGGCAGGCTGTCCTACCCTCCGGACCTCTCGTTTTTTTATCCGGATAAATTTACCCTTTTTTCTATCGCCGCTTCCATAGGGGGAGAGCCCATATCCCTGGGGGAGAGGGTACATGCCGGGGATCCGGAAGAAACGGCTTTAGCGGAATGGGGAAGGCCCATATCGCCCTGGCCGGAGGATCCGGGAATCCAACATCAGGAGGACCCCTTTTCCCTGCAGCCCCCGGAACTGAACAGAACCCTGCGGGTTCCGGCCCTGGGGGGCCACCGCTTTACCCTGGATTACAGGTTAACTCCCTCGGCAGCCTCGGAGATAAAGCTTAACTCCAGCCCCTGGACGAACCCGGACGACATAAACTGGGGAGACATGGCTTACCAGCTTTTTACCATCGGGGCCGACAGTACCATAGGCCTAACCCTGTCGGAAAAACAGGATATTTATACCAACAATCTGCGTTTTTACGGCGCCACGTCCTGGCAGGATTATACGTACCTTAATAGCCAGGCTCCGGAATACGATACCCCGGCGGAGCGGGAGACCGCCATGCGGCAGGTTCATAATATGACATATCTTTCCGGCTCCTTAGAATACGGCTTTACCCTGCGGCCCTTTTATCAAAGCCAGGCATGGGGAACCAGCAATCTTCAATACACCCTAAAGGGTCTTATGGTTAAATCGGAATACGATCCCTCCGGCGATTCCTGGAATCTGCGGTGGGGAAGGTGGAACGGCGAAGATATTGAATTTCACCGGGTCCAGGCAAATTTTAACGTTACCGTCATGGATAAACTGCAAAGCCTGTCCATCACCGCGGACATTCCACCGGAAGAAAATGCCCTGGCCGGGGATGCCACCATCCGGGCCTGGATATCCGAAACTAATACCCGCGCCAGGGTATGGAAGCCCTTTGAGGATCCCAGTTATGAACCGGTTTATTTTACCGAAACGCTGCGCTTTAACGATACTTTTTTTTTCCAGCACTATATGGTATATGATCCGGAGCTGTCGGATTTTACGATCCTTAACACCAGCTTAAACTGGGGCGGGTTAAACATTTCGTTTACCGCCACCCGTTCCCGGGGCTATTACCTTGTTGATCAGACCGCTAACCCCGCGGGGGGATGGCATCTTAAAACGGGGGAAGAAAAACTTAACCCCCAGGAATTAAGCATCGGGTACGTAAAGACCCATTCATTCAACGATGGCCGGCGGATCAGTTTTGAGGGGAATGTAAATACGGGATTAACTTTTGATCTGCAGCGTTATTCCTATTCAAAATTTTATTTTACCCTGGGACTGACCGCTAAAATAAACCGCTTTCTTGACATTACCGTCAATTCCCATTCCGAAAATGGAGAGATCTTCCGGTATTTTCAAGGCTTGCCCTTTTTTAACGATGTGGATATTGAAATGCCCGGAGAAAAAAATGTTTTTGTGGATCTAATAAATTCGTACCGCTTCGACAATGTGGATAAACGAAAGGCCTCGGGGTTTAAATTAAAATCCTTTAGTCTTGATTTTGTACACCACCTGGGGGACTGGGACGCAACCTTGGGGATGCGTTTGACGCCGGAATTTGATACCGCCGCGCTGCAGTATAAGTTTAATACCGAAATTTCATTTACGGTCCAGTGGAAACCCATACGGGAAATAAAAACCTCCCTGGAATATACCACCGATAAAGGACTTAGCTATGAATGATTTTTGAAAGTTCTTCCAGGCAGCAGGATTTAAGGCTTTCAAAAAAAACCTGTTTGTTTATGGCCCCTGATTTTTTTCGTATAAAGGCCGCCAAGGGCAGCAGGGTGGTTAGCAGTTCCGCCTCTTCCGTGGGCTCCGGTTGTTCCAGGGGATCAAAGGATTGAAGTGATTCAAGGGATTTTTTGTAAGATCGCAAAAAATCCATGGCCCCCTGCCGAACCGGACCGGTGGACAGGATTGAAAGGTTCCTGGCGGAAGAGCCGTTGCAAAGCAGCCGGGCCCCCCAGGGTCCCAGGGTTTCGACCCTTAGCCCCGAAGAAGCCGCTTTCCGGTAGAGCCGCTCCCGGTAAAAGCGGAGGGACTGGGTTTCATAATACCATGGCCGGTCCGGGGGGCTTTCCTTTTGAAGCGACGGGTCCCGGTAGAGAAAAGCCGAATGCTGGGCTTCCAGGGGGGCATGCCGGAACTGGAAACATTCAAAATAAGGATAAATATAGGTTCCCCGGGCATAGGTCTGTCCCAGGGGATACGAAAAATCCGCCCCGTACAGAATAATTTCCCCGGCCCCCAGAATTTCCGCCAACGAAAATGCCGCGTAGCTTACATTGGCTCCCGACGTATCCAGCACCGGCAGGGCCCGCCACTTCCGGCTGATATACCGGGTTAGGGGATGGCCGCCGCAGAAAAAGAACCGGTTTTCTGTCCTCGCGCTGACCGGCGGAGGGCTGGCAAGGTCCAGAAAGAGCATGGTCTTTGCCGGTAGGGCCTGAAAAAAATGACGGTAGCTGATATGCTGACAGTCTATCGAAACAACCCCATCGGGTTCTATCCCCGCGTGGAGCAGGGCGGCAAGGGAAGTATCCGCGGCGATAAGAAAATGGGAATCCCGGTTCTTTTTTATCCGGGGGATCTGCTCGTCCAGGGAAGGCCCGGCGGCGCATATCGCGGCCCGCCGCAGGGGCGGAAGAACGGGAAAGGGGCCTTCCGCCAGGGGCAGATTGCGGATAATGTTGGAGAACCATCGCTTGCCAAAGTAGGCCTGTACCGAATAATCCCGGGAGACGGCGTCAATAGATCTTTTAATGGCATCCCCGGCGGCGGTAAAACGCTCCTCTTTATCCGTGCGGATCCGCAGGGGAAATACCCGGATGCCGCCGTCCACGGCGGGGATATAGGTTTCCAGTAGGTATTTTTCTATGTCGTCTTCGGAGGGATCCGGCAAAATGCGAAACCGGGGATCTTTTAATACCGATATATAATCCCGGTTGCTCAATAACTCGGCAATGCCGTTCCGGTCGTATTCGATCACCAGAACTTTTTTTGTTTCTTCCCGTTCCAGGGCGGCTTCCGCGGCGAAAGCACCTCCTAATCCCAAGAAAATAACGTAGCCCTCTTCATGCAAGGTGGAAACGAGCCGTTCCCCTTCCCTTCGGGGATCCACCGTGGAATGGAGGGGATAGGCTTGCCCCGTGGGATCCAACAGGGCGGGAATAACTTCACCGGTTCTGGATTCAAGAAAACGGTATATACCCCTGGTGGTTACCGCGGAAGAAAGCCGGCTGCAGAGCGTTGGATCGGTACTTGAAAGGGCCAGCAGATTTCGTTCAAAACACTGTTTATCCATGGCACAGTTCCAGTAATTCGTTTCGTAATGCGCCGGAAAAATCTTTTTCTTCCACCGGGGAATCCGGTAGTAACAGCTCTCCCAGTTCCCGGCTCAGCTGTTTTTTCATGCCCGGATGGTCAAGGGCTTCCAGCAGAAGGGATACCCCGGCCTTAGCGCTTCTCCCGGCCTTTGTTCCTGCCTCAACCCGGATGCAAGGTCCGGCCTCTGCCACGGGGCCCCCGGATTCCAGTTCCGCCGCAGCATGAGGGATGCCCAGATCGGTCTTGCCTCCCAGGGAATAAATTCGGCCTGGGAAGGAACCGGCATATGTTTTAAACCATGCGGCGTATATTCCGTGGCTGCCGGAGGTATCGATAGTTCTTTCCCGCTCAAAGCTCCGGGAATAAAAGGGCCTGAACCGGGAAGCTTCCTGTTCCAGGACCCTTTCGAAGGCATAGGGCCTGGCATGGGTTTTAAGGTCCCGGTGGGCAAAATCAAGCCCCGCAATATACACCTTGCCGGTGGTTACATACAGGGCCAGATCCAGGGCAGAGGCGCTTACGGTGCCCCGCTGGGGAAAGGATACAAAGGGAAGCTGAAAGGTCCGCAGAAGAAGTTCCTGCCACAGGCTTCCGTCGCAGAGGATCAGCGCCGGCCATACTTCCATCTGGGAGGGCAAGGCCGCGGTAAAGCCCGCGGCTATAACCGGACGGCCTCCCGGGGCATGGGGAGAACGGGCCGCGGCGGGCCCAGCCGCCGGGGCTGCGGACGCATCCACCGGGATTTCCCGGCAACTTTCAAAAAGATGAAACAGGGCCCAGCCGCCGCCGTCGGTGGCGATGATCAGGTCCGGCAGGATCTTCCGGTGGAGCAGCGCGGGGACGGCGGAAGACACGGCCATTACCAGGGGTTTGGCGGGGGAATGGTTCCATTCCCCGATGTCATCCAGAGCGTCTTCTAAGCTGGGTCCGGCGGCGCAGATAAGCAGGGGCCGGCTTCCGCCCCGGACTGTAACGGGGTTGCGCAGAATATTCAGGTTCCGCAAGCCGTTTCGCAGCCACCGGCGCCCGAAATTTTTTATGGTGATCCTATTGGCGCTGATGCGCCGCAGGCATTCTACGGTTCTGGCCGCGAGGTCCAGGCAGGCGGAACCGTAGGCCTTAATCGAAGGACGCCATTCTATAAGCTTTACCCCGGCTCCATCCGTGCTGGTAATAAGATCCTCCAGAAACGGTTCCAGCTCTTTGCCGCAGCCCGGGTACCAGCATAATCCTCCGGTGTTAGCGGAACCCCCGATGGCCGGCAGGGTCTTTTCTTCCCCGTAAAAGGGGGAACAATGGAGGCTAATAATCCGGGACTCCGGAAAACGTTTTTGCAGGGCGGCTTCCAGGTACCCTAGTCCCGGTTCAAGTAAAATAAACCAGCGGCACAGTTTTCCCGGTTCCAGGGATGCAATGTACTTTTCCGCTTCTCCGGCGGGATTGTACCGGGAATGAAGAGCCGTATTCCCCGCATAGACGGTATAACCGTTTTGGGCAGGAACAAGTTTCTCGGTCATTTAAAGGTATGGTTTAAGAAGGGCCAAGGCCTCCTGGGAATCTTCGGCCTCAAAGGCAAATATATTTTTTCCCGGGACGGTCTTGATAAGGTGCCGGGCTATAAGTTCTTCATCCCGGACCCTGTCGAAAAGAATCAGGTAGCGTCCAAGAGCAATTTCCTGGACTAGGGCGAAGGTGGAAACCATAGTTTCTATGCGTCCGGTAAATTCATCCGCCGAATACCGGAGGGCTTCAATAATAAGCCCTCGGAAGGCTCCAAATTTTTCATGGCAGACACTTAGAATATCCGTCACCGCCTTTTCTATGGGCGCAGGGGGAACGGTCTTTTCCTGTTCCTGCAAGGACCGGCTG
>JAISOA010000037.1 GCA_031275945.1 Spirochaetaceae bacterium
GACAAAACCGGCAATTTTCTTCAGGCCGGTGTTTTCAACCGGCTGCCTGAGGATCCACTGTGACCGCAACAGGGCGTAGAGAAGCGCCGCCAGGCTGCCGCCTAGGGTGATAATTAATAACATATCCAACATAGGTATATTTTATGATAGAATTATCGAATTCGCAACTAAAATTGTAAGGTATTTCCTGACAACCTTAAATCTTATAAAATTATAATACGTATGCATATTAAAACAGAGAACATAAAAACAGGCGGTGTAGAATGTACCAGGTATTAATCCCCGAAGACATAGCCCCTTCGGGTAAAGACTATTTGCAGGAACGGGGTTATCAGCTGCGGGTAGGAGTGTCCACGGATACAGACACCCTTCGCCGGGAAATCGCCGGCGCCGACGCCCTTTTGGTACGGATAGCCCGGTATCCGCAGGAAGTATTGGAAGCGGGAAAGAACCTTAAGGTGGTGGCCCGCCACGGAGCGGGGGTAGACAATGTGGCGGTGGATTATGCCGAATCCCAGGGAATCTGGGTGGTGAATACCCCCCAGGCCAACGGGAATACGGTGGCGGAATTTGTAACCGCCATGCTTATGGCCCTGGAATGTGACATCCTGGGCCTGGACAAACATACCCGCTCCGGCGACTGGACTTACCGCATGGGCCTTCGCCGCCGGGAATTAACGGGCAGAACCGCGGGGATCCTGGGCTTTGGACGTATAGGCCGTCTAACGGCGGAAAAACTGATCCGCGGCCTGGGCATGAATGTGCTGGCGTATCATCCCCGGCGGCCTCCCGGCATGGACAGAGACGTACAAATAACCGGGGACATGGGAGAGCTTTTGGCAAGATCCGACCATGTAATTGTCCTTGTCCCCTCCACCGCGGAAACCCGGAATATGTTTGATTACGCCGCATTTTCCCGCATGAAGAAAGGCGCCTATTACATCAACTGCGCCCGGGGAGATACCTATGTGGAAGCCGATTTGGTGAGGGCTCTGGAAGAAGGGCTTATTGCCGGGGCGGCCATCGATGTTTTTAGCCCCGAGCCCAAACCGGAAAGTCCCCTTTTTGGCATGAAGCAGGTAATTGTAAGCCAGCACAGTGCGGGGCTTTCCCAAGAAGCCGCCGATAGAATGTCCCTCCATGCCGCCATGGGAATTGATGAAGTTCTTCGGGGGGATATTCCCACCTGGGCGGCAAACCACCCAGCAAATCCCCGGGCCACCCGGTAAGGTCCCTCCCCCTTCCCATATACGCTATGGAGTCAAGATAGCCCCTTCCCCGTCCAGATCCTGCTTCTTTTTGCCTGTAAAGCCTGTAACATCCGGCAAAGAGGTACTATGGGGAATTCTTGCCATTCGTAGCATGGACATCCGCAGAATATCCGCCCGGTTATGGATCTTTAGCTCCCGGCAGCAGACAGGCCGTTTTGAGTTCTCCCACCGCTTCGGTAAAACGCTCGTTCAGTTCATCAAGATACCTATGGAGCTGTTTTGTCTGCATCCCGTCCAAGGGATTGGCCATAAAAAATTGATAGGGCTCCACCTCAAGAACCGTCATAAGCTTGGCAATGGTGTCGGGGGATACCCACTTCTTCCTGTTTTCAATATCATTTACGAAATTGTGGGCCAGCCCCGCCAGGTTTGAAAGGGCAAACTGGGAAAGATTCTTCCGGGTTCGGAAAAGCCGTAAATTTCTGCTAAAGATTTCCCGAATATCGTCGCCCCGGAACTGTTTTGCCATATCTCTGTGTAATCCTATATACACATTTTGGCAAATAACCATGGGACGATTCATACAGCTATTAGATGTTATGGTGCGGACAATAGACCGGAAACAACTTCTCTGGGGAACCTCTGGAACTGAAGTTTTTAGGGGTTCCCTATACCGTACCCTTATTGGATTGAAGATTTTTTGTTCGCCGTGGGCTCTAATATCCAAGAATTCGCTTCGCGGGGGAGCTTCAGGGCGGGGAGAGTCATTGCTGGGCCTTCCACGCATCAAAGGCGGACTGGATCGTCTGGGCTGCCTGCCGGGGCGTTTTGGTTCCCATACCAATGGCATAGAGACCTTCATTAACCGGGGTATATACCGCCTCATTAAAGGCACCGTCAATAACTACAGTGGATACATCGTATTCCTTACCCAGGTTTCCTACCGCCACCTGCATGGGTTCAAGCCGAAGACTTCCTACATCAATATCGGTCCTGGTGGGAATGGCGATTCCTCCTGTTTCAAGCAGCCATTCCTGGATCTCCTTGCCGGAAAGCCATTTTACCAGTCTCCAGGCCGCCTCCTCTTTGGCGGAACCTGCGGGAATACCGGCGTTAATACCCCAGCCCGTTCCCAGCACTACCGAATTGGATCTGTTGAATTTAACCCCTTCAATTTCGGGAAACACGGAAATTAGAATATTCCGTTGCCGTTCCACGGGAATTAAAGCTTCGCCGGTGGATTTATCGGTTACAAAGGCGGCTACCCGCCAGTCGCCGTCAATAAAATACGCACCCTTATTGGCGGCAAACTGCTCTACCACCTCGTCATATCCTGTGGTCAGGGTAGCCTTCGAGAGTACCTCGTCATCATAAAGGGTCTTGATAAAGTCAAGGGCTGCGATAAAACCGGAATCGGTAAACGACGCCTGGCCGGAAAGGATCTTCTGTTCCCAGTCTTTACCGCAAAATCTGCCCACAATTAAAGAAAAAAGACAGGATTGCATTACCCAAAAATCCGCATTAGCCATAAGAACCGTCTCGTAGCCCCGGGCCTTTAAAATGGGAACCTGGGCCTTTAACTCCTCATAGGTATTGGCCGGTTCCAGGCCGCAATCGTCAAGAACCTCCAGATTTATATAAAACGCATTGGTGGCGGTAATGGCCCGGGGCAGAATCCCCAGATATCCTGAAGCCTGGCCCGAGGGCTCCAGAGCTGTGGCGCTATACAGAGAAACAAGATTATCCTTCTGTACCAGGGGGCCCAGGTCTTTTAGAAGGCGCCGGGTATGGAGGACAGCGGATCTTCCGGAGGGCCAGGCATATATCACGTCCGGAATCCGGCCCCCAAGGACATAGGAATCCACTTTATCATGAAAGGGATTATTAAACGCATCTTCCCGGATAATTGTTATACCCGGGTTGGCCTTTTTAAAGGCATCCCAGACCAGGGTAATTTCATCGGCGGCGCTTGCGGTGGTCGTGTCATAATAGTTAAGAACCCATAGCTCCGTTTGGCCCGCAGATTGTCTTTTACAGGCCCCAAAAGAGCCTGCAAACATGAACAATAAAACAATCATAAACGGCATTATTTTTTTCATCAGCCCTTCTCCATAGAAGCTCCCGGTGTTCCCTGGCGTTCATTGGACTTGTTTAAAAACTGAAGTTTTTAAACAACTCATTATATCAGGTTTCCAGAATTTTTCATATACGTAACCCCATGGGAACCTTTTCCTCCGGTCAATTCTCAATAATTTTTGGGAACCTCCGGAAACTTTAGTTTTTAGAGGTCCCTTTTGTAAAAAGTCCTTGTCCATATCTATTCTATGGGGTATAATACCGGTACCACAAAGCCGTTCTTCATTGTTAGTTTCTACTGCAATTTTGTAGGGGGTCCCGCATGAGGGGTGAGTTAACGGCGGTTATTAAAGTGGATGAAGAAAAATGCGTCAACTGTCATGCGTGTATCGCCGCGTGTCCGGTAAAATACTGCAACAATGGAACCGGCAATAAAGTAACGGTAAACCATAATCTCTGCATCGGCTGCGGAAGCTGTATCCAAGCCTGTACCCATAAAGCCCGGCTTATTGTGGACGATTCCGAAGCATTTTTTGCCGCCCTGGAGAGAAAAGAAAAAATAATCGCCATCGTTGCTCCGGCGATAGCTTCCAATTTTCCTAACCAGTATCTTAACCTGAACGGTTACTTAAAATCCCGGGGGGTAAAGGCGATTTTTGATGTAAGCTTTGGCGCGGAACTTACCGTTTTTTCTTATATAAAGCATATACAAGAACAACAGCCGTCGTTTTGCATAGCCCAACCCTGTCCCGCCATTGTTACGTATATTGAAATTTACCATCCGGAACTGATCCCCTATCTTGCCCCGGCAGACAGCCCCATGCTGCATATTATTAAAATGATCCGGAAATACCACAGCGCATACAACGGCTACAAAATTGCCGTCCTCTCTCCCTGTATTGCCAAAAGGCGGGAATTTGACGAAACAGGCCATGGAGATTTTAACATTACCTTCAAGGCCCTGCATGAATACCTGGAACAGCAAAATGTGGACCTGGCCTTGTTTACGAGTGAAGATTACGACAACCCGCCGGCGGAACGGGCGGTAACCTTTTCCATGCCCGGCGGCCTTCTTATCACCGCGGAACGGGACAGCCCCGGCATAGGCAGGGTAACCCGGAAAATTGAAGGAGTCCATACAATCTACCCCTATTTAGCGGGCGTCGCGAAAACCATACATTCCGGCAACGGAAAGGCCGGGGAATTACCCCTGTTGGTGGATTGTCTTAACTGCGAAAAGGGTTGCAATGGCGGAACCGGTACCTTAAACAGCGAAACGCCCATGGATATGCTGGAGGCCCCCATCTGGAAGCGCCGGACCGAAGTAGAAAAAAAATACGGCGGATCAAAATCTACGGCAAAGAACCAAAAGAAGGTGGACCGGGTGCTTTCACGGTATTGGAAAAAGGACCTTTACAGCCGTTCCTACCGGGATCTTTCAAAAAATTATAACTTAAAAACGCCAAATAACGAAGAACTAACGGAGGTATATAAAAACTTACGGAAGTACGGCACAGAAGACATCTATGACTGTAACACCTGCGGTTACGGAAGCTGTTATGGCATGGCCATCGCCGTTTTCAACGGCCTTAACCAGCCCCAGAACTGTCATCACTACGATCTTTCCCTTCTTAAAGAAGATCGGGAAACCATTGATAAGCTTAATCAGAACCTCAGCATCCAGATTGAAAGATCCCTTGGCTTTATGAAGAGTATCAACAGTCTTATCAGCAACCTTAACGATCAGATCATACGGCAGGCATCGGCCATTGAGGAATCTTCCGCCGCCATTGAACAGATGGTAGCCACCATCAACAATACCGCCATGGTGGCCCAAAAACGTCAAGCTTCCATTGAGGATCTGGTAAACAACGTAAACCAAGGCCGGGAATCCATGCGCGAAACCATTGAAGCGGTAGGAAGCATTTCCAAGGGTGTCGAAGGGGTCGGTTCCACCATAAAGGTAATTAGCGGTATTGCCGCCAACACAAACCTTCTGTCCATGAATGCGGCCATCGAAGCAGCCCACGCCGGAGATGCAGGCCGGGGTTTCGCGGTGGTGGCCGGAGAAATCCGCCGCCTTTCCGAGACAACTCGGGAAAATTCTCGGCATATCGGCCATACCTTAACGGATATTATCGACGGTATAAAGGAAACCACCACCCGCTCTTCCGCCACCGACACCTTGATCACCACTATGGCAAAAGAGATAAACGGCTTTGCCAATACCATGACGGAACTTATCAACAGCCTGGGGGAATTATCCATCGGGAGCCGTGAAATCACCGCCGCCCTGGTTCTTCTGCGGGAAAACGCCGAAGCAATAAAAGAGGGATACCATAACATGATGAATAAAACCCACGATCTTGAAATGTCAATGAAGATGATTACCCAGATGAGCGATCCGGACCCGGCGTAAATACCCGCATAGAAATACGGCGCCCGTTTTGTTCCTTACAGGTAAGCCGGACGATTAGCAATTCAGCACACCCATTTTTTCCATCAGCAGGATTACCGCCGCAACACAGGCTGTCTCGGTACGAAGCGCCCGGCTGCCCAGAGAAAGCCGCAAAAACCCCGTCTTTTCCAGCGATTCTCGCTCCCGGTTTGACCAGCCCCGTTCTGAACCTACCGCAAGTACCGCGTGGGTTTGTAGCGGCCCAAGGCCGGCAAAGCTTCCCCGGGGCTGCAGATTGTCCGCGGCCGCCAAAAGCGGTCTGCCTGCGCGTACAATCCCCGCTACATTCGGCGCAGGAAAAACATCCATATCCGGCACAGCAGTTTGCCCGGCGGCCGGCCCGGGTTCCCAGGGCCGCCGGGAAAGCCAGACATCAAGGCTGGGGTATACAGCCAGGTCCGGAAGCCGGGTATCCCGGGCCTGGACGATCCCCTCAAGCAGGGCCGAGCGGGCGCCACCGTCATCCAGTAACTTTGTGTCCCGGTAGCTTTTTTCTCCCAACTCGGTACAGATAAGATCCACCGCCAAAAGTCCCAGGGTGGCGCAATCCCTAAGCAGCCGTCTAAGTTGTATGGGCCGGGGAAACCCCACCCCAAGACGCAACGGAATACGGGGCGGCGGTTCCGTCTTCAGCGTTAGAAAAAAATCGATTCCCCCGGGATCTATTTTTTTGATGATCCCCCTTCCCAGGTTTCCCCCGATAAGACCCGCTTCAAAGTCCTCGCCTTCTTTTTTCCGCAGCACCTTGCGCAAATGTACCGCCCGCCGGTCCCGCGGGGAAAGGGTTCCGTGAAACCGGAGGGCCCCGCCGGTTTGGGAAGGTTCGTCAGCAGGTCCGCCGGCATTTTCCGTGGCGATTAGCTCATCACATTCAAAAAGGATCACGTTCACGGCACCAGTATACGGCAGGAAAAGCCCGTTGAATAGGGAAAATTTATTTGCCCCTTTAACCCGGATTGTCTTCGATACGGTCAAGTTCTTCCTCTACTTCCCCAAGGCGCCGGGTTAAAGAGGCAATTGTTTTTTCCAGCCGGAGCTTTTCCTGTTCCAACCGTGTCCGCCGGTCCTGCTCCGGAAGGGGCGCCGTCCAGGGAACAGCCGAAGTCTGGTTCCGCAGGGCGATTTTAACCGAATCGGGGCTTTTACCGGTCAACAGGGCCTGTTCGGCACCGGAACGATCCTCTTCATTTCTAATCCCAGTCAGGTAGCGCATATTATCGGCCCCCACCCGGGGATCAAGATCGTACTGGTACATTTTCATGGCCGTCTGGGCGGCCAATTTAGGAATACGGAGAACCCGGTCTACATAATCTTCAAAACGGCCGTTGATCTTGTCGCACAGTTCATAGGCTTGCAGAAGATACTTCCCCAGTTCTTTAACCAGGGTTCCGTTTTTTTCCAGAAATTTTTCCTTGATAAGAACGGTTAGCTTAGACAGTTCCGGGGAATCAAGAAAAACATTGCGATAAACCTGTTTTTTTTCCGCCCGCTCCAAAAGTTCATGGAAAATCGCCCAAAATTCCGCCGTATGGGCCCGGGATGAAAGGGTCCCGCCCCGGGAACATGCATGGAGGTGGTGGGCATATTCGTGGATTGCCGTATATAGCAGCAGATTTATTCCGCCGCTGTCACCGGAAAAATTGCGGTTATGAAGGATAATCTCCCTGGTCCCGGCCTTGTAAAGTCCGTTTACCTTACTGCTTTTTTTCCCCGAAAAAATCACAGAAAATTCCATGGGGGCACCGGTAATTGAAAGCAGGGCCTCTTTTACCTGATCCTGGTTCATACCGCCATAGTACTCTATTATCATGGTTCGCCGCTATTGTGCCGATAGTCAATAAAGAATGATCCGCTTCTGTAAAACCATCGTAAACCGGTTTTCTCAAAACTTTGGTTCCCGGCGAAGCCATGCCGGATTTTTCCTCATGGTAACAGGGATTTCTGTTTTCCTGTTTGGCGCCGTAAATCCGGCGGAATTTTCTTTGTTTGGCAAGACCACAGGGGAAGAGGCAAAAAGCGCCCCCAACATGGAAGAAGTTTCCCCTTTTCCCTTGATTTATTTTACCGCCCATTACAATGAATGGATGCTCCGGGAAGCAGGAAGGCCCTATTGGGCGGCCACGGAACTTGAAACCCACAGGCAAACCCAGAACTTTAAACGGCCCCTTTTTCTTAATACCGATATTATCGCCTTTTACGGCCATCCGCTTTCTGTAAACATGGGGATCCTGGGCCGTTATGACATTGCGGACCTTAATACCCGTCTTAACATCCTGGCGGCGGAGTATAACGCCGTCAATGGCAAACGGGGAATACGCAAGGCCCTGTACATCATTTACGGTACCGCCCAGCCGGGCGGAGAAATCGGCTACATCCCTGATGCGGTGCTTCAGACCTATATACGCTTTGCCCTGGAACACGATATGCTGATCTTTATCGATCACCAGATCGGCCGCTACGAACCCCTGGATGCCCTTACGATGATGCTGCCCTACCTTCATTATCCCAATGTACACCTTGCCCTGGATCCGGAATGGCATACCGATAAGCCCATGCGTATCATCGGCAGCATTACCGCCCAGGAAATTAACGAAACCCAGGAAGCAATGTCGGCGTACCTGGAAAAATACCGCCTAAGGGGGGAACGGATGCTGGTGATACACCAGTTTGATCACCGGATGATCAAAAACAGAAGCGAAGTTCGTACCGGTTACAGGCAGGTGGTCCTTATTCATTGCAGCGATGGCTTTGGAAGCCCCGCCCTTAAACGCAGTACCTATGCATACAATGCCCGGGCAAAAAACATGCCCATTAAGGGTTTTAAACTCTTTTATAATTTCGATATACCCGGCGCAGGCTATGACGATCCTCTTTTAAATCCCGCGGAAGTTGTCGAATTAAACCCCCGTCCCTACCTGATTATGTACCAGTAGAACCCACAGGTCCACCTTGGCAAACAATGCGGACCCTTTCCACGGCTTCTGTTTTGTGCTATCCTGGACCAATCCATGTTTCTTACCCGTCTTGACATCTTCGGTTTTAAGTCCTTTGCGGACCGTACCCAAATTGAGTTTGCCGACGGCATCACGGCCCTTTTGGGTCCCAACGGCTGCGGCAAATCCAATGTGGTAGACGCCGTAAAATGGGTATTGGGGGAACAAGCCGCCAAGACCCTGCGGGCCGAAAAGATGGAAGATGTTATCTTTAACGGCACCGAAAACCGCAAGGCCCTTAATGTGGCAGAGGTAACCCTAACTTTGGCCAACGATAAGGGGCTTTTGCCCCTGGACCAGCCGGAGGTTGAGATCCGGCGGCGTTTGTACCGTTCCGGGGAAAGCGAATATTCCATCAACGGCAGCCAGGTACGACTTAAAGAAATACGGGAACTTTTCTGGGACACCGGGGTCGGCAAGGCCGCTTATTCGGTGATGGAACAGGGTAAAATCGACCAGATCCTTTCCAGCAAACCCGAAGAACGGCGTTACCTGTTTGAAGAAGCGGCAGGAATTACCCGGTACAAAATTCGTACCGCCGAAGCCGAACGAAAGCTGGAAAAGACAGAAGAAAATATGCGACAGGCGGAAAGCATCCTGGGGGAAGTTAAGCGATCCTACGATTCCCTTAAACACCAGTCGGAAAAAACCCTAAAATACCGAACCCTGCGGGACGAAATTTTTCAACTGGAGCTGGACATCCAGCTTTTACGGCTTAAACAATTCCGGGACGAAAAAACCGGTCGGGCCGAAGAACTGCGCAAACACCAAAACCGGCGGGATACCATCAAAACAGAGATGGACGAAATTTCCAGGTCCCTGGAAGAAAACCTGGACGCGGTTAATTCCCTGGAAGAAAACCTCGTCGAATATCAAAAAAATATTTACGGCCTGGCGGTAGAAAAAAATGCCCGGGAAAAGGAAGGCCGGCTTCTTTCCGAACAGAGCGCCCAATACAAGCTTAAGGTAGGCCAGAACGAAGAACGAAGCCGGGCGGTGGCGGCCAAAATCGAAGAATTAAACCACGATGCGGCGGGGCAGGAACTGGAAATAAAAAACCTTCTTAAGCAGGTGGGGGATATTGAAGCAAATATCGCTTCCTTTGAAGAAACCATCGGCCTGGCCTCTTCCCGGATTATAGAAAACGACGCGTTGGTTCGGGAAAAAGAAGGGGAAATCCAGAATCTGGATATCCAAAGGGCCGGGCTGGAAAAAGACCTGGAAGCCATTACCGACGACATTGTAGCGGCCCTGGATGCGGGCTTAAAAGACGCAGGCTATTCCGCCCAGGAGCGGCATAGCGCCGAAACCGCTTTACGTGAAACCCTTATCCGGCTTAAAGAACTACTGGACCGGTTTGAAGCAGGCGCCGGGCCGGAAAATCTGGCAGAGGCCCGGGGCCTGGCGGAAAAGGCCATAGAACTCTTTGAACATTGCCGTAAAACCATCCCCGCTTTCATAGATGAATTTTTAGCCCCCCAGGGAATTATCACCCGAAAACGGGAACTGGACGGACAGATCCGGGCAACCGCAGAAAAGGTTTTGGAACGGCGGGAACATATTGCCGCCCTGCGCCGGGATAACGAGGAACTTGCCGGCAAAATAAACCAGTACCGGGCAACCCTGGAAGAACTGCGGCTTAACCGGGTCCGGATGGATACCCAGGCCAAGGCCGCGGAAGAGCAGGCCCGGCTGCTCCGCCGGGAATTGGCAGGACAGGAGGGGCTTTTAAAACAGATCCAGGAAGAAATGGACTCCGACCGGAAGCGGCTGGAAGAACTGGCACAGCGGATTTCTGAAAACGAAACGGCAATTACCGGCATAGAAAAAAAAGGGCTGGATTATAACGCGGAATTACAAAAGCTGGAAAAAGACATTACGACAAAACATGGAGATGTCGCAGGAAAGCAGGAAACCCTTAAAAAGCGCAGCGCCGATCTGGCCCGGCTTCAAGAATCGTTGGAAAAAATCCATTTGGATCTGGTTCAGACCGAAACGGAAATCAAAAACATTCAAGATAACTTTCGGGAAACCCATTCCCGGGATCTTTTAGAATTCGAGGACCGGATATTTACCATAACCGTTCACCAATCGGAGCTTCGGGAAAAACTTTCCCAATCCAAGGGAAATCTTCGGGATCTGGGGTCGGTAAACCTTATGGCTCCGGAAGAATTTACCGAAACCAAGGAGCGGTTTGAATTTCTTTCCGGCCAACTGGCGGACCTGGAAAAGGCCCGGTCGGATCTGGAGGCCATGACCGCGGAAATCAGGACCGAATCTTCGGAATTGTTTCTTACCACCTACAATAAGATTAAAAAGAATTTTCATAATATGTTCCGTCGTCTTTTTGGAGGCGGCCGGGCGGAACTGCGCCTGGCGGATCCCACCCACATATTGGAATCGGGAATTGAAATATTTGCCCAACCTCCGGGAAAAAAGATGGAAAACATTACCCTTCTTTCGGGGGGTGAAAAGTCCATGACCGCCGTAGCCCTGCTCTTTGCCACGTATATGGTAAAGCCTTCACCCTTTTGCCTTTTAGATGAAATTGACGCCGCGCTGGACGAAAACAATGTGATCCGCTTTGTCCACCTTTTGCGGGAATTTGGAAACATCAGCCAGTTTATCGTCATTACCCACAACAAAAAAACCGTTACGGGCGCCAAAACCCTCCTGGGGGTTACCATGGAAGAATCGGGGGTTACCAAATTGGTTTCGGTCCGCTTGGAACACGAAGAGGCCGCAGCCACGGACAGGTTCCAGGAAGAACCTTTTATAGAAGAAGAGGTAGAAAAAGAAGAGGGATGGGAACTGCCCCTGGGGGTAACGGATCCTGCCAAGGTAAGCGAAGCGGACCTGCGGCCCATCCGAAAGGGAAAAATTACATCCGGCTCATAGCCGCCCGAGGGTAATAGTGCAGAAGTATTTCTTCCGCTGCAAAACCCGCGCTGGCCATACCCGCGGCGCCATGCTGATCCAGCCCTATGCCATGGCCATAACCGGCCCCCTGGAAGATAAGGTACTCCACTTTGCCGTTCCGGGCAAGCTTATACCGGATGGTAAAAAGACTTGATCGCAGACTTCCCATGGCGTTCCAAATAGCATCCCCCTTAACCATCACCGACCCCTTGGAACCCCGAACCTCCAGGGCAGTAATCCGCCCCGATATACCCCGGCCCCGGCTGATAATTTGGGTAATTTCTCCCGGATCTTCAGAAAGCCGCCGCCGTATTTCCGCAGGGGTAACCCATTTTTCCCAGCGGTAGGCGGAAACGTACGAATACCGGGGCACAATCGAATAGGAATTGGGAGTATCCCGAATCCAGCGATACAAGGCGTCCAGGGGAAGATGGGCTGCCCGCAGGGGAATCAACTTGTCCGGCACCGCTTGCATATACGCATCGTAACCCCACATGGTCATGCAGTCTTCGCTGTAACCGCCGTGGTTCGCGGAAAAATACGCTTTTAAGGGCTGCCTTCCTCCCATCAGGATTATTCCCCGGGTAAGGTCCACCGCATCGGTGGTTTTTTGATTTTCCGATCCTACCCCGTGGTATGCCATAGAATGAGGGGTTCCAAAGAGATCAAACCCCCGGTCTGCAAACTGATTCCGGTTGGCGATACTGTAGGACCGGGCCGCGATTGTTTGGGCCTTTAAGGCCTCCGCGGGCCAACTGTGGGGCATTTCCGAAGGGATAACCGCATAAAGGTATTCTTCCATGGGAACTATATTAACCACCGTCATACCGTTGGGGGTGGGCCGGAATTCTAAGCCCCCCCGGTAGGTCCTGTTGGTTCCCGGAGCGCCGTTTACCACCCCCGCCACAATGGATGCATTTTCATTGCTTTGGAGCTCATACACCAGGGGTACGGAGGTACGGATCAATGTCTTGTTATTCTTGTCCTGGACAGTCAAGGTTCCATTTCCGGCGCCCTTGGTCCATTCCACCCAGAACTGTTCCCGGGCGGCGCCGGTATACAAAGGACTACGGTTGCCCTCCAGGCTTATCTTAAAGCCCCCTCCGGCCTTAACCGAAACCAGGATCCGCCGTTCGGTCAGTCCTATGCGGATGGTTCCCTCCTTGGGCATGGGGGGCGCCGGCTTAACCTTGGGAGGATCCGCCCTAATTTCCCGGCGAATAAGATAAAGCCCATCCCCGGCGCCGCCGCCGGGGGCATGCTTCCGGGTTTCCGCCAGAGCCGTACTGATTTCCCGGTTCCCGGGGAGTCTTGCGTTGGCCACTATAAGGTAGTCCCTGGCCTTTCGCCATTCCTGCCGGGCCATAAGAAGACGGGCCAGCGGAAGAAGCACTTCGGTAAATGAGGTATCCTGATCCCAGCAGGTTTGGAAGCATTTTTCCCCCTCCGCGGGGTCTTTATCTTTAAGTAGAAGCCCAAGCTTGTACCAGCCTATGGGCCGCCATTTATTAATGTCCAGACTTCTTTTGTAAAGCTCCATAGCCCTTTCGGGATTTCCCATCTCATGGTAGCTTATGGCGGCGTAAAAATAAAATTCCGCCTTGCTGCGGTTATCGGCCCCCTGGAGCGCCCTTTCCGCCGCACTTCGCAGGGGAACGGCCCGGGCATAGTTACCCAAAAGACAGTACGTATAAAACAGCTGCAGCTGCAGTTCCCCCCGTTCTTGGGGCTTTAAGCCGGTGGTCTTAAGCAGGTCCTCCAGCAGTTCCGCGGCCTTGATCATCTCCCCCAGTTCCCAATGGATTACCACCAGCTGGGTTCTGTCCTCCAGCCTGTTCCGGCTCTCTGCAAAACCTTCAGCCGCATCCTCAATCCTGCCGGCATAGTAGGCCTCCAAAGGAAGAAGCTTTCTCCCCCCCGGATCCGGAGAACCCTTGGAAAAGGCCGGATAAGGGATAAGGTTAAAGACCAAAAAAATCCCCAGGACCATATAAAAACCCGGAGAAGACATAGTTGTAGTTGTGGGCCTGCTTAAAAACATGGAGATACCATCCTTATCGGCCTGGGGTTTTGAATTCTTGACAAAACACCACCCTGGAATGATAGTTTTAAGTATGCTCCAGCGTCAGGCTTTTATTCAAGAACAAAAACTCAGAATGAGCCCCCAGCTATTCCAATCCATAAAACTTATGGAATTACCCATTATAGATCTACGGGAAAAGATTGATGAAGAGCTCGAAAAAAACCCCGCGCTGGAGGTACTGGAAGAGCCAAAAACGCTCTCTTTGGACGTAACGGAACCTTTTCCCCGGGAAGAGGATGATTACTTTGAAGCCACTTCCGATTCGGGCTTTATTCCCCGGGGAGGTGCAGAGGGGGAACAGCGCCAGTTTCTGGAGGGACTTATTTCCCGGCCCGAAACCTTGCAGGAACACCTATTATGGCAGCTAACCCTGGAAACGGCGGATGGCGAAGTACGGCGCATCGGGGAACTTCTTATCCAAAACCTCGACGACGACGGTTTTCACAAAGAAGCCCCCGAAAGCTTTCTTAAAAACGAAAACCCCGCCAAAATCGAAGAGGCTCTGGAACTGGTCCGTTCCCTGGACCCCCCCGGCACTTGTACCGCTAACTATAAAGAATCCCTGCAAGTTCAGGCCCGTCTGCTTCCCCACGCCCCGGTGGTTATGGGACAAGCCTTGAATTACCTGAAAGACCTGGAACGGGGAAATTTTGCCGGAATTTCGCAAATTTTGGGCTGCACCGAGGAGCAACTGCGGTTTTGTTATCGCCGCATACAGGAAGAACTTTCTCCCTTTCCGGGAAGACAGTTTAATTCCGGAGAAACCCGGTATGCGGTTCCCGATGTGGAAGTTCGGCAAAAAAACGGGGAATTTGCCATCTTTCTTAATAAAGAAGAAATACCGATCTTGGGAATAAATCCGTTTTTTATGAAGTTATCGGGCAATAGAAAACGATCCGGCAAAGCCGCCAGGGATTTTGTCCGGGAAAATATCAGGGAAGCCCGGTGGTTTATCCAGTCCATTAACCAGCGGAACTACACATTACTAAGAGTTGCCGGTGCAATTGTTGAATTTCAACGCCCTTTTTTTATCCAGGGGCCGAAATATCTAGTCCCCTTAACCCTTAGGGATATAGCGGGAGAACTGGGGGTCCACGAAACCACCATTTCCCGAACCGCCAGCGGCAAATACATGCAAACCGAATGGGGGCTTTATGAACTGCGTTATTTTTTTTCAAATTCTATTACCGGCACCGGTTCGCAGGGGTCCCGGTTTTCCAAAGAGGGGGTTAAACAAATATTAAAAGAAATTATTTCCACCGAAAAACGGAACTTGTCTGACCAGGAATTAACGGACATCCTTGCCCAACAGGAAATATCCCTGGCAAGACGTACTGTAACAAAATACCGGAATGAACTTGATCTGGGTTCATCATATACCCGCTAAACTATACGGAGGATACATCTATGAACATTGATATTAAAGCAGTCCATTTTACCTTACGGGATGATTCCAGGGATTATCTGGATAAAAAAATTACCCGGATCCACAATGCAGAAAATATGATTGTGGATCTTCTAATTACCCTTACCAAGGACAAGGATTTTTCCGCCGAAGCCACCGTTAATTTTCGCTGGGGTGTTTCGGTTCATATAAAGGAACAAGACTTTGATCTGAATCCTGCGGTAGACAAATTGATGGATAAACTTGAACAGAAAATAACCAAAGAAAAAGAAAAGGTAAAAGAAAAACGCTAGGCCCTAATATAGGCCGGAATAGTTTCTAAAATGGAGGTTTACATGAAAACAACGTTGGGGGATCTTAAAACCCGAAGAAGTATCCGCCGCTATAAGGCGGAACAGATTACCGATGAAGAGCTAGACGCCGTTCTTGAAGCGGGAACCTACGCCCCTACCGGCATGGGGGCTCAGTCCCCGGTGATAGTGGCGGTACAAAATAAAAAGGACCGGGATGAGGTTGAAAAACTCAACGACGCTGTTTTTAAGGGACAGGGTTCTTTTTACGGCGCCCCCACGGTGGTAAATGTTCTGGCGGATAAAGCATGTCCTACGGCGGTGGACGATGGAAACATGGTCATAGCCAACCTGCTTAATGCGGCGCATGCCCTGGGATTGGGCTCCTGCTATGTTTACCGGGCTAAAGAGGTCTTCGAAAGTTCCGGGGGCAGGGAATTGCTTAAAAAATGGGGGCTGGATCCGGACAAATATATCGGGATAGGGCACGTGATCCTTGGCTACGGAACGGAACATCCACAACCCAAACCTAGGAAAAAAGGATACATCGTTAAAGTACGCTAATCCCCTGAAAACTAGAGTTTTTAGGGGATACCCCCAAAGCCCCATATGATGGGAATGAACCTCTCCGCCCTGAAGTTCTCTTGCGAAGCGGGTTCTTGGGTATTCGACCCGGCTTTGAATAAAGCCGGTTACTGTACGGACGGACATCCGCACCATACCAGGACATTCTGCACAACCGGGCACGGCTGCGTATGCCATACAATGATAAAAAACTTCGAAACCGCCCTGTGGGGAAGGCACATGCGAACCAAAGCTTCACCGGGGTATTCCCATAAGGTATTTCACACAGGGTGTATACCCCTAGCTCCGCCTCAAAGCTCCACGCATAAGAGGAAATTTATTATACTGGCCGGGTTTATACCCCGAGCAAGCTCTGGGGTATAAACCCGGCCTTCCAAATCAACCTATATCTGCCGTATACCGCCACGACCGCGACCGCCGGAACGTGCGCGGCCTTTTCCACCGCCCCGTTTAGGTTTAGCAGCAGCCGGCCTGCCGCGTCCTCCCGATTTTGCCGCTTTGCCGGGTACCAATGCGGAGCTTTCATCGCTGTTAAGCATGTCCAGATATGCCTGGGCAGGGGCCTGAGAAACAGGCGCCGGTGAAGCATCATCCGCCCCGGAATCGGCAAAGGATTGGGCAATATCCTCCCGAATGGTGGACCGTCTGCGGCTAAAAGAAGCAAAGGCCGCATCCTGGAAACCCTTAGAAACGCCATGGAGGAACTCATTCAGCACATTTGCCATTCCGTTAAGGGTTACCTTTTTCCGTTTAAGGGAGGTAATATCAACGTCAAGAAGCAACCCAGGCTGAATATGGTAGGGGTTGATCATATAATCAAACTTGTTAAATTCCCGCTCCAGTTCCCCAAGCCTATCTTCCATAACCCGCCGTTCAACGGGGTAACGATAATCGTACATCGCCTTCATTTTGTTGCGCATACGGATAATCTTTTGATGAACCTTGTCCTTTTCATAAACATAGGTTCTGTTCATCCGTTCAACTTCGGTTTCACCGGGCTTAATAAAGGTAATTTCGTCCCAAACCTTGGCAATATCCTCGTACAGAGGCTCCCCGGTCTTGGCCTTAATTTCCCTGCGGATCCTCTTTTTGTTTTTCGCTGCCAGATCTTTAAAATCGGTAACCTTAAAAGCGGGCTTGCTGCTTTCATAGATTACCAAAAGCACGTCCCAAAGATGTTGAACTTCATTTTCAAAGCTCTTCATCTGAACATCGTATGCCTTTCGTTCTTCGATAAGCTGAGCGGAATCGTAATAGCGCATCCTAACTTGGTACCGTTCATCGGGCAGTTGCGCCGCATCGGTATCCTCATATTCCCGCACCACCAGTTCCCGGGCGTTTTTGAAGTTTTCAATGTACTGATACCCCATTTTGGAGGTGTCAAGAATTGACGTAATAGAATTAACGGCGGTATTAAAGCCCCGGGTCCGGATATTTTCAATATCAACAATCTTTTTAAGATTTTCCCGAATGTTAAGCTGATCGTACTCCGCAGGATCTATTTCGGCCCGCAGACCGGAAAGCCGGTCCATGATGTTCTTTGCCACCAAGGAATAGCGTTTAGACTTGGGATCGTCCATATTGTCGTCCGTATAGCGCTCAATCTTACCCATTTTGGTAAAGATAATTTCGCTGTCCGTAAGCTCCTCCAAACCCTGATCGATCCGTTCGTCCTTAAGCCGTTCTATATCTTTATCGATCATTTCGATGATGTATTTGGAAAGCAATTCCTTGATAAGGTATTCCACCGTTACCTGATAGTGGAAAATCGGGCTAATAAGTTCTGAATCAAGGATGTTGACGGAAAGCTTTACATCCGTCACGGCCTTGGGTTTAAAAAGGTTGTCCTTAAAAGCGCATTTTACAATGGAATATGCATTTTCCCCCCGGATAAAGGCGCCGGTATCGGTTTTTTGCCGCAAAATGCTGTTGGTTAAGTTTTCCAGATCGTTGACGCCCCGCTGGATATGACCCTGCAGGTGGCCATACATGTTTATCATGGATTTTTCGATCTCACCGGTATTGAATTTGTCCGCCCCCCCTACTTCGTCAAGGAGGTTGGCAACCTCTTTAGGGGTGTACCGGGCCAGAACCTTGGTTTCCTCTTTATCAATAAAATTCCGGACTTTTTTGACCATCTCGTCTTCGCTCGTTACTATGTAACGGTTAAACATGTTCTGGTAGTTTTGATTGAAATAATTGTAGATCTTTTCCTTTAAGCCGCCCATGACATCTATGCGTTCAAGGGTATCTTTAGGGAGTTTTGAGATGATATGGTGAACCACTTTATTAGTTTCTTCTTCCAAAAGCTGGTTCACCTCAGCTTGCTGATCTCTGTATTCCTGGGCCAGGGAGTTCCTTGAACCAACGGCACTCGGTTTCTCGGGATGAAATACATTAGGGCTTTTAGGCAGGTCTATGCTTCCCATATTTTCCTTCCTTTTATTAAGTATTATGAATAGCTTTGCATCCAGAGTATAAGCGTATATCTCAAAATAAAAAGTGTCAAGAGATCAGTTAAATTTTCCCTTGAATTTGGTTTTTTTTTTCTGTATAGTCCAAAAATACGCCAAAGTAGCTCAGTTGGCAGAGCGGCGCACTCGTAATGCACAGGTCTGGAGTTCGATTCTCCACTTTGGCTAAAAACCGGGTCATTTTGATACAACCCGGCAGGTATTTTTAGGTGATCCGGTTCAAAATCAGCGTATTCCCCCGGTAAATATGGAATACAAATATTATTTGATTACCGGGTGTTTTTTTAGTATTATTACCTTTATGGAAGACACAGTAAATCAGCGTATTAGGAAGCTTAGGAAAGTTCTTAAGCTTACCCAAAATGAATTTTCCAGCATCATCACCGTCTCTGCCGGGCAGCTTGCCTGTATAGAGACCGAAAAACGGATCGTTAACGATCGTACCATTAAGTTGATCTGCGATTCTTTTAACGTAAACGATACCTGGCTGCGGACCGGAAACGGCGAAATATTTGCGGAAAACAAAGAAACGGTCTACACCAAACTAATAGCCCTCTATAACAGCCTTAAGCCAAAATATCAGGAATATATCCTAAACACCATTACCACCTTCATTAAAATGCAGGAAGACGAACCATAATATCCTTAACTCTGCCCCGGGCAGGGATCTCCCCCTAAGCTTGTAAAAAACCCAAAAAAATTTAAAAATACAGTACCTTGAAAACCAGAACTATGGACCAAACCGGGGCCGACGGCACCGCTTTCCGGGTACAAACTCCGGAGGGGATTGAATACCTTCTCTATCCGGCGGGGTTGTTGATCCGGGCAATGGCCTATGGGATCGATCAGATTTTTCTGGGTCTTATCCTGCTGGGCGTTTTTTCCCTTAACATGGCTGTTTTTAGCCACATTCTGGGAAAATGGTTCATCATGCTTATCTATTTTGTCCTAAACTGGTTTTTCCACGTTTTTTGGGAGCTTTTTTTCCGGGGTCAGAGCCTGGGAAAAAAAATAATGGGAATTCGCGTGGTCCGTAGCGATGGTTTCCCGGTTGATCCCGGTTCTTCTCTAATCCGCAACCTGCTCCGCTTTGTGGACAGTTTTATGGGGCTCTTTATCATTGGCTTTATTTCCATGGCCGCCAGTCCGGGTTTTCGCCGCCTGGGGGACTGGGCGGGGGGTACCCTGGTTGTCCATACCCCGCAATCCCAGGCCCCGGAACGGCGGAGCCCCATGTCCTGGCTTGGGGAATTTTCCCCCGTTGTTCCCCGCCGGCCGCTAAGTTACGCGGAAAAACAGGGTATTCTCATGTTTGCCCGGCGGTACCCGCTGCTGGGACCCCGCCGGGCCGAAGAAATTGCCCGGCCCCTGGCGTCTTTTTTGCAGAACGGGACCCCCTCCACCGGTCCTTTGAACGCCTGGGCGGCCCCGGGAAGTGCTGCATATGCCGGTCCAGGGAACGGGAAAAGCCCGGCGGCATACCTTCTGGGCATAGCCAGGGCCCTGGAGACCCCATGACCCAGGGCAGTTTTATTAAGCGGCGGGAAAATGACTGGAAAGAACTGGAACGGGTTATCCGCGGCGGTGGAAAGGTGGTCAAACAAAGGGCCTCCTGGTTTCCCCAGGCATTCCGGCTGCTTACGGGGGATCTTAATACCGCCCGTTCCCATGGTTTTGATCCGGCCTTGATTGAACGGCTTAACCGGCTTGTCATAGAGGGAAACCAACTGCTATACGGAAGAGAACCCTTTTCCTGGAAAAGTCTGGAAAATTTTATATTCCGATCTTTTCCCCGGGCGGTTAGGATCCATTGGCGGAGTTTTTGGGCCTGTTTTCTTATTTTTTTTGGCCTGGCGGCTTTTACTGCCCTGGTTTGCCTTCGATTTCCCGGTTTTGTCTACGAACTACTGCCCAGGCAAACGGTAATGGATCTGGAAGAAATGTATAATCCCCGGGGGGAATACTACCTAAGCCCCAGAAACGTGAATACCGATGCGGATATGTTCGGGTATTATATTTACAATAATATTTCCATTGCCTTTCAATCCTTTGCAGGAGGAATATTGGCGGGGATTGGCAGTCTTTTTATACTGGCCTTTAATGGGATATTTATTGGGGCCGCTGCGGGCCATATAATTCATGCGGGATTCCAGGATACTTTTTTTTCATTTGTGATCGGCCATGGGGGTTTTGAACTTACGGCGTTGATCTTTGCCGCCCAGGGGGGGCTTATCCTGGGATACCGCCTTTTTATTACCCAAGGATTAACCCGGGGGGAATCTCTGCGGGAGGCAGGAAAAACCGCCCTGCCAATCATCACCGGAAGCGCCCTGATGCTGGTGATAGCGGCGGCAATCGAAGCATTCTGGTCTTCCCGGCATGAAATTCCCGGAATTTTCCGGTACGGAACAGGGATGGGGATTATTCTTTTACTAACCCTGTATTTTGTATTTTCAGGCAGAACCACATGACCGGAAAAAATACGGCCGGCGTACCGGTGTCCCTTCGCCGCCGCAGCGGCTGGGAAGCCGCCGACATGGGCATACTCCTCTGGCGGTTGAACTGGAAACCCATACTTTTATTTTTTAGTATACCCTTTGGCTTGTGTACCTTGGCGCTTAAGCTGCTGCCGTTCCAGAAAATCCAAGAGGAGGCGTTTGGAACCCTTTTGCTATGGTGGATTTTCCCTTTTCTGGATCGATTTGTTCTTCAAGTTGTGTCGGTACGGTTCTTTAACCCCCGGGCTTCTGTAAAACAGCTCTTCAAGGGCCTGGGCCGAACCCTGTGGCGGGGACTTGCGGGAGACCTCCTTTGGCGCCGCTTTTCTCCCTTCCGTTCCGCCCGGATGCCCGTCACGGTACTAGAGGAATTTACCGGCCGGCAGCTATATCAGCGAAAACAGGTCCTAAGCAGAAACGGCCTGGATTTTGGTCTTCCCCTTACCCTTATTTGCCTGGGAATGGAAATTATACTGGCTCTGGGAGAATTTGCCTTTGTTCTTAGTATGGGCCAGCTATTCTTTCCTCAAACATTCCCCGATACCATATCGATGATGGAGCTGTATGCCGGCAATTTTAGCATCCTTTCCATAATAAACCATATCTTAACCGGATCTTTGTACGTCTGCATGGGCTTTGGGCTCTACATCAATAGCCGGGTAGAAACCGAGGGCTGGGATATAGAACTTTTGTTTAAAGAAATTGCCCAAAAGAAGGGGCCGCCGGGGAGTTTTATCCCCAGACCCGGGAATGCTTCTTCGGGGGCGGCCCGGGGGGTGCTTCTGGGGTTGTTTTTGTTTATGGGAACGGCCTTTGTAGTTCCCCAAACCGCAGAACCGGGATCCGCCGGGGGGCAGGGAATTTCCGCAGAACTTTTACTGCCGGAAAAAACAGCTGCCCCCGAATCGGCGGCGTTGGACGAAGTGCTTGCTTCGCCGGACTTTGGCCACTATAAGCAAAGCCGGCAGTTATGGTTTAAATTCAACCCCATATTCAGGCAGTCCCCGGGGGACTTTTCCGGCAAAGCGCTTAGGGTGGTGGTAATAGTAGCCCTGGCGGCGGCGCTTGGCATATTCGCCTATACGGCCCTTCGCCATGTGCGGTTTTTTCAAACCAGAAAACAGCAAAAAACCTTTGACGGCGGAACAGAAAAAACCGAACGGGACCCCCAGGCCCTTCTGGAACAGGCGGAACGTTTCTATACGGAGGGCCGGATCCGGGAAGGATGGGCCTGCTGCCTGGGGGCGTTTATGGCGGTATTGATCCGCCGGGGACTGCCCCTTTCGGACGAAACCACCGAATACGAGACCCTGGCCCTGGCACGGGGCAGAGCGGACATTCAAACCGGAATTCTGGAAAATTTTATGCACCGCTGGATTTCTTTTGCCTACGGCGGCAGAGATCCGGGGAAGGAAGGTTTTGAAGTATCCGTAAAAGACTGCCGGACTTTGTACGGCGGCCATATACAGCCCCTTGAACAAAACGGGGAAACGGTGTGAACCAGAAATTTTTGTATGTCATTATTTTTGTCCTTATCCTGGTCATTGTAGCCCTGGCGCTAATTTTCTGCGTTACCCAAATAGACTGGCGCCTCGTACCACAGTGGGTGGAACCTTCCGTGGAAGCGGAAACAAATCCCCTGCTGGCCCTGGAACGGTGGCTGGATTCCACCGGCATAATGTACCGGAAAGAAGAACAAGGAAATATTCAGGATATTCTTACGGGACCCGAAAAAACGGTTTTTATCCAGGCTTCCCGCTTCGACTGGTCCGGCGCAGGGGAAGATCTTACCCGGTGGATCGCCCGGGGCGGTTCCCTTGTTATTTCCCAGGACTATCCGAAAGATGCCCCAGAGGAAGAACTTGAGGGATACCTTAAAACCCTGGGGCTTATTAACGACGGAACCTATTCAAACCAGAACACGGACACCACATTTCTGCTGGATACCACCAGAGGGTACCGCATTGTGGAAAAGCCCCCCCAGGTAGAACGCATCGCTGTGTTATGGAGTTACGGCGCCATACGGCTGGTTACCTTGTATATCGGAACGGGGCGCCTAACCGTAACCGGCGGCACCACTTTTCTTACTTCGCCTTTCCTTAAGAATAACGCCGATCTTGCCTGGGAACTTCTTCTTAATCCCGGAAAAACCAGGGGTATTCTTTTTATTCAAAAGCCATACCAAAATTTGCTCCAGGATAATCCTTTCTTTGGGAGGCTTTTTACCCGGGGTAATCCGGCGGCACTTTTTATTGCTACGGGGATCTTGGTTATTATCGGTTTCTGGATGGTAATTCCCCTCTTTGGCCGCAGCAAACCTGTTCCGGAACTACCCGGTAAAGCCCTGCGGGAACGGTTTCTTGCGGAGGGGCGCTTTTTTAAAAAATACCGCGCCTTGGACAGGTACCTGGAAATCTACCGGCGGGCCTTACAACAACGCCGCCGGATCGCGGGGATCGGGCCGGACAACGGAAGTTTCGGGACGGAACAAGAAGGGCCGGCGGCGGCGGGCGTAAAACGGCTCCATGGGAGGGATTTTTTAAAGGAACAAAAAGAAATCATCCAGGAATTAAACAGACTTAGCCGCCGTGTTGCTTTCACCCGGCTTTAGGGGATAAAGTAGAGTTGTTTAAAAACAGCAACATGGAGAGCCCTGTAGTTATGGAGAGATCATGAAGAACGCATACACCATCGAATCCGCCGCCGAGGCGCTGGAAGGGGTAAAACGAGAAATCGCCAAGGCCTTTATAGGTCAAGAAGAATTGGTTAACCAGCTGCTTATTACGCTGCTTGCCGGAGGACATATACTGGTAGAAGGGGCCCCCGGCCTGGGCAAAACCCTGCTGGTCAGGGCGGCGGCACAGGCCATAGGAGGAGATTCCCGGCGGGTGCAGTTTACCCCGGATCTAATGCCCAGCGACATTACCGGTTCGGTGATCCTGGATACCACCGGGGGTACTTTTATCACCAAAAAGGGGCCTGTCTTTACCCATCTGCTTATTGCCGACGAAATTAACCGCGCCCCCGCCAAAACCCAGGCCAGCCTTTTTGAGGCCATGCAGGAATTTCAGGTAAGCCTGGATGGGGTAAGTCACGAACTGCCCAGGCCCTTTATGGTACTGGCCACGGAAAACCCCTTTGAACACGAAGGAACCTACCCTCTGCCGGATGCCCAAAAGGATCGCTTTTTAATCAAGGCCCTTATTAATTATCCCCCGGAGGAAGAAGAAAAAGACATGGTTAGCCGGGTATTGGCCGGTGGAAGCGGCGCCCAGCTTTCGGTGGCGGAGGTAAAAACGGTGATGAGCCCCGGCGATTTTGAAGCCCTGCAGAATATGGTTTCATCCCTCCGCTGCGACGGGGCGGTAATCGATTACGCGGTGCGGATCTGCCGGGCCACCCGATTAAAGCCCGCCCTGGAATGCGGCGCCGGTCCCCGGGGCAGCCTGTCCCTGATACGCTGTGCCCGGGCCAGGGCCCTGCTGGCGGGCCGGGATTTTATCATCCCCGACGATGTTAAAACCCTGGCGGTACCGGTTCTTGCCCATCGTCTTAGCCTCTCTGCCGAAGGCGAATTGGAGGGGCTTACGGAAAACAGCGTAATAGAGCAAATTATTTCCACCCTCGAGGCGCCTCGGACATGAAGCCCGGACCGGTTCTTTTTATCACGGCCCTGCTTTGGCTTTTGACAGGGATGGCGGCTTTTTTTTCCAATAGTATTTTTTTTATGTGGATTGCCGCCGGCCTGGGAATGCTGCCCTTTATTGCCGTTGATTTTTTTGCCCTGATCTTAACTAACCGGCTTACGGTTGAACGGTCTGTACCAAGCGTCCTTGCCTTGGGAGAAAAAACCTCCGTTACCCTTACCCTGCGCAGGGCCCCCAAAGGCGTATTCCTGCCCGTCCGGGCAAGCCTTTTTGACATCTACCCCGACAGCATGGCAGTTTCGGCCTTTCCCGTGGCAATCCGGCAACTGCCGGGAAAAAACGGCGGGGTACTTTTTACATATACGATCCTTCCCCTGGAACGGGGTAATTGGGAATTCCCCGAAGTTCAGCTTCTTTTCCGGTCTTTCCTGGGCTGCTGGCGGTTTAAGGTGCATCATCCCTGCATAAGCCGGGGCAGGACCTTCCCGAATTTCAAAAACCTGGCAAAAAATGCCGGCGATTTACGAAGCATTTTGGAACAGACAGGACAAAAAAATATACGAAAACGGGGCCAGGGGATGGAGTTCATGAGTCTTCGGGAATATCAAAGGGGAGACTCGGTTAAGGCCATAGACTGGCGGGCCACCGGCAGGCGGCGCAAGGTGATTGTACGGGAATACCAGGAAGAACAGGATCAGCAGATCCTATTACTGCTGGATTCGGGGTACCGCCTGCACCGTCAGGAAGAAGTTCCTATCCGCGGAGGCGTTTTGGGGGATGAAAAAATAATCCACCGTACCCAGTTCGATAGCGCCCTTGAAGCAGCCCTGGTCCTTTCCTGGGCGGCACTAAAGTACGGCGACGGGGTTGCCTTGGCTTGTTTTGGCGCCGAAGAACGCTGGCTCCCTCCCCGTAAGGGTATACGAACCCTTTCATCGTTAATGCAAAACCTATACGATGTAAAAAGCGCTCCCGCCCCGTCTTCTCTTTTTTCCGCCCTGGAGAGCGCACTGGAACGGCTTAAGCGGCGAACCTTTATTATTATGATCAGTAACTTTAGGGAAGAGGATGGGGAATCCCTTTCCTGGATAATCCGTCATATTCAGGACCGGCACCTTCTGCTCCTAGTAAGCCTTCGGGAACTGGAGACCGAATCCATTGCCCGGCGGATCCCTTCAAATGAAGAAGAGGCCCTGGAAACCGCGGCAGCATTTGCCTACCTGGAAGCCCGGCGGAAACTCTATACGGCATGGGAGCATTCGGGGCTTTTAACGCTGGAATGTTTTTCCACGGAACTTAATTCTACCCTTATCCGGTACTACCTAAAGGTTAAACGTAGCGGGCTGCTGTAGGGCGTATATGATTAGGTTTTTACTGCAAAAATTTTTTTACGATCTGTGGGACAACCTTTTTAGGATCATGGCGCTTAACCTGGGATTCTTGGGTTCCCTTTCCCTGGTTTTTGTTCTTCCCCCGCTTATTACCGGAACTATTCCTGCCCTATTGTTTTTCTGCCTCCTGGTATTCTGGCTTTTTGTATACCTCTGTGCAGCCTCCGCAGCCCTGGAATCGGTATCCAACTACCGAACCCTAAGTCTAAAGTATTTTATAAAAAACCTTATGCCGTCTCTTGTTCCCGGAACCCTGCTCTTTCTGTTCTCGATTCTGGTTTTTATCATTATCCGTTTTACCATCCCTGTGTATCTGCGTTTTGGTACTGTCCTGGGAGCCGCCGCGGCCTTTTTTTGCGGCTGGATATGCCTTTTCTTTTTGGGAGCCCTGCAATTTTACCCGGCGGTATACCGGCGGCTTGGAAGACGTCCCCTTGTAAGCTTAAAAAAATGTTTTATTCTTTTTTTTGATAATACGGGGTTTTGTATATTTTCCTTGCTGGTACATCTAATCCTTACGGCGTTGATCATCCCCTGTCCCGGATGGTCCCTGCTTTTCTTAGACGAAGGCCTTCGGCTTAGAATTCTAAAATACGACACGCCCGATTCCCGGTGGACCGGAAAAGACCGCAGGGACCGCACACCCTGGAATGAACTTTTAACGGAAGAACGGGAAAAAACAGGCCGCCGAAGCTGGCGGGATTTTTTATTTCCCTGGCGGCAATAGGCCGGGGTTTTCAACACCGGGCTGTTCTTCCTCCCATAAGCAGGAGGGGCGCCCTGAAAACCCCGCTGGGATTCTTATATGCGGATTAGATTTTTTATTCGTGCCGAAGAGGTTTAATGCCCTGGAACCCGCCTTACATCATGGACAGGGACCGGAAGATATTATAAAATCCTCTGGATATTATGGGTTGTTTATCGGGATTTCATGCCATAGAAGAGAAGATTAGATCCGGGGCGCCCTGCGGACCCCTGCTGGTATCCAAACCGGGTCCCCGGGCCCGGGAACTGGTGGAACTGGCCCTGACCCGCAAGATCCGGGTAGACCGGGCCGGAACCGCCGACCTGGACCGGCTGGCGGCGGATCACCGGGGTATTGTACTGGAAGTGCCGGAGGAAGAAACCACCGCCACGACCTTGGAGGAATTTCTAGCTGGTCTGAGGGATCGCCGGAACGTCCTGGTCCTGGTTTTGGACGAGATTACGGACCCCCACAACTACGGCGCCATACTGCGCTGCTGCGATCAATTTGGCGTAGACCTGGTGGTAAGCCGGCGCCGGCGGAATGCAAAAAATGCCCCCATAATTGCCCGTACCTCCTCCGGGGCAAGCGCCTGGGTGCCACATACCGAAGAGACAAATCTGGTCCGGGCCATGGAGCTTCTTAAGAAAGGGGGATTCTGGATTTACGGAGCCCACATGGACGGCGAAAATGCCGCGGGGATAGATCTAACCGGCCGTATTGCCCTGGTCATGGGAGGCGAAGCGGGCTTGTCAAAGCTGCTTCGGGAACGCTGCGACGGCATAGCCGCCATACCGTGCCAGGGCCGTATCGACTCCCTGAATGTATCGGTGGCGGCGGGAATACTTTTATACGAAGTATCCCGGCAACGCCGGGAAAATCACCATAGGAAGGTACGCCGTGATTAAATGGTTAAAAGAATCGGGCCGGCTTGACGAAACGGCCTTTATGATCCTGCTTTCGTTATTTTGTTTTTTTGTTTCCCTGTTCCGCCGTTTGTATTCAGGAACCTGGGGATTTTTCTTTCTTAACTGGAACCTCTTTTTGGCCTTTGTTCCCTGGGCTTTAACCAGCTTGTCCTTTATCCGGCCACGAGTTCAAAAATCCATATTGGGGATTTTGGCGTTTCTTATCTTTTGGCTCCTCTTTTTTCCGAATGCCCCCTACATTATTACCGATTTATTTCACCTTCGGGTCATCAAAAATATGCCGGTTTGGTACGATACCTTGATGATCCTTTCCTACGCATGGACGGGGCTGCTCTTTGGTTTTTTAAGCCTCTGGGACATAGAACGGATCCTCAAGCAAAAACTGCCCCAGCCTCTGGTTACCGGTCTTTCCACGTTTCTGCTTTTTGTGGGCAGCTTTGGCATCTATATAGGACGTTATCTGCGATGGAATACCTGGGATCTGTTCACCAAAACCTCCCAGGTCCTTACCGACATTGGCGACCGGTTTGTAAACCCCTTTGAACACCAAACTACCTGGGGGGTAACCCTTTTTATGGGGAGCTTTCTTAATATTATGTACTGGTCCTTTAGGCTGGTAAAACGGCGCAGCTAAAAACTAAAACCCACGCTTATGCTGGGAATAAAAGTAAACTGTTTAAAAACGCCAAATTTGCTGTCCGATTCCAAAATTAATTCCCTGGGGTCCGCCGGATTATCCAATTTGCCGTTTGGAAAATCATCGGCCCAATCGGAAGGCTGGCCGGTAAAATCGGCCGCAAATTTATAGATTCGCAGGCGTAAAAAATCAAAGCTTGCCGCTACGCCCAGTTCTATATACACATTCCGGGTAAATTTAAAACGCAGGGCGGCATTACCCATAAGACCAAAGGCCATATCGTTATAGACCTCTTTCATTTTTACATTGTTAAATACACGCCCGCCTTTTTGTATGTAAGTTTGTCCCATATTGTTAAACTTTATTTCCCATGTGGCGTCAATGTCCGATGTATAGGAACCCCCATAGAGCAGATCGTTAATGCTAAGCCCCAGATCAAAGATAAAAATAAACCGATCATTTAAGGGAACACTGAACGCGGGCCCCAGGGCGCCGTTCAAAAAAAGGATATAATCGTACTCATCATGGGAAAGATTTAAATCGCCCTCGGTAACGTCCGAAGGAAAAAGTACCCCCAGGCGGGCAAAAAAACCCAGCGAGCCGGGTATAAAGCGAAGATTTACAAGAAGCCCCGGTTCGACAATTTCCCGCAGTGTATCCCCCTTGTCAAAAACCCGGGCTGTTCCGTACTGAAAACCCAAGCCAAGGCTTAAACCGCCGCCGGTTTGTCCAAAAAGGAAAGAACCTAGACCCATAAACAGCGCAAAAACTAAACTTTTTCTCATAACCGCCAGTATATCATGAAATAAAGGATTTTACAAGTATTTTTATAAAATTAGCGATTTTAGCGGCCCGTGGTGGAAATTTTCGGAAACCCCACCGGAGTTTCCGGGGGATTCTATAGTTTATCCGTACAATTTCGCATTATCCGTAAGAATTTCACGACACCAAAAAAACACGCATAGAGCAAGAAAATTTTCTTGCCTTTTACAATTATTTTAGTATGTTATATACAGAATGGTTTTACCGCCATTAAATAAAAATAAAGTACAAAATAAGGAGCAGCCATGACCGAAAGACAGGAAAAAATTTTAATTATGCTTGCGGCAAACAGCCAGGTTAAAGTTAATACCCTGGCGGAAAAACTGGCGGTTTCTCAGGTAACCATCCGAAAGGACCTGGATTATTTGGATAATCTTGGCTTTATTAAGCGGGAACACGGGTATGCCATTTTAGGTTCTTCTGAAGATGTAAGCAGGCGCATGGCAACTAACTACGAAATTAAGCGCAAAATAGCCAAAATAGCAGCGCAAACGGTAGAAGAGGGGGAAACGGTCCTTATTGAATCCGGTTCCTGCTGCACCCTGCTGGCGGAAGAATTAGCCAATCATAAAAGGGTTAAAATTATTACTAATTCAGCCTTTCTGGCCAATCATATCCGTAACGCCCCCTATGCGGATCTGATCCTTTTGGGAGGGGAATACCAAACCGGCTCCCAGGTTATGGTGGGCGCCATGACCGGTAAATGGGCGAATATTTTTTTATCCGACAAATTCTTTGTGGGGGTCGATGGCTTTACCGAAAAATTCGGTTTTACCGGCCAGGATCATCTGCGGACCCAAACCGCCCGGAGCATTGCCCGGCAAGCAAGGGAAGTATATGTCCTTACCGATTCGGACAAGTTCCTCCACCAAGGCAGGGAACGGCTGCTTAAACCCAGTCAGGTCACCGCCGTATTTACCGACGATAGAATTCCCCCCGCAAAGGATCACTTTTTACAAAACCGGAATGTGCGAATCCACAAAGTCTCTTCTGCAAAAAACAACATGGCGGCCTAGGTCAACCCGACGGCGAATACTACGGCTATGTTGTCTTTTGTAAAGATTCAAATTTCGTGTTTCAAAACAGCGTTTTGTATCATTGTCCGCACTCTCGGGGTAGTCTATCTTCACCAGCCGGTTAAGCCCGTCGTACTCATACCCGGGGAAGATCCCCTTATTCTGTTCCGACGAATAAATATCACTTAGTTTTTTTTGTTCGCCTTTCAAATGAAAATTTAAATAGATAAGCAGTACCCATTCTTTCATCTAAATAAACATACATACTAATATTTATAAAAGTATTAACTCATGACACAATGGACTTGTTCAATAACCCGGTTGGTTATTGAGCAAGTCTTGCAAAATGTTCCGCATTTTGCTGTTTTTAAGCGGTTGTTGTTTAAAAACTGGAGTTTTTAAACAACTCTATTATTTAAACAAGAGAAGCCGGTGTTTCTGATAGTGGACGGACATCCGGTACATAAGAGCAAGAAGGTAAAAGAATATGTAGAAAGCACGGGCAGGATAGTGAGATTATTTTATCTGCCCAGATATTCGCCGGAATTGAACCCGGATGAGATGGTATGGTCATATGTGAAGCATCATGTGGTAGGGAAGAAGAGAGCCTGTCCTAAAGTTTGTGTAATTGGCCAATCTGTGGTAGAAATAGCGAAGGAGCAGACATGGCCAAGAGAGAGAAGGATCAGTGGGATAGGCTGCTGGAGCAGATCGACTTCCACG
>JAISOA010000057.1 GCA_031275945.1 Spirochaetaceae bacterium
AAACCCTTGGCCAGGCATGTAAGGGTATGTCCTTGGTAAAATCTTCTCCCAGGGTGGGACCCACCCCCTCGCTCCATTCGTGGATCTCCGTACAGCATAAGACCCCGTCCACCAAATGGGTTTTATATAAATATACCCGGGCCAAGGTAAAGGCATTGGCAATGGATTTTAAGCTGGACTGGAAACCCTGTTCAAACACCGCGTCGTCGGTGTTAAGAAGCACCTCGGTAATTTCAAAGATGCATTGATTTAAGTGGGCCTTTTTATCGATCTCCTCGGTCATGGCGTCAATCTTTGCGGTAAGATATTCTACCACCTTACCCTCCACGGGCTGGGAAGTACCCAGGAGTATCTTTTTCCCCTCATTTAGGTAGCTTTTTCCCATGATCCGCAGCCACCGGTAGTTTTTATTTTTTGTAAGTATCCGGCATTCCACGTAGCCGCTTTGACCGGGATTTTCCAGTATTGTTTGCAGGGTAAGCGCAAGTTCGTGCCGATCCCCCGGTTCCACCAGTTCAAGAAAATCGTCAAAGGGCATGGCAGTGGTCTTTTCTATACCGATAAGTTCGCAGGCCTTTTGATCCAGACTGATAACATTGTTCTCCATTTCCCAAAGCCCCAGATTGTAGGTGTTAATTACATCCAGGAGCGCGAGAATATGGTTCGCAAAAAGTTTGCCGCCCATCAGCGCCTCCAACTACAGCATGGTCCGGTCGATGGGACTTCCTATCCAGATGCTTTCGCCAAGATAGTCAAGCCGTTTTCCGTCGATTAGGATCTGCACGTCTTTTATATTTGTAAATTCTGTGGCGGTTAATACAACTTGCCGCCGCTGGCCTATATACCCTTCCACTCCATTGGTATTGAACAAAAAATCTTCGCTTAGGTTAATGTACGCCGTATTACCCCGGACAATGGTGTTAAGAAGCTTAACATTGAGGGGTATAAGAGAGATAAGGCCCTGTTTTTTTTCTTCCGCCGAGGGGCCTGCGATAAGGGCCTCCAGAACGTCCTGTAAAGGGCTGTCGCTTGCGGGAAGGGTCCGTTTAACCCGGGTCCACAGTATGGATCCGCCGGTGTCCACCCGTAATAAATACACCGGCCTTTCCACGGTCTTTTTATCAGCGATCCGGTCTTGGGGCGGGGCTTGCGGCGGGATAGCGGTTTCCGGAATATGTTCCGCCGTTTCCGCCGGAGGAGGGGAAACTTCCTGGCTGGAAACAAGCGCCTCCCCCTCCGGTTCCTCCGGGTCTCCGGCCTCCGGTACGGAAGGCTCTTCGGCGGTGCTTTGAACCAGGCGGTCAAGGAGTCTGGTTTCACGCAGGGTGGTCTTAATCCGCTCCAGGTTTACCGCAAAAAGCAATGCAAGTCCAATAAAAAAGGCCAGCCAGAATAGAAGCCATCCTCCGGTCTTTTTTTTCCGTGAAGTTGCCACAATATTATAATACGATGTAAGGGCCCCCTCGTCAATTCTCCTGGTTTTGTATAAACTGTACCACAGGGCTTTTCAAAATGTCCAATTCCGCAAGGGGTTCCGTGTTTAGTTATGGGAATGCTAAAAAGACTGGAAGAGCTGGGCCGTTTTTTTTCATTTTTAGGGGAGCTGCTGCGGGTTGCCTTTGTTCCTCCCTTTCGCTGGGGCCGGTACATGGCGGAAATAGAACATCTGGGAATACATTCAATAGCGATAATCCTTCTGTCCGGAGGGGCCATAGGGATGATTTTTGCCCTCCAGTTGGTGGGCATCCTCCAGATCTTTAACGCGGAAATCGGCACCGGGGCGGTAACTGCCGTGGCCATGGCCCGGGAAATGGCCCCGGTAATTACCACCCTTATGCTGATTGCGAAAAATGGCTCCGCCATGGCCGCCGAACTGGGCACCATGAAGGTAACGGAACAAATCGACGCCATGGAATCCATGTCGGTTAATGTGGTCCAGTACCTGGTATTGCCCAAGGTGGTGGCGTCCCTTCTGGTTTTTCCTACCCTAACTCTCTTGGCAAACCTCATCGGCGCCATAGGATCCTACGGTATTGCCGTATACCTCCACGGTATTGAACCGGGGGGATATCTGGATTATATGTTTGATATGCTTATACCCACCGATGTAATAAGCGGATTACTCAAGGCCCTTGTGATGGGATTTATCACCGCGACGGTCTGCTGTTACTGCGGGCTTAACGCGGCCCAGGGCGCCAAAGGGGTAGGGGAGGGGGCCAACAAGGCGGTGGTTGTTTCTTCGGTTTCGATTCTGGTGGCGGATTATATCCTGGCCACGGTAATGATGGGGTTTTAATGGCCGCTATTATCCGCATCCGGAACCTTGTTAAAGCCTTTGGCGAAAACCGGGTACTTCGGGATGTTTCCCTGGAGATCCCCGAAAAATCCCTGTATGCCATTATCGGTCAAAGCGGGACGGGTAAAAGCGTGCTTCTTAAAACCGTCCTAGGAATGTTCGAGGCCGATTCGGGCCGCATCTGGTTTAAAGATACGGAGCTTACCGCCCTGTCCCCCCGGGAAAAAAACCGGATCCGGCGGAATTTTGGATATTCTTTTCAAAATGCGGCCCTTTTTGACTCCATGACGGTGGGGGAAAATCTGTCCTTTCCCCTGCAGGAGGTTTTAGCCATAAAGGACCGGGGGCAGATTAACAAAAAAGTTGCGGAACTTCTTGCATGGATAGAGCTTCCGGGTATAGAATGTAAATGGCCGGATGAACTTTCCGGGGGAATGCGGAAACGGGTGGGTGTAGCCCGGGCCCTTATGATGAATCCCCAGGTTCTGTTTTTTGATGAACCCACCACGGGCCTTGATCCGGTATTGTCGGAGACAATCAATAATCTGGTAACCCGGGTAAACAGGGAACTGGGCATTACCTGCGTTATGATCACCCATGACATTCCCTCGGCCTTTCGGATAGCGGATCGTATCGCCTTTCTTGATCAGGGGTATATTATTTTCGACGGAAAACCCGAAGAACTTGTCCGGTCGGACCATCCTATGATTAAAGATTTTTTAAGGATATCCTTTAACGAATTACGAATATGAAAATATCCCGGTACGTTAAGATAGCGTCGTTTTTTATCATCCTTGGAGCCGCAGGAACCGGGTATATCATCATGTCCAGCAGCGGCTTTTCACGGTTCAATACCAAGGAGTACGAATTAACCATCCAGGATGCCACGGGGCTTTCTTCCCGCTCCCGGGTCTATATGGCGGGGGTCCCGGTAGGAAAAGTGGAAGAAATATCTTTGGAGAAGGGGCAGGCCCGGATCACGATTGCCGTACTGCGGAATGTGGAAATCCGCCGGGGATCCCGCATATCCCGAAGGTCCTCTTCCCTTCTGGGTACCGCCATGCTGTACCTTGATCCGGGGCCGGTAACCGAAGCGCTTCTTCCGGCGGGCAGCCTTATCGGGGCGGATACGGAAAGCGCCGGTTTAATGGAAGCCGCCTCGGAGATCCTTAGGGAATTCCAGAGTAACCAGATGGCCCTGTTGACCATTTCTTTAGAAACCTTTAACTCCATCGCGGCAAAAATTGACCGGCGGACCGAAGAAGAACTGGAACGGATCTCCCGAATTCTGGAAAGCGCCGCCCTTATCAGTGAACGGGTTGACCGGCTTCTGGCCTCCCGGGAAGAAGATATCGGTATGGCCCTGCTGGAGATCCGGCTGGCCATGGAAAACATACGGCAGATCTCCGGTGAAGTAGCCCTGGGCAGGGGAAATTTAGGCCAGGTAATTTACGACGACCGGCTATACAATTCCCTTTTGTCCACGGTAAAAGAAACGGAACAGGCGGTAGTAAAACTCCAGGGCGTTCTGGACGGAGCGGGAGAATTTGTCAACCGGACCAACGGCATGGGCATTATGGTAGATTCCCGAGCAAATTACGGGTTTACCAGTTCCAATGTCCGGGCCGGAGCTTCCTTGCGGCTAGAACCCTCCTCGGGAGATCGCTGGTACCGGGTGGGAATAAACGGCGTCCCCGAAGGAATAAGCTCCCGGGTTGTTACCACCACTTCTTCCGGGGGAGTAACCACTACCCAGGACAAGACGGAAACCCGGTACAACTTTTCGGTGGATGCGGAATTGGCCCGCCGGTTTGGCATCATAACTATCCGCGGGGGCCTTCTGGAAAGCACCGCCGGTATAGGGGTGGATATTCAACCCTTTCGCCAGTTTGCCGTTTCGGGGGAACTCTTTAATTTCCGCAACGGCGCTCTCCCTAATCTGCGGGGAACGCTTACCGTGTATCCTTTCTTTAATCCCGATGCAAACAACCCCCTTAACTGGATTTACCTTCAGGGGGGGATCTACGATGCCCTAAGCGCAGACCGGGACTTGTTTTTGGGCGGGGGCTTGCGCTTTAGCGATCGGGATATACGGGGCTTGGTGGGCATTGCGGCCTCTGTGGCCCAGTAACAGGGCGCAATTATGAGGAGCGTAACGCGTCGTCAAAGGCCGTCGTGGAGGGGGCAAAATCCACCCGGCGGACGAACTCGCAGGCCTCCCTGGCGCCGAATTCCCGTTCCATCCCCGAATCTTCCCACTCCACCGACAGGGGGCCCTGGTAGTTCATGGCGTTCAGTTCCCGGATAATATTTTCAAAGTCCACATCCCCATGCCCCAGGGAACGGAAGTTCCATCCCCGCCGGGTGTCTCCAAAAGTAATGTGGGATCCCAGGATCCCTGCCCTGCCGTCCAGGGTTACTGCCACATCCTTCATGTGCACGTGGTAGATCCGATCGGCAAAATCCCGGAGGAATCCCTGGGGGCTAAGCCCCTGCCAGACAAGGTGGGACGGATCAAAATTAAAACCCAGGGTTGGCCGGTGTTTGAATTCGGCAAGAAGCCGCTGGGCGGTATAATAGTCAAAGGCAATTTCCGTGGGGTGTACCTCCAGGGCAAATTTAACGCCCTGCCTGTCAAATTCATCAAAGATTGGAGTCCACAGCGTAACTATCTCTTTAAAGCCCTCGTCGATCATCTTCCCGGTGGTTTGGGGAAAGGAATACCAAAAGGCCCACACCGGGGATCCCATAAAACCGTTTACCACCGGAACACCCATATTTTTTGCCGCCGCGGGGGCATAGGTCATATATTCAACCGCCCATTGGCGAATTTTATCGGGCTTACCGGCATGTTCCGCAGGGGCAAATCCGTCCAGCCGGGGATCCCAGCGATCCCCCACGCACTGGCCGATTAGGTGGGCGCTGATGGCCCAGGTTTTAAGGCCGTGCTTTGCCAGAATATCCAGCCGGTTTTTTGCATAAGCCGGATCCGTCGCGGCCTGTTTTAAATCCAGATGATCCCCCCAACAGGCAATCTCAAGACCGTCGTATCCAAAAGATTTTGCTTTGGCACAAATTGTTTCGAAGGGCATATCCGCCCATTGTCCGGTAAATAATGTAACAGGCCGTGGCATCCGTTTCCTCCTAATAATTAACCCAAACCGCTCCCCGGCGGGAACTTTCTACGCATGCATGTATAAACCGTACCCCCTCCAGACCATCCTTTACAGTGGGAAAGTCCAGATCGTCCTCCGTCAGGGGTTCGCCGGCCTTGTGTTTAACCAGGGCCCGGATATAGGTCGTATAGATATTTGCCAGGGCCTCAAAGTATCCCTCCGGATGTCCCGAGGGGATCCGGGAAAGGGATTGAGCCCGGGGGTAAAAGCTGTCCCGGCCCCGGGAAAGCACTGCCCTGGGTTTGCCAACCTGCGACACCGTAAGGTAGTTGGGATCTTCCACCCGCCATTCAAGGGAACCGCGCCTGCCAAAGATCCTAAATTGAAGGCCGTTATCGTAACCCGCGGCGATCTGGCTTGACCAATACACGCCCTTGGCGCCGCCGCCGTATTCCACCAGGATTGTGGCGTTATCGTCCAAAACCCGGCCGGGACCCAGCCTGTCCAGCCTGGCTAAGACAGCGCGGATCCGTAATCCCGTAACATAGGATACCATATTTTCAATATGGGAACCAATGTCCCCCACGCAGTTGGATTCTCCGGTCCATTGGGGGTCGGTGCGCCATTGGGCCTGTTTATTTCCTTCCCTTTCTTGGGGGCTTATAAGCCAGTCTTGGGGGTATTCTGCGGCCACATAGATCAGCTCGCCGATTTCGCCGTGCCGGATCATTTCCCTGGCATGTTTAACCGCGGGAAAACCCGTGTAGGTATAGGTAACGCAAAAAAGAAGCTTATTTCGCTCCGCCAGTTCCGCCAGTTCCCGCGCTTCGGACTCTTCAAAACACAGGGGCTTGTCGCATACCACATGGATTCCCCGGCGTAGAAACGCCTTTGCCGCAGGGTAATGGCTTACATTGGGGGTAACAATAACGGCAAAGTCTATGGTACCGGCTTTACCCTCTTCTTCGGCCATTTCTTCAAAGGTTTTGTAAAGCCGGTTCCGGTCTATGCCCAATGCCCTTCCCGTTTCCAGGGTGTTTTCAAACGAACGGGAAAAACAGCCCGCCGTAATCTCTGCCATTCCATCCAAGGCTATGGATCTACGGTGTACATCTCCGATAAAGGCCCCGGGACCGCCCCCCACCATACAATAGCGAAGTTTTCCGTTGAACCGGGTTTTTACGGCGCTCCCCTCTATCATGCCTTAGTGTACCCCAGGGCTTTGTAAAAAACAAGGATTTTCTTATGATGGGTGATATGGAAATCCCGGCCCTCTATGCCCCCTGCCGTCTTTGTCCCCGCCGCTGCGGGGTTATGCGCCGGGCCTTTTCTGCGGAACCGCCCGGTTACTGCGGAGAAGGCGCCGGCCTGCGCCTTGCCTGCGCCTCCATACACCGGGGGGAAGAACCACCCCTTACCGGAAAGGGCGGTTCCGGAACAATTTTTGTCAGCGGCTGTAACTTAGGCTGTGTGTTTTGTCAAAACCGGCAAATATCCTCTGGTCCCCGCAGAGACCCCGGTGCGGCGGGGCGGCGGGGCCCCGAGGGCGGGCCCCCTCCCGGGCCCTTGGGCCGGCTGGTGGATACGGACGAAATTGCCCGGATATGCCTGGCCCTGCAGCGCCGGGGGGCGGAAAATATCAACATCGTTACGGGAAGCCATGCCGTTCCCGCCCTGGTCGAAGGCATTGCCGCCGCCCGGAGGGGACCGGCCCCGGGGAACGGGGGAACAGCCGGCGGGCCCCTTAGCATACCGGTTTTGTGGAATTCATCGGCCTACGAGGTACCGGAGACCCTGGAACTCCTTTCCGGTACGGTGGAGGTGTTCCTTCCGGACTTAAAAACCCTGGACAGCGCCCTGGCGGAACAGTACTATAACGCGTCAAATTACCCGGAAACCGCCGCCGCGGCTATACGGAAGATGCTTACCCTGAGACGGCTTCGGGTTGAAAAATGGGAGGGAGGCACGGAATCCATGGTTTCCGGGGTCATGGTCCGCCATCTGGTACTTCCCGGTCACCTTGGATCCACCCGAAAGGTACTGCGCTGGTTTGCGGAACACTGCGCTGGCCAGGCCCTGCTTTCCCTGATGTTTCAGTACACAGACATGGCGGCGGTTTATCCCGCCGATTCCTCCTTTCGGAGGACCGGACCCAAGCGCCGGATCAGCGAAGCGGAATACCATACCGTGCTGAACTGGCTTGGAGAATACGGCCTTGAAGACGGGTACTGTCAAGATCCTCCGGGCCGTGATCCCGCCGCAGATGCCCGGTGGCTTCCCGATTTTGAACGGACCAATCCTTTTTCTTCGGAACTTTCAACGCCGGTATGGCACTGGCGGGAAGGGTTTGTGTAGAAAACCCGCAGGGGTCCGGTGGCGGCCTGCGGAACCTTGGCGGGATGCGCCGGCCCTGTCCGTATACCGGCCTATTTGACATTTTAGTGCTTTTGGATAGAATTGTAAGCAATAAGCCTTTTCTCCGCCATGGATTTGAAGTTAACGGATTTACTGAATGGGAAAACAAAAAGCGGTGTACTCCCCCGGGGAACTTAGTAAAGTTAGGGACCGCCTAGGGGAACTTGACCTGGACGAAGCCAAACGGATGTCTCAAATCCTGGGGGGCGAGGTCGGTTATGAGCGCACCAACGACCAGGAGGCGTCGCGGAAGAAGCGGGTGCGGCACGAGACGGTAGAGGTAAACATAGGGAACCGTAAACCCCGGCACCGGATCGAAACCGCAGAGGCCGATGGCACGGGGGAAAGCAAGGAACCGTCCCGCCGTAAAAAAACCGCGATGCGAAAGGATGATCCGGCGGACAATCCCGCGGTTCCCGTTAAAGCCGGTTACTGGGAACGGATTAAAATGGACAAGTACTGCGGCCAGGGGGAATTTGCAATCAAGAATTCTACCCAAATACTGGTTTCCATGCTTTCCATTTTTAACGATCCCCCGGATTACGTAAACCCTGCCTTTGTAAATAGAAAGATGAACGGGTATTATAAGCGGATTGAAGTGCTGGTTACCTCCGTTCGTTCCCTGCTTCCCCGGAACAGCCTAAAGAGAAATGAACGGCTAAAAAAAGCCTCTCCCTTTGCGTTTTCGATCCTGGATACCCTGCGGTACTGGAACATAGACCAAATTTCCATCATCCTTTCCCGGCTCCAAACCCGCCCCCGGAGTACTAAAGTATCGGACTTTACCGAGATCCTGCGGTACATTTACCGGCCCCTGTATATCCTGGAACAGCTGGATCCGGAAATCCATATCAAGGGGGCCTTTAAGCTGCTGTACAAGGTTCTGTACCTGGAAAATCCTGTTGAAGCCAAGGGAAAATACCAGGAACTGATACGGAACGCCCTGTTTTCCTACGGCATTATCCGCCGGGATGTCCGGTACCAGCTTTATCCCATGCTGCTTAAGCTCCTTTCCGGCTGTTGGCTTTCCTATGAATCCTTCTTCCAGGAACGGAAAAACCGCCTTATGGCCTTTCTTCAGGTTACAGAGAAAGACCGGATTAGCCCCCAGGTGGGACAGGGTTCCGGCACCGAAGAGCCCGCGGTGGTTCCGGAAGAGGGGGCCGCCCAGCCTGTGGTATCCCAGGATACTCCTGTACAGGACGCCGTAAGTGAAGTTCCGGCGGAAGACCCCCTGACGGAAGAAGAACAGGCAAAACGGCAGATGCGGGACTCGGAGAGTAAGGCCGTGGAACGGGGCCTTACGGCCCTGGAAACTCTTTTTCCCAAGGCCGGGTGGGACCGGATCCACCTCTTCCCGGACTTTTTTCCGTATTTTTCCGACGTGTTTAACCTAAAAAAGCGGGTGGAATTAATAGCCCCCACGGACCCCCTGCAGCAGATTTACATATTAATCCGGATCATCGAAGAACTTTTTTTCGGACTCCGTTACACCGTATTCGGGGTTATCATGGGACCGGACGGCAATTCCGAGCGGATCGACGGGCCCATGACCCGGATTATCAATACCTGGTCGGGGATCAGCGAGGAAGGCTTTGATAAGGGATACCTTCCCAAACTGGACGAGTACTGCCGGCTCCTGGAAAACACCGCCGAATCCAGAAGCAGCAATTATGCCAAACGGCTTCTTAACGACCTGCATTGGACCAAGCGGCTTTACTTTCTTCCCTATTACAGGTTTGAGTCGATCATGCCTCCGCCGTTTCAGAAAAATTCCATCCAGCCCCTGTATCCGGAGCTTAGAACCCTTCGCCGGTACCTCAGCACCATCGCGGCGGGCATAGAGCAGGGAAATAAACGGGGGGGAGCGGAAAACCGGTCCCCCTGCGACGGTATCGACAACCCCTGGGATCCCTATGTTTTTCAGGTCCCCAACCCGGTTTCAAAACGTCTGGACATGCTGCTGGCCCCCAAAAAGCGGAATAACGCGTCCCTTATTTACTTTACCCTGGCGGTTACGGTGGTGCTGGATCATTTGCTGAATAACGAAGACAGCTGGGCCTATGAGCGCACCGGATTTCTCTTCCGCAGTGAAAATGGCGAGGGGATCCGCCCCCTCTTTGGGGTGGACACCAAGATCGATACGGAAACGATCTTTAAGCAGGCCCTTAAAAAACGGCAGATTGCCGCGGCCCAGGAAGAGGCGGAACGAAAAGCTGCAGACATCAGCGTATAGTCCCGCCCTCACCCATGGTCCCCGTTGACACGGCTCCCGCCTGCCGTTGACGCCGCCGGCAATTCCGCTTGACATTCCTAAGACCCCCTAATAAGCTATTACAAGGATTGTTACCGGGTTTAGCCCGGGCATGACCTAAACCGGTAGAGAAGCGTTATACACCATCGATTTGAGCTTGTCAGGTAAGGAATTGGCTAATTCCTTACCTGGCAAACAATTACAATCGGTAATTCCAGACATTCGTAGAATGTCTGGGAATAACATGCCTCTGTACCTGCCGGTGTAGGTCTTTTTTTTGTCCAAAGGACCGGTGAAATGCGGCATATCGGTAAATACAACCATACTCCAATCCTGCGGAAGGCAATGGCCGGCACGATCGTACAGTATGTACCACCGCCCCCGGTGGTTGGCGTCCCCCTCCCCCGGCCTTGCCAAAAGCAAGCATTTTTAGTACCCTGGTGCAATGATAACAAAATTGACGCGGAGCGCGGTTTTCTATGAAGTCCATTCTTGTTGTGGATGATGATGAAGTAATCTTGGAAAGCATCTGTGCCCAGCTTTCTGTATATAAAACCTATGCGGCCCCCACAGGACGCTGGGCTCTGGAAATGGCCCGGCTGCTTAGGCCCAATCTTATCCTGCTGGATATTAACATGCCCGGCATGGACGGCTTTGATGTCCTTACCCAGCTTCAGCAGCAGCAGGGCCTGCGGGATATACCGGTTATCTTCCTAACCGCCAGTGAAGATCCCCTGATCCAGCTCCGGGGCCTTAAATCCGGTGCGGTGGATTTTATACACAAGCCGGTAAACAGGGATATTCTGCACCATCGCATCAGGCTGCACCTGCAATTTGCCGCCTATACAAGGTCCCTTGAACAATCGATTGAAGAACTGGAAGACCATATCGGATATGCCTTTGCGGATCTTATCGAATGTAAGGACTATAACTTTTCCGGCCATGTATTGCGGACGGGAAAATATGCGGAACTGCTGGGCCTTTCCCTTTATGGCAGGGGCGTTCTTGTTCCGGAACTGGACCTGGGTTTTATTGACACCATGACCCGGGCCACTCCCTTTCATGATATTGGCAAGATCGGCATTAATGAAGAGATCCTCCGCAAAAAGGGGCCCTTAACCGGGGAGGAATTTAAAACCGTCCAGGGCCATACTCTTATCGGCGCCGGCATACTCAAGGACATCTATGAACAGCTTCCCAGCCGGGACTATTTTAAAATGGCCGAATTAATCGCCCGGTTTCACCATGAACGGTACGACGGAACCGGCTACCCCTTTGGATTTTCTGGGGATCATATTCCCCTATGCTGCCGGATTGTAGCGGTGGCCAATGTTTACGATGCATGCGTAAGCGACCGGGTGTATCATCCCGCCATGGAACATTCCGCGGCCTGCGAAGAAATATGCCGGGGAAGGGGAACGGAATTTGATCCCCAGATAGTCGATGTCTTTTTAGAAAACAGCGACAGGTTTGCCCGGTTAAAGGATGAGCTGCAACAGACGGCTCCCCATTTCCCAGAGGAGCATTTCCGGTGAAGCGGATCCTGGTTGTGGACGATAATCTTTCGCTGCTTAAGCAAACGGAATTTCAGCTTTTGGATTCCTACGAAGTTATGCTTGCAAAGTCCGGCGCCATGGCCCTTAAAATTGCCCGGTGTAAGCGGCCGGATCTCTTCTTGCTGGACGTGGAAATGCCCGGCATGGATGGATTCCAGCTGCTGGGCAAGATTAAAGAAATTCCTGCCTTGACGGGCATTCCGGTTATTTTTAACACTACCCTGGCGGATACAAAAACCCAGTTGCGGGCCTTCCAGATGGGGGCCAAGGATTATATTGTAAAACCCGTACCGGTGGATGTACTGCGCTACCGGATTGAACTGCACCTGCGCCTGGCCGGGTATATACGCCGCATGGAAGATACCGTCATGTCCCTTTCGGGGATCATGACAGAATCCTTTGCGGAACTTATTAATTTTCGCTACAAAATGGAAGGCCATTCCCGGCGGGCCCCCAGGTTCTGCGCCATTCTGGGAGAAGAAGTATTGCGGCGCGATCTCTATGCTGACGACATAAATTCCCTGGATCTGCAGCATATTGTCCGGGCATCTCCCCTCCACGACATTGGAAACATTACTATCCCCGATCGTATCCTGCTTAAGCCCGGGCCGCTTTCCACAGAAGAAAACGAGGAGATGAAACAGCATACAAGCCGGGGGGCAAAAATACTGGACCAGTTTTCCCGGCGGCTGCCGGCTCAGTGTTTTTTTCACTATGCAAAGCTTATCGCCCTAACCCACCACGAAGCCTGGGATGGCGGGGGGTATCCTGTGGGTCTTTCCGGGGATGCCATACCGCTCTGCAGCCGCATAGTGGCGGTGGCGGATGTATACGACGATCTTACCAGCGAGCGGGTATACCGGAGCCGGATGTCCCATGAGGAAGCTTGCCGGATCATACTGGAAGAAAAGGGGAAACGCTTTGATCCCCACATAGTAGAAATCTTTGAGACTGTGGCCGGCACATTTAAGTCCCTCTCCGGTCCTTAGCTCCGTAGAACTAACCCCGCGGGACTAAGCCCTAAATTTGACCCACAAGTCAAGACCTGATTACCATAACCAAGAATGAGGAACCACAGGGGCGCGGTCGAACCGAAGGTTCGTCGTGGTTAAGCCGTGCCAGGCGCATTGCGTTTCCCTGGATAAACCGCGCCGTCCCCCCTGGTACCTTGATTACACTAAAAATACATTTATGAAGAAACTAACCACCAAGGCGCGGAAGGTGCACGAAGGGAAGATTGTTTTTTCCTCATTTCTCCCTCCTTTGTGCGCCTTTGTGTTCCTTCGTGGTTTTTCTTCTGTATACTTTTAGACGTTACAGACCACTAGGGCGCGCAATCCGCAAAGGTGGCGGATTAAGGTAATTCCTCTATCGTCAAACTGATATTGCTGTTGATATAGCTGGGGTTTATTATGACGCTGCCGTTCCAGCCGCCGCCCCTAAAGCCGTTGCCCAAGTTATTGGTGTAGGAGTCGGTCTCGTTGTAGGTTCCTGTCCCGTAGCCCGTTGCGCCGGAGGGAACCTGGACCTTCACGATTTTGGTGGAACCGGTGACGGAGGTGAACATATACGATCCCAGCATGGGGGCCGTACTGCCCAGGGTAACGGTGAGGGCGATGTTGCCGGTCCATGAGAAGGCTGCATTGCCGATGGACGCGGCCGCGGGGAGGCTTACCGTTTGCAGTGAGGTACAGCCGTTGAAGGCTTGTTCGTCGATGCTTACTGCCGCGGGGAGGTTCACGGCGGTGATGTTGGTGTTGCTGAGGGCTGAAAAGCCGACGACGGTTATCCCGGCAAGCGTTGGATCATTGAGAAGAGCGCTTGTGGCCGACGGGTAGGCGTAGAGGGTCTTGCCGTCTTTGGAGAGGAGCGCCTTGTTGTCGTCGCTGTGCTTGAAGTTGGGGTTCCCGGGATCAACGGTGATGCTTTCCAGGTTTTTACAGTTGTTGAAGGGGTTATTGCCGATGCTTGAGAGGGAGGCGGGGAGGCTCACCTCGGTAAGGCCGGAGCACGCCCAGAAGGCGTATGAGCCGATGGTTTCGACCGCGGGAAAGTCCACGGTTTTCAGGGCGTAACATTGGCAGAAGGCGTTTGCGCCGATGGTTTCTATGCCCGCGCCGCTAATGCTTTCAAGGGCCGAGAAGTCCTCCATGAGGCCCACATAGGAAGGGTAACCGACTCCCGCCTTGATACTTGTGGCCTCATCGGGAAGGACCAGGGAGACGATCTTGTCCATGCCGGGTGTGTCCGCTCCAGGGTCAAACGTTGGACCGCTCATCGTGCAGTCCGAAAGGTCCAGGGCCACGTACTTGTCTGTGTCTTTTATCGCTTCGAGGAGGTCTGTCCAGCCGTCTCCCTCTGTGTCCGCCAGGTCGAGACTTACCGGCAGGGAGACGGGATCCGCGGTGCTCCCGCCGCCGGAAGCGGCGGAAAGATAGTCCCGAACCTCCGCAATACTGGTGATGGCTATGTTCCCGCCGCCTGTGGAACCGCTCTCGTCCCCGCCGCCCGTGGGGCTGGAACAGGCCGTCAGAACCATCAACGCCGCCACTACCATTTGTTTCTTTTTCATACCAACCTCTTTCGTTCAAAATATAGTTTTTAATTTGTAAACGGCGGAAGGCCGTTTACCCGTACCTGCAAGCTTCAGGTATGCGCAAAACCATGAAAAAAGGGCGTTTTTTAACCGGAAAAAGCAGCTGTTTAGTAGACGTTCAAGCCTGTTTTGTGTATAATATGAGCTGGGAGCTGGGAGCCGCCCGCTGTGTCCGCTAAAGCGGCCGCACGTTTCAGGCCTACCGGGGAATTTATTGGGGCTACGCCGTGCCGCATAACGCCCTGCGGGCGCTGTTTTTGGGCGGGGGGCCGGGGGTGGATTTTTGTCTGTATGTTCAGTTCTTGTCAAGAACATGGGAACGATATACTACTATGTACGCGGGAATTTTGTCAATAGGGTTAAAAACCGTGCCTGGCGCCATTGCGTTTACGTGATTACCATAACCCAAGAATTTTTAACCACAAAGGCGTGGCCGAACCTTCGGTTCGCGGCGCACAAAGAAAAAAAGATGATTACGCGCAAACAAGAAAAACTCGCCAAAAATGTATTGGATTGCGCATATGAAGTCCAGGCAAAATGCTCCGCATTTTGCTGTTTTTAAGCGGTTGTTGTTTAAAAACTGAAGTTTTTAAACAACTCTATTCATTCCTGGGGCCGGGCTTGTTAGAGAGTACCTCTCAAACCTGTTTACAATATGAATTGACACAACAGGGGATTTTTGTGGAATTTCAATATACGGCATTTTAAAGCCGGACTACGAAGAGTTGTTCTCTAACCATTTCTCCTTCCTTGGTGCGCTCGAACCGAAGGTTCGTTGTGGTTTTTCATCTTCATTCGTATCTGTGGGTCAAGAATAGGACTTAAGCCCCGGGTGTTGAATCCCCCGGCCCCGGATATGATTCCCGGATGTTCAGTTCCGCCGTGGTTTTTAGGCCATGGGCCCGCATATATTCCCCTATGCCGGCAATTATCTCCGTCATGGACGGGGGCCGCGCAAAGCTTGCCGAACCAACCTGAACCGCGACGGCGCCGGCCATAAGGAATTCCAGCGCGTCGTTGGCCCAGGCAATGCCCCCCAGACCCACAATGGGCAGGGGCTTTGATCGGTTTGCGCCCCTTGGGCTCTGCATGTGCAGGGCGCCGTAGAGTTCCCATACCATGCGAAGGGCCAGGGGCCGTATGGCGGGACCGGAAAGACCGGCGCCGACATTGTCGAACACGGGCCGCCGCCGTTCCGTATCTATGGCCATGGCCTTAAAAGTGTTCACTAGGGAAAACGCGTCCGCCCCCGCATCGGCGCAGGCCCGGGCCACCGCGGCAATATCCGGCGCGTTAGGTGAAAGTTTAACCATCAAGGGTTTGTGGGCCGCCGCCTTCCGGACCACGGCGGTAAGCGCGGCGGCCCTTTCCCCGTCAAGGCCAAAGGCCATACCCCCGGACCGGACATTGGGGCAGGAGATATTAAGCTCGATCATATCCACCGCGGAATCGTCAAGAAGCCTGGCTCCCTGGGCATATTCGTCCATGTCGCCGCCGGAAAGGTTGGCGATAAGCGCGGGTCCAAGGGTCCTCATCCGGGGAAGTTCTTTTTCAATAAACGCTTCGATGCCGGGATTTTCAAGGCCTATGGAATTAAGAAGCCCCGCAGGGGTTTCGTAGAGCCGCTCTCCCCGGTTGCCCCCGCGGGGTTTAAAGGTAAGGCCCTTGGTACAGATACCCCCCAAGGAGGAAACTTCGATGATTTCCGCATATTCGTTCCCGTAACCGAAACAGCCCGAGGCGGCAATTACCGGATTTTGCAGCAGCACCCCGGCAATACGGACCGACAGATCCGGTTTATCCATGGGTTTTCTCATTCATCGAGGTATAGTTCCTCCGCCGGAAAAATCGGACCATCGGTACAGCAGCGCCTGTTACCGCCCCTGGTTTCTACCGTACAACCCAGGCAGGCCCCCACACCGCAGGCCATGCGCCGCTCCATGCTTAGGTAACAGGGTATTCCCAGGGCCCTGCACCGGACCCCCAGGGTTCGTAACATGGGTTCGGGACCGCAGGCGTACACCACGGCATAGTCCCGGGGATTAAAAAAGTCCGGAATCCGGCCCCGGTAAATTGCGGGAAGAGGGCCCGTCTCCGGATGTTCCGGGGTCCCACCGGAACTTTGGCCGTTTTTGGAACCCGGTCTGCCTTTTGACGCCGGCCCGTCCCCGGAATCTTGCCCCGCTCCGGAATCTTCAAATGCAAGGATCAGCCTACGGGCCCCCCGGGCCGCTCCGGTAAGACCCTCCCGGGTTCGCAGATCCGGCCAGGGTTTTTTGAAACCGCCGTAAAAATCAAACCCATAAAAATTTTTTCCGGCTTCCGGGGCGGCCCTATCCCCGGAAAGCTCTTCGGCCAGAGCCAGGAGAGGGGCAATGCCGACGCCTCCCCCCATAAGGGCCCAGGGTTTTCCCATTCCGGCATCCGTTGCCGCCCTTCCTGCCCCGGCATCCGGTTTACCCGGTCCGCCCACCCCCGGGGGGGGGAAATCGGCCCAGGCATTTCCTAGGGGCCCGGTTACTTCAACCTCTTCCCCGGTCCCAAGCTGCGACAATTCCAGGGTTCCCCGTCCCCGCAGGGCCACAAGAAAACTAAGTATCATCGTTTTGGAATTCGGAGATTTAGCAGGTTCCCAGCGGGCCACGCTGAGGGGCCGCGGAAGAAAAACAGAACTCCGCTTTGGTTTAATCATAAAGAACTGCCCCGCCCGCGGCGCCGGTCCTCCCCAGGAAAAATCCAGGCGGACAATTTCTTCCGTTAAAAAGACGGTTTCCAGGGTTTTGCAGGAAAGGCATATCCTGGTATACGCACTATGAAGCGGGCTTTGGGACATCGTCCCTATCCTACCCTTTTTTATCCGCCGCCGTAAGAGGGCGGAAGTAGAATGTGATAGCCGGTAGCAAAGAAATCGCGATCCTGTAAGGGCTCCCTTCCCCTTTACTCAATTCTCCGGTTCGTGACATGTATGCTGTGTATAGAAAAATTTTCTGCCCATGCAAGGGGTTGTTGTATATTTTTTTACTGTAGACGATGCCGCTTTGCAGGCCGTTCTCGCCGACGAAAATTTTTTAAATCTTACATCCGGCCCGGTTTGCCGGCCCTACCAGGCTATTTCGTAGTTCAGGGGCGTCTCTAAAACCAGAATATCCAGCAGGGGAATGTCAAAACGGGCTTCCCGGCCGGAAAAAGAGCCTCCCTTAACGGAACTAACCGTACCGGGAACGCTTATAAGGGCGCCGATTCTGGCGGCGGCTATTTCGGCGGCAATGGCTTCGCCGTATACCGAAGTAACCAGTTCCAGGTACTCTTTTTTGGTCAGGGCTTCTCCGGTGGCTACCGGAGCCATGAGGGCCGAAAGATAATCCACCGCCTCGGCAGAAATAAGGGGCAATATTCGGGAGCCGGTGGCGCGATCCACATGGACGGACACCTTACCGGACACGGCGTCTCCCTCATAGCGGATAAATCCGTTCCCCGCCAAAAAAAGATCCCCGATACGGTTTACAGAGATGGTTCCTGCGATCTTCTCCCGGCCACTGTTTCGCAGGGCCGCGGATCGTACCCCCGGCGCTGTTTGAAGGGCGCTATTAAAGGCCCCGGCATCTAAAATAGGCCCCTGCTGGGTCCCGGCGGGACCAAGGCTGCGCAAGGTGTTGATAAGGCTAATCATATTCGGTTCAAGACCCGCCTGGATCTGCAGGGTTCCCGACGCGTCCTGGGCAAGCTGCCCCGTAATGTGACCGGAGCAGGAGGCATACAGAAAAAGCCCCAGGCCTCCCAGAAGGGCGAAGAGGGTTTTCCGGACGGTACAGGGGATTTTTTGCCGCATCATTACAGTCTTCTCCCTGCGGTTTCCCTGCCGGGCCGTATAAAACCGGCCCAGGCCGTTCCGCTCGCTGCATTCCAGGGCATATGCGTCTCCATCTTATCCGTTAAGCCGTTTTTCAATGGCGTCAAGTTCGGCGTACAGTTCCTTGGGAAGCTTGTCGCCGAATTTGGGATAGTGGTTCTTGCGGACGTCGGCGATTTCCTTTTTCCAGCCTTCG
>JAISOA010000071.1 GCA_031275945.1 Spirochaetaceae bacterium
GGATGCGGGCCGATTACCCCCAGATGTACTTCGGCATATTCTGCCTCGCCGCCGTGGGCTTCCTGCTGTTTGCCGCCCTGGACGCGGCCCAGGCCCGGTTCTGCAAAGGGGGATGAGGCAGAAAATAGGGGGAACCCCTCAAAACCCAACCGAAATTTCCAGGGGTTCCCGAAAATATTTTACCGTCCCATCTGTCTACAAAGCCACGGCTTTGATCCGGGCTTTTTTAAAGATCTGCTCCTTCTTAGCTTTCTAGGAATTGTACGGCGTTATCACGGCCAGGTCCAATTGTTTGTTTTATTTGTACCGTCGCCGAATATTGACCGGGTTATGACAAAGTTTCCCCAGGATATATGATCTTTTGTTGTCCGTAACCCCTCGGTCAACTGATTAAATGTAATGGGAACCCAGACTTGGCAGCCAAGGCTGCCTGCCGTATACCCGTTACTCTTTCTTACATAGGGATTAGAATAGCTTGTATGACCATTAATTGCATTTGTCCAGGTTAGGATTTTCTTTCCACTTTCATCATAATAATACCCCGGAAAATTACGCAGACTCGTGGCCCAATTACTCCAGGCCCTTTGCGGATCGTCCTTAGTATTATAGGGAAAACCGGGAACCACGGCTATTCCGCTATCGGCTTGAGGCATCGGTCCCGTAACCGATTCCCAGGATTCAGGCTGCCCGTTAAATAATCTAAATCCCCTCACCGGATTTGCGCCGGAAACATTATGCAGGGACCATGCATACCGGTAATTATTGCCCATCACCGCCGGATGGGCTTTTCCCATTTTAGAAGGATCGGGCATTGTTGTACCAAGGCCAAACATTTTTGCAGTATAACCGGTTCCGGTTATTTCAAACGAGATAGTGCCCGCCTTTAACCGCCTCCCGCCGGGAATCATGTTTTCAACCATCACATAGTCCCGTTCACCCGGCTGGTGATAAAAATACACCTTTCCTGCTACCTTGTTATATACGTCCATAATGGACACCACCACATGGCTGTTTTTCCCATCCGGACGAATAGTTATACCCCTGCCATTAACTATTTCTTTGTATGTCATAAGATACGGGTTAACATTTACCGCGGGGGCGATAAAACTGGTTCTTTGGACATCCTTAACGCCCGCAAGATAAATCGAATCGTAAGCGCTGGCGATAAATACCCTGTATTCTTCCAGGAGCCTCTCATGATCACCCTGGTTAAAGTCAGGGTACAGTCCTAATAACATGCCCAGCGATCTGGAATAGGAATCTTCATCCGTATAGTGATGCCCAATTATCCTACCATGGCTATTAAAGATGTCTAGAACACTTCTTACTAGGATGCTTCCGTTCTCATCAAGCAGGCTATGGTTATTATCTTTTAGCAACTTATAAGAACCATCGCTGTTCTTGGCCAGCCTCCAATAGTCTCCGCTGGGATCGTATGAATTAAAAATATCCAGTATATTCGAAATCGCCCGCTGCTGTTCCTCCGGATCGTTAGAACCGGATATAAAAATCTCAAAATTTTTTAAGAACTCCAGAGCTTCCCCGGCCATGGCTTCGCCGACGGCCCCGCGGCCATAACTTTGCATTAACCCAAGGGCCGTGGTAATATGCCCGGTTACTGCCTTGTCTGTTTCTATTTGTTGTCCTTCGGCGCCGTCATATATACCATTTCTATAAGCTTCGTGGCTAAACACCACATTAAGGCCAAAGGGACTTTCATCCTCCAGGGCATCCCTCCCCAAAAAAATCGTTTTAACCCCGGTTACAGGATCATAAATATTTTCGGTAAAGGCCGCGGCGACATTTTCTACTATGCGGGTTGCTCCGGTCAAGATTGCATTATAGGCTTCTTTGGTTGTTTCACCGCCGGAATAAAGGGTCCTAAGCTGACTTATATATTTTTGGGCATCTTCTGAATCCGAGGTCCAAATATCAAAATTAACCTTCCATGCTTCTAGCCCCTGTATGGCGCCGGCTATGGTTCCCAGGCTTACGTCAACGCCCCCCAGACCAAACCCGACATTAAAACCGTTCCGTCCAAAATTGAGTTCCACCAAACCGATTCCCGCTGCATTCTTGTTTATAAAGCCCAGGTTAAATGCATTAAGGGTAAAATCGCCGCCAAAGGCATAGTTTAGCCCTTGGCCTGCTAGTCCTCCGGTCAAGGATGATAATTTTATCCCATCCGCATAATAGGTATCAAAAAATCCCTCAAGGCCAAGATTCATTGAAGATGAAACAAATGTGCTGACACTGGCCGTAAGAGAGCCTGTTAGACCCTCTTTAAAGCCCGCTTTAAAGGCATCCTGGGACCAGCCAAACTTGCCGTTGCTGTACGTTATGGCGCCTATGGCGCTGTTTACCGTGCCGGTACTAATTGCCTGAACCCCGCTCATGGCGGTTTTAGTAAATACCGTACCAAAGCCGCTGGTATGCTGGGCGGCCTTAGCGGTAATCCCGGCAAAACCGGAACTTGCAGCAGACCCGGCGCCGTTAAAGGCGGCTCCGGCTAATGTTGTAGCGGTAGTTATAAATGCCTTTTTTCCAAAGGCAAATCCGGCGTCATCCCAGTCCATGTATCCGTGAGCGGCATCCAGGGCGTAAAATATCGCTTCGTCCAGTACATTAACCCCAGCCGCCAGGGCCAGCGTAGCTCCGGCGGTAAAGGGAGAAACGGCGGTTAATATCGTCGCAGCAATGGAATTGGCTATATCGGCCGCGACCCTCATATTGGGGGCGCCAAACCAGGATCCCCGGGAATCCCAAAGGGGCTTGTTCCAGAGGGGAGCGTTCATGGCTGCAATGCCTTCGGCCTGTTTGGCATCCCACTTGTACAATTCGCTCATTAAGCGGCCTAACTCGCCGCTCCCCGGGTTTGTAATGGTTCCATAGATCATTTCGGGGCTCTCGCCGATCCAGATATTGAAATCCCCCTGTGAATCTCCGTCCCCAAAAACAATTTTACCCTTTTCCTGAACTTCCTTCTGGGCCAGGGCAATCAAAGCCTGGACCCCCAAATAATCCAGGCCCTCCAGATTAGTATCACTTAAATCGGCGGCAAATTCCCAATACTCCATGACAAACCATCTGTACGCATCAAGGGTAACCCGGTCGGTGATAGCGCTGGTAAATACCGTCGAATGTACGATAATGTCCTTGCGGTATGTATTGCCCCAACGGTTCCAGCCGCCGTTCATGGTATATATTTCGTCCATGGCATCGTTAAAATCGGAGTTGTTTCGTGCAACATTTTCTTCCAGGATCCGTTTTGCTTCATAGGCCGACTCCCTGGCCTGGAAGGCAAGCAAAACCATCTTACCCGTGGCAAGTTCCCGGGTGCCGTCCCAGGCGGCGGCCTTGGCCGCTTCATGAGCCCTGCCCGAATCCCATACACCGATTCCCGAAACGCCGCTCCGTACCGGGGTAAGAATTGTGGCGGCGCTACCGGCCATAGAAGTAAGGGCCCCGGAAAGACCGGTAATTCCTGCCGAACTAAGGGCATTTTGCAAAATTACAGAGGCTTCTTCACGGGCCCCAAAGCCAGGGAGGGTCGCAGGCATAAAACTATCAAGCTTACGGCCATAGGATTCCGCATCGGCTCCCACAAAGGTAAGCAAAGAATCATGTAATGCATTTTCCGCCGCATATACCGCCTGGTTTATCCAATCTTCTTTATCCCTAAGACTTTCTATATATGCGGCATTCCAGGCTGCATCAAGGGTTTCATAGCTCTCTTCAAAATTACGGCGCCACCTGACAAGAGCGTTCTGCAGGGATTCAAAACCGTTCTTCCAATCCTGCCTTCCCCGTTCAACGATAAGCCCTGCGGCTTCCCGCCAGGCGGCCAGCTTATTGTCCAGATCCCTTTGCTGTTCTTCCCAGTCCGCTTCCCGGGCGGCAAGTTCGGCATTGAACCGCTCTTTGTAGGCCCGCTCAATTAAATTCGTATATTGGGAAGCCAGTTCTCTATATTGTTGGGTATAAACCGCCCTGTCTGCATGTATGTTTTTTAAATCTGAAATCATCACGGTTCCCAGATTCTCCAAATGGTTTTTGAGGGCCGGGGCTTCATATCCATAGGCCAGTTCGGCGGCGTCATGCAATTCGATCATGGAGGCTTCGCCGTTAATAAATCCTTCCAGGGTATTCCTATACGCATCCTGGTTTATTTTGCGATTCTCTTGATCCTCCAGATACGCATTTTCAAATCTTAACTCCAAATCATCTTTTGCCCCTTTGCCCCATGCATAAAGACCATCCAGAGCGGCGCTAACACTGGAATATACGGTTTTGCTTCCTGCGATTTGCTGATATGCCTGCATTTCGTTCCAATACTTCTTTAATGTTTCCAGTTCGGCGTTTTCAATATTTTCAAGCAGTGTCAAAGCGGACTCAATATCATCCCAAACGATCCCCTGTTCCCGCATTTTTGAAAAGACCGCAAGTTTATCGCAGGATTCTTCATATTTGATTTTTTCCGCAAACAGGTTTGACACCCCGGACGAAAAAATTCCCCGGTTATAATTTATATTATCGTAAAAGGCGTTTTTCCTGTTTTTTGTCAGCCGCAAGATCTGATCCAGGACACTGTGATCAAGCGTATAGGGCCAGCGATAAATGGTTATTCGTATAAACAGCACTTTTTTTGACATTTTATAATAATCCGCCTTATCGTAAAGCCAGTCCATTTCCCTATATTCCGATACCTTGTTTAGTCCCCCCGCCCCGTCGCCTCCGCCGCCGGTTAAAAGCAAGATCGCCAGGAATTCCAAATCTTCCTTTTGTTGGGCACTTAAACAATCCCATGCGTTTTGTTGCATCCCGGACAGGGTATTGGCCCGGTATTTCTCAAGCAGCTTATCAAGTCTATCACCGTCAAGTTTAATATTCCCATCGGCGCCCATATCTGTAAGTTCATAGGACTGTCCGATGCCTAAAACAGAAGGGTTGCTTTCGATTATTCGCCGAACAATATAATCAAGGGCAAGTCCCCATGTTTGGTAGGAATTCATGTTACCCAAATCATAGTCCGCCATTCTGGCACTCCAGGCTGCCAGTGCTTCCTCATAGGGGGACATCTGGCTTAGCCCGTCACCGGTAAATTGCCTGGGGGCAAAATAGTCTGAAAGCGCCTCTGCCTCAGCGGCATCCAGGGGGGACAATATAAAGGACGATTCGTCTAAAGAAAGGCCTAAACCGCCGGATTCCGTGATGCGGACAAAATCCATCCACGAGTTGCCCGCGGTTCCAGAAGGGTCGTAAGATTCGTAATAGCCGCGTAACTGAGGATTTGCGAAACCGGAAGCCATGGCAGAAACCGAAAGGTACAATTCCTTGTTTTTTATCTGCTCCAATTCCAGTTCCGCGGCAAATTCTGTTTTTGCCTTTAAGGTCAAGAACATCCTGGCAAAACTATCTTTATATTCGTTGTATAATGCCGTATATTCTCCGTCGTCATAGGGCCTTTTTTCTTCATCCGCAGCGTAAAGGTTCTGCAGCGCGAATAGGGCAGCTTGAGCTCGATTATTTCTTTCTTTGGCATAGGCGGCTTCTTCCGCCGGCTCTTTGTAATAGAGTATTTCCTCCCCCAGATCCGAACTTTGTTTCAAATAGGCCGTACCGGCCCAGCGTTGTATGGCATCCTGCTTTTCATATTCAATCCGCGTTGTTTCCAGGAAGGCAAACCGGTTTTTAGCTTCCCCGTAAAGAGCTTCATACCTGGTCCCTTCGGATTCATAGATCGCCGCTTTTTGACTGTACTGCCCCAGGACCTGTTGGTGCAGTACCCGGGCCTGTTCCAATTCCGCTGAAATAATGCGCAATTGATCCAGCGCCCCTTGTCCTGACGGAGGAAGCTTCCCGTATTCAAAGCCCAAGCGGGCTATTTCCTGCTTAAGGGACAACTCCAAGGCGGCCTTATTTTCCAACTTTTCCGATTCTTCTTTAAAGAATTCAAGGGCTATGATATATTCAAGATCAGGAGGGCGGTATTCCCATTCCATGCCGGGATTTTCAGCATACGAAGCCGCAGTGTCCATAAACTCCTGCTGCCGCCCGGATAAAGCGCCTTCTACAAGCAGCGCCAGGGCTTCAGAAAATTTTCGTTCCACCGCCGCAGCGGCTTCCCGGGCATCGGCCAAGCAGCCTTCTTCCCAGGACAGGGCTCCGTTAATCAAGGCCGGCCCTTCGGGGCGACCGGTTTCCGCGGCGGGAATGGCAGGCCCCGTATTCGTGGCGGAGGGATCAAACCGGGGCTCACTGATATAGACCCGCCAATGTTCAGGGCCTTCTCCTGCCGCCAAGCCGGCGGCGGCCGTTGCCGCTGCCGTCGATGCCTCGCCGTAGGATCTTAAAAACGCAACCAAATATTGATAAAAAAGCGTTTCTCCGGCAAGTTCTTCCTCCGGTTTATCCCCCCGCCCCGTGATCTCCATCATGCGGGTGGTTAGTTCGGCGTATCGCTCCAGTATGGCCGCCGTATCCACAGATACGGGTATTCCCCGGTACAGAGTTTTTGCGGCCATATACTTTATCAGGGAAACTCCCCACTCTGCGAATTCGTTTCCTAACACCGGCGGCAGCATCTCCATTGCCCGGTCTAGTTTTTCCAGTAAGGAAGCGGTTACATACCCAGGATCTATATCGAGACGTTCTCCATACAAAAATAGTGTATCCGTAAGAGCCGCCATATCAGGCAAAGTGCCTTCGGAACCTTCATATCCGAATTCAGCACACACCCTTTCCAATGACCGCCAGGCGGATTCCGCCGCTTCCCGCCGCAAACCCGGCGCATACGCGAAAAATTCCCGGTAAACCGCAAACGCCCTGGCGGCCTTGCCGGAAACGGCTCCTTGCGCCGCATCTTGCGCCGCATCCTGTTTAAGGCGGTTGAAGAGCCCCTCTTCTTCAAGGGCCTTCCGCTCTTCCGGTGTATCTTCTTTTCCGGTAACGGCAAAATACCAGTCTGCCCCCGAAGCGGTCCCCAGCAAAGAAAGCTTGAGCCGGGTTAATTCTTCTTCCTCCTCCTCACGGTTTATAACGATATCTCTCAGCAATGACCATCCGTACTGAAGTATCAATTCTTCGAGATACTTTTGCTCCGCCTTTAAAAACGCCGTATAGTACGCGTCATCCTGCCGGCGTTTTTCTGCGATTTCTATAAGGGCTCCATAGCAGGTCCCCAGTTCCGCTAGGATAAAATCCCCGGAATCCACCCGGTACGCCGCCATCTGCAGGGCATAACGGCTGTTTAAATCTTCCAGCTTTTTTTCCGCTTCCGTCAAAGCCGCCGCGGCGTTTTGCAATTCCTGCTGAACCGAGGCCATGGCGGATCCGCCGTTCTTTAGCCGTTCCTGAATTTCTTCATAGGCCGCCAGGGCTTCATCGTATTGCGCCTTTGAATCCCTCCACTGCCGGAGCCCTTCCGCTTCGGTGATGCGTCCGGCGCTCAGTTCTTCCGCATAGGCGGAAACTGCCTGGGCAATGGAATAGCGCTGTTCCCAGTACCTGGCAATAGCCTTGGTTCGGAGTAATTCCACCTGATATTCATCCAAAAAGAGTTTTTCACTGTTCAGGGCAAGAACATCGCCCAAAGCGGCTTTGTCCATTCCCAGAACAAGGCCGAATTCTCTTTCTAGGGCGCCGATGGATTCCCGGGCTTTGGCGCTGTACTGGGTAAAAATATCCGCCCAGCGGATCAATTCCTGACCCGCTGTTTTTTGACCTTCGGATAATGAACCGGTATCCATTGTAAGTCTGACCCAGCCGGTTAAGACGCCCGCTTCCAGGGCATCCGCCGGAGGAGTGCCGGTAAAACGGGAAAGCCAGAAATTTACACTCTCCCGCGCTTCCGCAAGAACGGAGCCGCAGGTAATATACATTTCTACCAGGGCTTTTGCCCGCTCGGCGCCGCTGTAGGATCTAAGCGCCGCATCCTTTTGAAATTCTATCCTGGCTTCGTTTATGGCGCTTTGCAGTTGTTCCGAAACATTGTAAAAAAGCAGTTCCCCGGCATTAAACAGTTCCCGGGCCTCCTCTTCCCAGGCAAGCCGCCCTTTTTCCAGTTCCGAAAAAGCCGCCTTCCAGGCTTCTTCCCCCTGCAGAAAGAGTTCTCCGCTGTCCCGCTCCCATTCCATCCGGCGGATGATAAACCGTTCCTCCGCATCTGCCCAGGCCTTAAGCCCCCGGTCAAACTGTTCCTGGAACGCCGCCAGCCATTCCGTCCCGGCCAGAGAAAGATCCCCCGTTCCGGCCTGGGCTGCCTCTATCCGCTGTTCCAGGGAAGCAATTCCCAACGCACAGGCGGTTTCCGCATCTTTGATCAGCCGGGAACTGATGGTAAAGGCGCTTTCGTTTTCACTTTGTTTACGCAGGCTCCAGATATCCCCGGTGCGGCGGGCAATAAAAAGTCGTTCTTCCCGGGCAAGCAGGGCTTCGAATTCCGCCTGCCGACTACAGAGGGAGCGGACGGAAATTTCTTTTATACGGTTTTCAAACCGGGTGCGGTCCTCTTCCCGGACATACAGAAGCAGTTCAGGAAAAGAAGAGGCCAAGGTGATTTGATACTTATTCAATTCATCTTTGCCGGCATCCGACACCAGTAGGTTCCAGGCCTTAAGATCCTCTTCCACACTGCGGCCCTCGGCGGGACGTACCGTCTCGGGATCGCCGGTTTCGCCGTAGAGTACCGTACCTTCATCGCCGGTGTGATAGGCATACATACGGTTTGCTTTGTCAATGGCCAGATCCAGGGCCTTTGCCATATCCCCCGCACCAAGACCGAAAAAGCGTTTAAAGAGCCACTCCCCATAGCGCTTTTCCAGTTCCTCTTCCGTCCACAGAAACAGGTTCTGTTCCGCTTCGATCCGTAGTTCCGGATCCGCGTACAATTCCAGGGCTGTCCGCTCCCAGCCCGCCAGGGCAAGTTCAAGCCCCCGCCGGGCTTCTCGCATCCAAGAACCGGGATCCACTTCCCGGTCTGCCCGGTCAAAGTGATAGTTAAATATTTCCCGATCAAAGCCCTGTACCATATTTAGATCCCGGGCATGGAGGATCGGAGAAACCAAACACAGGATGATTCCCAAAAGAAAGGAAAAAGTAAATCTAGAAGCCATAGACGACCTCGAATGAATATAATGCTATCCGCAGACGCGGACTTCCTTACCCACGCAGTACCAAACTCCAATGCCGTTTCACCGGGTCAAATTTGGAAACGGCTCCATACTATATGTAAGCACCCCCGGAGATTCCAATATCCGGGGAAATAATTTTACCAGAGCAGGAATAAGGGTGATTGCACAGAGGGCAGATACGGCCACCCCCAAAACGCTCACCAGGGAAAGAACCTTTACTACCAGGGCTGCGCCGTTTCCCACAAAAAGAAAGGGAATCGATCCGGCCACGGTGGTTCCCGTGGTGGCGGCCAGGATCGGAAGGCGACGGCGTAAAACCCGGTACACAGAAAGGGCTCCGGGCTTTTCATGCTGCAGGGCATCTGCCATTAAGACCGCAGCATTAACGGCAATCCCCGAAACCACCACAAAGGAAGAAACGGACGCCATGTTAAGCGGGTAGGACCGGCAAAAAAGATACAGAATCGGCAGGGAAAGGGAAGGGGGAACCACCGCAAGAACCGCCAGGGGAAAGCTTAAAGATTCCTTAAAAGCCGCAATTACCATATAACAGAATAGAAGGACCAGAACAAAAAGGTATGCCCGGCCATTTACTTCTTCGGCGGCCTTGATTGCCGCGGGATCAAATTCAAGGGTGTAGCCCGGCGGAAGCTCCAGGAGCTTCAGGGCTCCCATAACCCGGTCCCTGATTCTACGGGGGTCTACAACACCGGTCCGGATGGAAATGGAAGCGCTACGCCGCCGGTCTTCCCGTTGTATAGATGATTCTTCTTTGTTTTTTTCCATATTGACCAAAGAACTTAAAAACACCGGCCCATCTTTACCCATAAGAAACAGATCCCGTAAATCACCGGTATCCCCCGCGGCTACCCCTCCACGGATCCGCACATCCCGTTCCCCGTCCTGTTCCATCCGCTTGTATGCCACAGGACCATGGATACCCCGGCGAGCAGTCTGCCCCAGGACGCCAAAAGAAAATCCTCCCTGGGCAAGCCGTTCCCGGTCCGCCGTAAGGTTAAGCCGGGGGCCGCCGTCTTTAAAATTCAGCACCGTTTCTGAAAGTTCCGGCAGGGCGGAACATATCCGGGCGGCTTCCATGGCCAATTCTTTGCACCGGTCCCCTTCATCGCCGGATATGCGGATCTGCCAGGTTCGGTCGTTTCCGGAGGACTCAAGGATATACACAAAGCCCCCGGCGACAGGAAGAGCCCGCAGCAATTCCCGGGCCTCCGGGGGATCCAGCAGCCGGGGATCAAAGCTTACCAGAATCGAACCGGTTCCGGTCCGGGCTACGGTTTGTACGGTCAGTATCCCCGGATGTTTCTTCAGGGCTTCCCCGTATAGGGCTAAGGATGCATCGGTTTCGTCCACGTGAAGTCCCCCGTCAAATTCGATCTGGGCATAGATTGAATTTTCCGGGCTTTCCTGCTCTGCGTCGGCACCGGCGGCGCACAGGGCGGCGATTCCAAGGCCGCTCAGGCACAGCCAACATCCCCCCACGGCCAGGGGCCGTTGTAGCACCATCCGCACCAGCCCTGCAAGCCGCCGGGCCGCAATCCGGGCCAGTTTGCGCCACCGGGGACGGTAGAGTGCGGTCTTCCGGGCAAACAAAAACCCGGGCCGTTGCGCGGGAACGGCGGACTTTCTCCGGGGAACGTCCCATAAAAACAAGGGAGGCAGCAAAGTTAGAGATAAAACCATGGCAATGCCGTTTACCGAAGCTACCGCCCAGGCCACGGTGTTTATTCCGGATTGATCCTGGGTCATCAAAGGTAGAAGGGCTATGATGGTGGTAAGGGAACCGGAAACCAAGGGAAACGCAAGATCCCCCAGGGCTCTTTTCCCGTCTTCCAGGGTTTCACAGGAGTGGAAATATTCGGCTCCAAGAATTGCCGCATCCACCGCCGCCCCGGATCCCGAGGCCAGCCCCGCCAGAACAAGTTTGTCCAGGGAAAACCCCAGGAGAATAAGCAGGGCGGCAGAAAAAAAACTTACCACCGGTACGGTAAGCGCGCAGATTAGAGCCAAGGACCTTCTCCCCTTTCGGGAACAGATCAGGGCCGCCAAAAGAGCCACCGCGCAGGAACCTTCCAGTGCCGCTCCCAGGGCCGAATTACGGGCCCTCCTCTCCGCTTCACCCCTGTCAGATAAAACTGTAAAATCCAAGTCCGGATACTTTGCCAGTTCCCTGCCGATAAGAAGAGACAGCTTTCCCAGATCCGCCCCGTCACTGCCCATGACAGCGATAAGGGCCGCTTCCTTTCCGTTCAGCCGGGAACGGTTTTCACGGGTCCGTTCCCGCTCTTCCACGACAGCAATATCTTCCAACAGGGTAAAGGTCCGGTTTCCGCCGCTATCCTTTAGAGGGATCAGGGCATGCCGTAGATCTTCCACGGCGCCATAACGGCCGTCCACTATTACCGGTACTTCCCGGGATACCAAAGATCCCCCGGAATCCGTACAATCCCTAAAGGTTCCTCCGGGAAGAAGTAGATCGCTGCCTCCCAATAGGGCCGCCAGGCCTGCCGCATCGATGTTCCGGGCTGCGGCTTTCTGCTCCTGCAGGGTAATTACAATTTCGGTAAGACCGGTTCCGGAAATTTCCACTTCCCCGGCGCCGGGGAGTCTTTCCAGAACGGGTTTCAGGGTTTTTTCCAGGATCATTCCCAGGGCACAATCATCCGGAGCGCTTACGGCAGCGGTCCAAACCGGAACTCTAAAATCACCGGAAAAAGAAAGTTCCGGGCGTTGGGCGGCGGAGGGAAGGGACTCGTAGACCCCCTGGGCGGCTTCCCGTACCATCTCGTAACGGCCTTTCATCTTTCCCTCAAAATAGCAGCTTACCCGGGCCCGGCTGTTTTCACAGGAACTTACTATTCGTTTAACCCCGGTAATTCCTGCCATCGCGTCTTCCAGGGGAATGGCGGCAATTCTTTCCATTTCCGCCGCATCCACTCCGTAAAACCGCTGGGTTACGGTAAAGCTTTCGTCCACGAAACTCTGAAGACCCGGCCTGGTTTTTCCCCATCCCTGGATAATAAAGAAAGCCGCTGCTAAAAATCCCAGGGTAATACAGAGGGCTTTTTTGGGCCGGGCAAGATCAGCCATGGTTGTTCCTCCGTCTTAAAAAACGGATCAATACCGGGGGAAGGGCAAAGAGAGTAAGCAGGGTAGAGGCAACAAGGCCCCCCAGCATGGTGGCGACCATGGACAGTTCGGCGGCTCCCAGGGGATGTACCGCCAGGGGCAACAGGGCAAAGACCGTAGTAAGGGTGGTGGTTAAAACAGGACGGAAGCGTTCCATGGCCCCTTCGTATACCGCTTTTTCCGGGTCCAATCCTTGACGATGCTTTTCATGGGCCAATTCGTACAAGACCATTCCGCTGTTTACCGAAAGCCCAAAAAGTACCATCAGGGCCAAAATCGAAGATGAATCAAGGATCGCCCCGCTGATTAAAAGGGCGGGACCTGCTCCCGCCAAGGAAAAGGGAATTGCCAGGAGCAGAATCAAGGGCAGACTAAGGGATTCAAATTCCGCCCCCATGGTTACATACAACAGGATAAAGACCAGCACGGCGGTTAGCACCAGGGAAAATCTGTACCGGGCAAAGGCCGATTCATCTGCCCGGCCAAGACCTCTCTCTTTCTCCGAATACAGGGATCTAAGATGCCGGGACAATTCCCCCTCCTTCCCCGGTTTTGGAAACAGATCGAGGTACAGAACATCACTCCGGTCCAGTCTAGCCAGGGCCACCGGCGCTTCCCGGTACTCTATTCGGGCCAGGCTGCCTAAAAATACCGGCCCGGTTTGCGTAAGAGCTACCGGCAGGGCTTCCAGTTCCGGCAAATCAAGGGCCGATACGTTCATGTCAAGAACTTTTCCCGCCAGTTCCAGTTCTCCCGCCTTTATGCCCCCGGAGGCGGCATATACCGCCCGGGCCGTTTCGGTAAGGCTTAGCCCCGTATAGGCCAAGGCGGCCCGATCCGGCAGTATCCGCAGTTCCGGCCTGGAACCGGCAGGCCGCATCTCCAGAGTCCTGGTATATGCGCCGGATCTAAAGAGCGTTTCCGCCGCCGCCGCCCGGGATTCCAACTCCTCCCGGTTCCGGCCCCGGATGACTACCCTGGCGGAAGGGGAGAGGCCCAGTAATTTTTCCGTTTTGTCCTGGGGGATATATGCCGCTGCTCCGGTTCCGTGAAGAGCCGCGGTAATCCTGTCTAAAATTTCAGCAGGTTTAACCGCGGGATCCAGTATGCACCGATAGGTAAACGTTTCCCGGCGGTAATCAGGATCCGTCCGTTTGCCCGAATCGTCATCTTCCGAACCGGCGCGGCCAAACAGAGCGCTTATGCCGGACAGAACGGCAAGATCTTCTCCCAGAGCCATGGCTTCCGCGGCTATGCTGTCCATTGTTGTTCCAGGAGGAAACGTTAAGGACACATTAATTTCCGTTGCATCCGCAGGAGAGACAAACCCTATGGGCCGGCTTATCAACAGCCCAAAGCCGGCAATACAAACCAAAGCCGCGGTTCCCCACACCCGGCGGGGTCTTTGTATGCAGAGCCGGAGCAGGGGGCCGTACCACGCCGCCCTTAGGCCAGGAAACTGCGGTCCATGCTGCCGGAGGGCGCCGGCGCGATTTTGAGATCCGCAAGGCAAAATTTCCGGGGACCAAAAAAACCTAAAAAGCGATGGCAGAGCAAATTGGGCGTAGACCCACCCCGCGGCGATGGAGCTTACCAGGGAGATGGAAAGATCCCCAAAGAGGCTTCCCAGAGGACCGGGAAGAAATACCATGGGAATAAAAACCACCGCGGTGGTCATGGTTCCTCCGAAACTTGAAGAAGCTACCAGCGCCGCCCGGTCCGTCACTTCTTTCCAGGAAGGTCTTTCGGTCTGCCCATAAAAACTTTGGTGGAGCAGATCCAGGATGATCACCGGCGTATCGGAAACAAGCCCTATTCCCAGAGCTATGCCGGAAAGGCTCATGTTATTTAGGGATCGTCCCAGAACAGCGAGGGCGGCCAGGGATACGGCCACGGCGGCGGGCAAAGAAAAACCGGCCAGTATACTGTAGCGGAAACTACGAAGGGTCAGGAAGAGTACAGCCATGACCGCGACTATCCCGGCACAGGCGGAAATCGCAAGCGTACGGATCCCCGGCACTATGGAGGCCCCGTCATCGTAAAGGATCTGTATTTCTCCGTCCCGGGAAAAAGAAGCCGCTTCCGCTACCACAAGTTCCTGTACCTCCCGGGATAATTTTACCGGGTCCGTTCCGGGGCGGCGGTAAATTTCCAGAACCACATATTCCCCCATGTTTCCATCCCTGTCCCGGGCAATAAAAACACTTTCCCGCTTTGCCGGTCCCCGGGTTAGGATTCCCAGATCGTCTATGACAAAGGGGCCACTTTCAGATGGAAAGACCAGGGACCTGAGCTCTTCTTCCGTACCGGGCCGGCCTTGGCTTACTACTACCAATTCCCGCTCCCCTTCCCGGCTGTTCCCCGCGGGGACATTGGCGGTTTCGGAAGCCAAGATCTCCGCCAGTGCTGCCGGCGGGAGCCCTCGCAGCAGGGCCCGGGGGATATCCACCTTTACCTCCAGTTCTTCCTTTTCGCCGCCCCCAAGGATTACCGCCCCCACCCCGTCAATGCGCCTTAGCCGGGATTGGAGCCCGTATTCCGCAAAATTCCGGGCAAAGACCGCTCCCAGATGCGAACGGATCACGGCAATGATCTGGGGTTCCTCACCGGGATCTCCGGGAATTACCGAGGGCTTACGTACTCCTTCCGGCAGACCGGGATAGACCGCGTCAATTGCTTCCCGAACCTGAATCGAAGCGGCGCCGCTGTCTGTACCCCAGCGAAAATCCAGTACCGTGAGGGAGGCTCCGTCCCGGGAAACGCTCCTAAGCCGTTCAAGGCCTTTGACCGAAGAAAGCGCGTCTTCCAGAGGGATGGTAAGAGATGAGCGGATATCCTCGGCCCCCAAGCCGGGGTAGAGAGCTTCCACGGTTACCCGGGGAAAGGGAAATTCCGGCAGCCGCTGAAGCGGCAGGATCGACAGGGAAAAAAAGCCTCCTAAAAAAAGTGACCCCAGGCACATAATCACCGTCACAGGGCGGCGCACACAGGCCGCAATAAGTTTATTCATTCCCCGCCATGCTCCTGCACATTATTTTAACAGTAAAAAACGAAAGGGCCTGTCACTCCGGTTGCCCAGGCTGTCCTTCAGTCCCGCTTTTACTTCCACCGTCACCATCCCCGTATAGGGCCGGTTTGTCAGCATTCCCCGGATTTCCACCCGGTGCAGGGCCCCCAAGGCCGAAACCGGGTCCGGTACAGTAAAGCCGGAACACACTATGGTCCGGGGAGAAAAGCTCAGAGCCCCGTTGGTGGCGTTGACCGAAAACAGATCCATCAACGAAAGGGTATCCAACGGAACGGATGAATTCCGGGCTGTTTCAAAGTACAGTTCGATCCAGGCGCTTACTTCCGTATCAAAGGCATAGTCTTCTCCTCCAAGGGGAAAATCAGCGAACTGATCTTCTATCGTATACACCACAAGCTCCTCCGGGGTCGATCCAGACTTTAGAGGAAACCGCATAGCCCGCAGTCCCGGCGGCATCGAAGAAGTTCCGTCTACCTTGATACGAAAGTATATCTTTTCCTTCATCGTATTACCCCGGCGATCCTTAACGCCGGTATGTATGGTAAGAGTAAAAGACGAACCATAGGCGGGAGGATCGGAAAAACGGTACACCAGGGTGGAAGAATAACCAGGCAGGGTTTCCAGGATCATTCCTAGGGCGGGCTCGCAGTTTAGCGCAGCGTTGACCGAAGCGGTGTCTACGGGTTCCGAAAAAACAAAGGCTAAACGGTAGTTTCGTTCCCAGGGCGAATTCTCCCCGAAACTTCCATCACCGGCTTCGAGGGTCAGCACATAGTTCCCCCCCGGATCCAGGGCGGAAGCGGAAAGCAGTTCCGGCCCCGTACAATCAAGACCGGCAAAAAAGTGCAGGATGTATTCCCTGCCTGCTTCCAGCCCCGTGGCATCCGCCACGCCGGTTCCAGAAGCAAGGCGGTACTCCCTTCCAACGCTCCAGTTTTCCGCGGGAGTAAAGACCGCCTTGCGCCCCCCTTCTTCCAACGCCCAGACCCCGGAAATCGCGGGAGAAAAAGACAGATCCTCCAGAGAGCTACGATTTAGGGGAACCGAGAAAAGTAATTCTACCCTGCTCCGTTCTTCTTCGAGGGTACTTCCGTCTTTAGGAACCGAAGATACAAGCACAGGCCTAGCCCCGCCGTACCTGGTGGTAAACGAAGCTTCAAACTGCCGTTCCAAAGAAAGCCCCCGAAGGTCCTGGGCATCGGTGGTAAGAAGAATACAATAATCCCTGTTTGCCTCCAGGGGGGCGGCAGGATTAAAGATTACCCTGGATCCGCGCCAGGAAAAATGTCCCGGTATATTCCGGAAATCTTCGCTAAGAGAAAAGGATCGTTCCACGCTGATCCGATCCGGCTCCAGAGAAAAATCCAAAGCTACTTCTAAGCCCGCCGGATCATGGTACCCGCCGCCGGGACTCCAAGCGGCTACTTCAAAGGTTCCGTTTCGCAGGATATCGCAGGAACTAATCCACAGGACAAAGATCGGAAGAAGCAGCCCGTACCGGACCGGCGTTGCCGGCCCCGTCTCCGGGGGCCTACGAGTTTCTGCCATCACAGATCCCCCCGGAAAAAAAAGAACAGATCTTCTTTAAGGTATGAACCCTTGCCATCCTCAATAGCGCCCCTTCCTCCGGGAAGACTAAGCCGGTAATAATGCTCCTCCGTTCCGGAACCAGGTTCAATTCCCTCCCATTGAATGATCAGCGTATCCGCAGACCACCAGCGAGCGGAACGGAGGCTTACGGGCCTAAGGGTCCGGGGAAAATATGGTTCCATGGACAGCGCGAGGACCGCATCGGCCTGAGCTTGGAGCGCAAGCTTATAAGAAAACCGCAGGGTTACCGTAACGATGCCTTCGGGAAGTATCGTCCGGGCCGGGTATATGCCATTTTGTTCGGCGTCCTGCGGCCCCTGGCCCGCATCCAGAGACAGTACCGTAAGGTAGGGAATGCCGGCGATAAAAGAAAGGGAAAATTCCTTTTCCATTTTAAGTCCCCCCGTATCCGTGCTGTTGCCGGATATATACATGGTATATATCCGCTCAGGTTCTGGATCCCTGCCGGGAATAAAAACCATCACCAGCGGGGTCCACATTTCAGCCCGGCCCGTCAAAGATGGTTCAAACCGTATATTCCGCAGTATCGATTCATCCATGGGCTTATTGAATTCCACGCCGATGGCCTGGCCTGACCCAAACCCATCTTCCATGGGGGCCCCGGTTCTTATCCACCGCAGACCCGAATCGGCCCCTCCCTTGACAAGCGGGTATACCTCGCTCACCGCAGGAAGAAGCCGATCCGCATCGGTAATAAAAGTACCGCCGATTTCCTTTCCCAGGGGAACACCGCTACGACCCCGGGCTTTGTTCCGTAAAGTCCAGTGATACAGGGTCCAGGGGTTAAGTTTGTCGAGGGGATATACTTCCATGACCATGTCGTCTTCAGACCAGCGAAATTCCCGTTTGCTCACTCCATCCAGAGAAAAGGCATCCGCAGTGCTTTGCCGATCCATGGGCTGGGAAAATACAACCCGGATAAAAGCATCCCCCAGGGGATCCACCCCCACCGAAGCGCCGTCGGGCGGACTAAAGCTAAGACCGTACGGCGCGGTTTCCCGGGTAAGGGCATAAAACGGAACATGATGAACCACCCGGCTTTCCCTGCCGTCCAGGGCGTAGATGGTTCCTGCGAGGTTTAAGGTATACCGGACCCCCGGCAACCAGAACTCCAGGGGTGTAAAAAAAAGATCGTCCCCTTGCCATGCCAGATCGCCTGAAACGGTTCCTCCGGCAAAGCTTACCGACAGGGCTTTTTGCGTTTCCCCCTTGTCCATGGCGGTATCAAACCGCACCACAAGGGAACTTTGCGCTCCCGGTAAAATAGTATTTTCCGTTTCCGGATACGAACTAAACCCTATGGGCGCAAGGTTAATAAAATTGCAGCCCCCAAAGCCCGTCGCGAGGACTGTTAGAACCGGGAACCAAACCGGGTTGCGGTTCCGCCGGATCCTTCCCAGGTTTTTACGGGGTGTACTATTCAGGAATAACACGGCTTCCCTCTTTTAAAGCAGGCCCAGGTTGTCGTACCACCATTTCCCCCGCCCTCAAACCCAAAAGAATTTCCCGCTCTTCCCCCAGGGGGGATCCAAGATGGACGCTCCGTTCCGCAGCCCGGCCCCGGTTTATAACAAAGACCGTACCTTCGTTATCTTTCCGGTTCACGACAGCGCTTTCGGGAACCAGCAGGATTTCCCGTTCATATCCAAGGTTTACCGTTACCCGGGCAAACATGCCGGGTTTGATTTTTTCCTCCTCCCCCGCAAGAACAGATCCGGGTATTAAAACCCGTACCATAAACGTAAAGGACTGACTGTCGGCCTGGGGGGAAACCAGATCTACCATTCCGTCATAGACAGCACCGGCGCCGTCTATTTTGATCTTCGCCGGCATACCCCTGCGGAGTTTAAGGGCATCCTGTTCCCGCAGAGGAAAAATCACATACAGAGATCCGGTATCTATCAGGGTTAGAAGCTTATCTTCTTGTTTTGCCCGTTCCCCTTCTTCAAGATACCGGGCTCCCACAATTCCCGCGGAGGGACTATAAATGGTAAGTTCCCCCCGGGCGATGCGTACCGATTCCAATTCCTTTACCGCCGCTTCAAGCTGGGCCTTGGCTGCTTCTGCTTCTGCCCGGAGGGTAGAGGTGGCAAGCCGTATCAGGGCAAAGTGGCGTTCCTCGCCGGAAGAAAAGCCCCCCGCCGGAACAAGTCCCGCTGTTACCAGATCCTGCTCCCGCCTTCCTACACTGCGGATCTCCAATTCCCGTTCCATCAAGTGTACCTGCTTTTCCGCATTTTCCAAATTAAACCGGGTGTCCCGAATAGCCTCGTCGCTGAGGCCCCCGGCAGCATAGAGGATCTCTTCGCTGTCCCCCTTCCGTCGCTGTTCTTCTAATGCCTTCCGGGCCTGATCCAGTTCCGCCTCCGCCTTGGCAATGCTTAAAAGTTCCGCCTCAGCGTTGAACTCCC
>JAISOA010000122.1 GCA_031275945.1 Spirochaetaceae bacterium
GAAACTTTTCCCGTCTCCCTGTCCGTTTCCTTTGCGCGTATTCTATATCGGTGAAGGTTTGTTGGTTTGCCATGTTTTCAGGGTATCAGAAAACGAAGATTTAATCAGCATTGGCTTAGAATTGCCGAAAAAAGTGGCTGCTATTCGATTGCGGGCAGTGTCGCTATCCTTATACCAAGTTACTGTTTTTTGCGGTTCCCATGCCGGATACTCAACTGCAAAAAAACGCAAACGGATACTCGCGTTACCGGCTTGGTACAACCACTTTTACAGTAACAGCCGCTCTTACAATAACCCTTCGGCTTACTTGACCTGTTTCGGTTTTTTTGGTATTGATTGGAGGGTGGGCAAACCAGGGGAGGAATTTAATGCCGGACAATCAGCAGCAACATAACCCACAGGAAAAACTTGAACGTATCCGCCACTCGGTAAGTCATATCATGGCCCAGGCGGTAACAAGGCTTTTCCCCGGAACCAAGGTCGCCATAGGCCCTTCAATCGAAAAGGGCTTTTACTACGACTTCCTTTTCCCCCAGGCGGCGGGCGGTAAACCGCCCTTTACGGCGGAAGAGCTGCCGGCCATTGAGGCGGAGATGAAACGGATCATCGATTCGAAGCAGGATATGATCCGGGCCGAGCTGAGCCGGGACGAGGCCCTTGCGCGCTTTGCCGATGAGCCTTTCAAAAGCGAACTGATCAACGATCTGCCCGCAGGAGAGGTGATCTCGGTATACGAAAACCGTGAAAGTTCCGGCCCCGATGCGGGGAAATGCGTCTGGGCGGACCTTTGCCGGGGGCCCCACGTGGAAAACACCAGGGAAATCAACTCGGCGGCCTTTAAACTCCAAAACATAGCCGGGGCCTATTGGCGGGGCGACGAAAACCGGCCCATGCTAACCCGCATCTACGGCACCGCTTGGGAGAATCCCAAGGACCTCAAGGCTTATCTGGCTTTTCTGGAAGAAGTGGAAAAACGGGATCACCGCCGGGTCGGCAAAGAACTGGACCTTTTTTCAACCCACGAAGAAGCCGGCGCGGGGCTTATCTACTGGCATCCCAACGGGGGCCGCATGCGGGTGGCAATCGAGAATTTCTGGCGCGCAGAGCATTACCGGAACGGCTACGAGATTCTTTACACTCCCCATATCGGGAAAAGCTGGCTTTGGGAAACCTCGGGCCACTTGGGTTTTTACAAGTCCAACATGTACAGCCCCATGGAAATCGACAACCAGGACTATATCATCAAACCGATGAACTGTCCGTTCCATATTATGATTTACAAAAACACGCAGCGAAGTTACCGGGACCTGCCCCTGCGCTGGGCGGAACTAGGAACGGTGTACCGCTACGAGCGAAGCGGCGTCCTTCATGGGCTGCTGCGGGTCAGGGGCTTTACCCAGGACGATGCCCATATTTTCTGTACCCCCGCCCAGATGGAAGGCGAGATTCGGGAAGTGCTCCGCTTCAGCCTGTGGATATGGAAGGTCTTTGGTTTTAAGGATATCAAGGCCTACCTGGCCACAAAGCCCGCCGAATCCGTGGGAGAGCCGGACCGCTGGGACGCCGCCCTGGAAAGCCTTCGCAAGGCGGTGGAAGCCGAGGGTCTGGGCTACGAAATCGACGAAGGGGGCGGCGCGTTTTATGGGCCGAAAATCGACCTTAAAATCAAGGACGCCCTGGGCCGTGAATGGCAGATGACGACGATACAGTTCGATTTTAACGAGCCGGAACGTTTTGACATGACCTTTGTAGACAGCGACGGCCGGCACAAGCGGCCCTACATGATTCACCGGGCCCTGCTTGGCTCGCTGGAACGTTTTTTCGGCGTCCTTATCGAACACTTCGGCGGCGCGTTCCCCGTGTGGATCGCCCCGGAACAGGCCGCGGTTATCCCCGTGTCGGAAGCCTTTAACGATTACGCGGCAAGGGTCGCCGGGGAACTTAAGGCCCGGGATCTGCGGGTCGGCGCGGAATTGGGCGACGGACGCCTTAACGCCAAAATACGGGAATGTCAGCACCGGAAGATCCCCTACATGCTTGTCGTGGGCCAGAAAGAAGCCGATGAAGGCACGGTTTCGATCCGCCGGCGGGACGGAAAGCAGCTTGAGCCGATGAAAGTTCCGGTTTTTGCCGATTACATGGAAGAAAAGGTGCAAAGCCGGAGTCTGGAACTGTAATCCGGCGGTTTATCCGAAAATCCGGTTTAATACCTCGCCCATCGTTTCACGAGGATCTTCCGGGCAGGGAAGGTCATTCCCCGATAATTTTTACCAGAACCCGTTTTCTCCGCCGGCCGTCAAATTCGCCGTAAAATATCTGTTCCCATGGTCCAAAATGAAGGGTCCCGCCGGTTACCGCCACCACCACTTCGCGTCCCATGATCTGCCGCTTCATGTGGGCATCGGCGTTTACCTCTCCGGTATTATGCCGGTAAGAGGCCACCGGCTCATGGGGGGCAAGCTTTTCGAGCCAGATATCGAAGTCATAGTGAAGACCGGATTCGTCATCATTGATAAAAACGCTGGATGTAATATGCATGGCGTTTACCAGACATAAGCCCTCCCGTATGCCCGATTCGGCAAGGAGTTTTTCCACCTCTCCGGTAATGTTAATAAATTCCCGGCTTTTCTTTGTATTGAACCATAGTTCCCGTGCAAAGGATTTCATAGATCCAGCATATACAAAGGGTGGCGGATTAACAAGCCGGACATTCCTGCTGGTTGTTGTCATGAGGCAATGCGGCCCCTTGACAAAACTTTTTCTTCTCTGTTATGCTTTTCGTAAGTTTCTGGGGGTGTAGCTCAGTTGGCTAGAGCGTTTGAATGGCATTCAAGAGGTCAGGGGTTCAATTCCCCTCACCTCCAGAAAAACAAAGAGCCGGTAAAATCATGTAATGTTATTACCGGTATTTTTTGTTACACTCAATATATTTTTTGTGGGGGAATTAATGGAAAAAGCTATTGAACAGCTAAAGAAACTGTATACTCAACGGAAAACGCTGGACAGCAAGATTTCTGCGGCAGAGACCAAACTGGTAAGTCTTGCCAAGGCTGCGGCAAAGGGCCCGAAGGTTTCTAGGGCAAAAAAAACCGTAAAAAGGGTCAAACGTACTCCTAAGCCGCCGGTACGGTAACAAAAGGCCGGGTTGCAAAACCCGGTTTTTTGGTATATATTTCTTCTTGTATGGCAAACATGTTTCAAGGGGAAATGGATCCGGAAATCGCAGCTCTTCTGGGAACCGAAGCCTCCCAATCCACCGTACCGAATTACGCGTCTCTTTTTGACGATTCCCTTGATTCAAGCCCCAATAAGCCCGATGAAGGGGTGGACCTTACGGTAGAGACCTTTCCGGAGCTTACCAAGCGCTTTGAAACCACCCCTAACCCTGTTTTTTCAGATCCTAATTACTACAAAGCGGCCCTTTCCGGAGAGGGGGATATTGCCCAACGGGTTCATACCCTGTTGCAAAAATTTGTAAGCGCCAAGGACCCCAAGGACAGAAGTGTGTTCCGTCAGCAGGTAACCACCGCCTATTGGGACTTTTTGATTAACGTAGCCCGTAAGGCGCCGGGAAGAATGCCGGAACAGAAAAAATACCTGCTTCGTTTTAATATGCTGCATCCAACCTTTCTTAGTCCCGAACACAGGAGTTTCTTTGCCAAACTGGTCGTGGACAACGAGTTGAATCAGCCGATTTATTACCTGGACGAATGGTTTAAGGCCGTTGGTACCGGGGTAATCCGGAATTCCGCCACCGATGAAGTGCGAGTGGCTAAGTCCAATACCCAGACCCGGCTTCAACAGTTATTGGATAAGGCCATGGGTAAGCGTGACGGGGCCCGGGGTCTGTTAAAGGCAAAAGATGAAGAACGGATTAATACGGAACGGCTCCTTCGGGAACGGATCAAGGATATAACCGAACACTATCCTCTTGACGGCCTTCCGGATGTTAATGCCTGCTATACGGACATTCAAAAAAAACTGTTTGCCGAAATCCACGAGCTTTTAAAAAGCCTTCTTAAAACGGATCATGATCTGGACCTGTTTCTCCGGGATTTTTATCAAGCCGAAGCGGATGTAAAGACCCTGATGGCCAAGATCGAAGAAGAAGGGGGGGTAGTCCAGGTGGATGTAAAAGCGGTGGACACCGAATTTGATACGGTTAGGCAGATGGCAAAAATGACCATTGGCCGCCAGGGAAATCATTTTCCCATCTTAAGCGGCGAATATTTCCGCTGTACCCCCAATGACATAGGGTACCGGGAAAATGTAATCTCTCTGCTGGCAAAGATTGAAAGCATAGATCCGGGGGCATTCTGCCGGGCCTATAAGAACCGGTCGAACCGGATTGTTCCCTATGTGATCCTTATTCCCAGTTATGGCGATCTGGGAATCTGCTGGGAACCCTTTGATCGCTTTAACCGGGCCACAAGCCGGGGCCGGATAGCTCTGCCCATGTATCCCAAAAACCTGTCCATTGCCGTGCTTTCTGCGGTGGCGGATCTGCGCTGGCAGGTAGCCAAGGAAAAGGCGTCCTATTACTGGATGGAAGAGGGCTTAACGGGAAATTATTACCAGTGGTTCCAAAAAATGAAACTAAAGGGCGATTTAAAAGAAGCCTTTATTGCCGATTACATTACCTGGATGACAAAAGAAAGTGATGCGATTCAAAAACTGGACAAAGAAGTACGGGGAATTTTTTGGCGCCATATTCCTTTTGCCCAGCCTGTTAAAGAAAAGCTTCGGGACCGCAGCTATACCTACCAGGACCTTTACCAGCGGGATCTTAACCGGGCCATGTCCGATGGTTATTAAGACTTGTTCGACAACCCGGTTGGTTGTCTCACTAGTCTTGCAATTTCTCGCCTTACGGCTGCGAAATTGCGATTTTTAGCGGAATTTGTTCGGAAAACTGAAGTTTTTAAACAACTCTATTGATTCGCAAGCGGGGTTCATACCCAGGAGCTTGCCCCGAGGTTCTTCATTCGTTGCGAAGGGTCCATGCCCAAAAGCCCGTTTACACAGGGGTGCCGGGCTTTTCCGGAGTCCCTCCCATACCATGGGGATGCGTCCGCAGGTACCGTGTAAGAATCCAGCGGTAGGCTACGCAGGAAGCGATTACCGCGGCGGCAAAAAGAACAGGAAGGCCCATAAAAGCGGCTTCGGCGGGTATATGGGGAATTAGCAGCACCATATAGAACAGCAACAGGACAATAAAGCACAAAACCGTGGCAATAATGTTAAACGCGGTGGCGGCGATCATAAACAGGATCATGGAGGCCCTTTTATTCAACATATATGCAACCCATATAACTTCCATACTAGATTTGAGCCTGTAGCTAAGGAATTGGCCGCTTCCCTGCCGGGCAAATTTGCATCCATGACGTATTGCGTCTATTTCGTTTGAATTGATTTGTAGATGGTCAGTACGTCTTGCCAGTACAATTTTTTAAGCCCTCCTATGGGAGCCTCCGTGCCAAATTCCGCGCCGGTTGCTTTTTTTGCCATCAATTCCAGCCGGCTGCTGTCGATGCCAAGTTCAGCCAGCGTTGCGGGCAGGCCCATTTTTTGAAAAAATTTACTTAGCCGGGCAATGCCTTCTTCAACAATGGCCTCCGGGTCCCGGTAGCTGCCTTCCACACCCATCACCTTAACCGCGAACTGTACAAACATGTTAAGCTTGTCTTTATAGACATACCGCATCCACGCGGGGGTTAATACGGCAAGTCCGGCGCCGTGGGCAATATCGTATATGGCCGAAAGCTCGTGCTCCATGCCATGGCAGGCCCAGTCCTGTTCGCGGCCCATTCCCACCAGGCCGTTATGCGCCACGGTCCCGCTAAAGCCAATTTCGCACCATGCGTCGTAATCCTGCGGATCGTTTAAAACCCTGGGGGCGTTTTTTATGATAGTTTTTAAAACCGCCTCGCATAGGCCGTCCGTCAGATCCGTATGCATTGTGTTGGTAAAATAGCGCTCGAACACATGGCTCATCATATCTGCGACGCCGTTGGCAATCTGATTTTTGGGCAGGGTAAAAAACAGTTCCGGGTTCATGATGCTAAGCAGGGGCCTAAGATGCGGGCTGCCGTATCCGTATTTAAGCTGCTTTTTTTCGTTGGTAATAACCGTGTCGCCGCTGGATTCGCTTCCGGCTGCCGGAATGGTTAAAATAACGGCCACCGGCAGGGCCCTGTCAATCTTCCCGCCCTGTTCGTAAACACTCCAGATATCGCCGTCATAGTAAACGCCCATGGCAATGGCCTTGGCGGAATCAATGGCGCTGCCGCCGCCAACCGCCAGAATTAGGTCAACCTTTTCTTGCTTGCACAACTCAATTCCTTCGTGGACCAGCGAAAGCCGGGGATTGGGTTTAACGCCGCCCAATTCCACAAAGGGCAGGCCGCTTTCCTGCAAAGAAGCAATTACAGCGCCGTAAAGACCGCTCTGTTTAATACTGCCGCTACCATAGTGCAACAGGACCTTGGACGCCCGGGGCTTTAGTAGTTCTCCAATCTGTTGTTCCGTGCCCTTTCCAAACAAGAGCCGCACGGGAGAATAAAAGTCAAAATTCTGCATACATATCTCCTAATTTTAGCAAAATGAAAAAAGCGATCAAGAATAGGATTAGAGTTGTTTAAAAACTTCAGTTTTTAAACAACAAGCGCTTAAAAAACAGCAAAATGCGGAGCATTTTGTAAGACCTGTTCGATAACCACCGGGTCCTTTCACAAGTCCATTCTTTTTTTCTATTCTTCTTCAAATTTAGTTTCAAACAAGTGCGCCAGGGCTTCTACCGCGGCCTTTTCATCGTCCCCTTCGGCTATGATCCGTATCTCCGATCCATGGGCGGCTCCCAGGGTAATGATACCCATGATAGACTTGCCATTGATCCTGTCGCTATCCCGTTCAAGGTAAATATCGCTTTTAAAATCCTTGGCTGTCTGTACCAGCAGGGCCGCAGGCCGGGCATGAACCCCCGCACGGTTGATTACCTTTACAATTTTTTCGTACATGGACTAAATAACATCCTCCGGTCCGTAATACACAGAACGAGCCTGGTCGCTTTCTATCCATTTAAGTATATTCTGGTTGAATTCTCTGGATGAATTATACCCCATTTTCTTAAGCCGCTCGTTCATCGCCGCTACTTCAATAATAACCGGTATATTCCGGCCCGGTTTTACCGGAATTTCCAGCTTGGGAATATTTACCCCCAGAAATTCCATATACTGTTCCTCGTTCCCCAGCCTATCATAGTTCTTTCCCGGGTCCCACTCTTCCAAAACCACCACCAGTTGGATTTGTTTTCGGTCCCGAATGGCCCGTACCCCAAAAAGATGGGTTATATTGATGATCCCCATTCCCCGGATTTCCATGTGGTGGCCGATAATTTTGTTTGCCCCCTCCCCCATAAGAACGTTGCCGTTAATACAGTGCATTTCCACCACATCATCCGCCACCAGCCGGTGTCCCCGCTCAATCAGTTCCAGGGCGGTTTCGCTTTTTCCTACTCCCGAGTCCCCCAGGAGCAAAATTCCCAGCCCATAAACCTCTACTAAAACGCCGTGGATGCTTTTTTTGGGAGCAAAAATATTAGACAGGATCCGGGTAAGGCGGATCACAAATTCCGATGTATCCAGATCGGTTTGCAGCAGGGGGCATCCGGCTTTTTCGGCCCGTTGGAAAAAGCCCGGATCCGGGCTTAGGCCGTGGGTAAAAATGCAACAGGGTATCCGGTAGGCAAAAAATTTATTGATGCATTCAAAGTTGCTGTCTTCCGCTGTTTTTGCTATGGCTTCGGCTTCCCCCCTTCCAAATATTTGGATCCTGTCGGAGGCAAAGGAATCATAAAATCCCATTATGGCCAGCCCCGGACGGTTAAGGTTGGGAACGATTATCTCTTTGCCCAGGCCTCGCCTGCCCCCGATGCAGCGGAGGTTAAGGGAATTGTGCTCTTTAAGGTCCAGGTCCACCAAATCCAGGACGGTAAATGCTTTCGAGGATCCCATTGTTTAATAGTACTATAAAAATGCAGCTTTGACCAGTCCCGGTTCCGGTTTTTGTCACCGGTCTGCAATAGAACTGTCACATCAAGTTGTGCCGGACACCGGCTGTTTGTTCCCCTTGGTTGGGGGAATTTACAGATTACATGGGTGGGACAACCACGATACACCCGGGCCAAATACTTAAAAATTCACTAAGGGAGAGTTTTTTAATGCCTACGTTAGGGTTTGGATCATAAATTTCGATAGTAGAGTTGTTTAAAAATTGAAGTTTTTAAACAACTCTACTATGGATCGTGGGTTATAATCCAACGGGCTATGTCCTCCCGGAATATAACGACATCTTTATACCCGCTTGGACCATGTCCCATCTTTGGGTAGTAGATATAGTCGAAAGGTTTTCCGGGAGCCGGGAGATGGAGGAAATCGTTTCCCGGTAACACCCAGGTAAATTATCGAAGGTATATCGCTCTCTTTCGTCGAAAACAGTAAAATAATTTACCCCGGCTCCCGGTTGAATTTTTCGGAAATCAAAATCGTGTATACGTCCTGCAAAACCTGGAGCATCTGGGAGCTAATCATCATATCGTACCACCGCTTATTGCGTTCTTCCCCTACTACGGAATTCTAACTGCGGCCCTCTATAAGATCTTTCCGGTTAAAGGTGACACAGGATTGCAAGACTAGGATAGGTAACGCCAAAAAATTTAGCAATTCTCATAAGACATCTGCCTTCCCTTTCATGGGGGAGCTGTCCGATAAGGGAGGTTCTGGAACCCCAACCGGGGTTTTCAGAACCTCCCTTATGAATACTACCACCGGTGCCATATCCAGAGGAGTCGCTTATTGCGCCTACTTCAAAACCCTTTCGGCCCTCTAGCTGCCGGATCCTCATTAAAAAAGCACCATCAACGAAAACCCACTCATTTTTCACATCGAAGGTTGCGGCCATAGTTTTTTTAACCGGTTCATTCGCTCAAAAGTAGCTGAAACTAATTCACGGGACATCTCAAAAGCTTCTTGCCGAATTGTGAATCATCTTGACAGAAAATGCAAAATTCGATAAGATTACTGTGAAAATTTTCACGGTAATGCACCCGTATTGGAGGGATAATGGACCAAATTCCTGGGCCCGCTAAAGAACGGCTCCTTCATATCTTACGGCTCCTTGAAGCTTCAGGAACGGAAGACCACACCCTTACCTCCTCTGAATTGGAAGAGCTGTGCGGCTGGTCAAGCCATACCATCCGGAAGGATATTTCCTTTCTGGGAACCGAAACGGACGGAACGGTAGGGTCCGCCGCCGGATATGCCTCCCGGCGGCTTATTCCCCGGATTAAGGAAGCCTTGGGCCTGGATCGGCGCCGGAAATTCTGTGTGGCGGGGCTGGGGCGCCTTGGTTCGGCCTATCTTAATCTGGACAGCTCTTCCTTGGGGGAATTTGAGCTGGCCGCGGGATTCGACATCAATGTTAACCGGGTAGAGATCCTTAGGTCCCCCGCTCCCCTGTATCCGGCCTATAAGATGGGGGAAGTAATCGGCCGTCTGGGTATAGAGATAGCCCTGCTCTGTGTTCCCGCCGAAGCGGCCCAGGAAACCGCGGAAAAACTTTCCGCCGCCGGTATCCGGGGCATTATTAACTTTGTCCCCCGGGCTCTGGTGCTGCCGGATCCGGCCAGGGTGGCGGTACGGAATGTATTTGTAACCGACGAACTGCGGGCCCTGGCGGTAAAGATGGGGTAACGGGGACTGTAAAATAGAGTTGCTTAAAAACAGCAAAATGCGGAGCATTTTGCAAGACTTGTTCAACAACCAACCGGGTTATTGAACAAGTCCAATATAAGGGAAGCTCTGGAAACTGAAGTTTTTAGAGCTTCCCATAAATTTGACTTCGGGTTTCAGGGGTTTTTGGCCCCGGAAGTTCCGGAAACCCCGCGGGGATTTCCCGGGCTTCTCCACAACTATTTTAAGGAGTTTGCTATGCGTGTGTACAATTTTTCACCGGGGCCTTCCATGTTGCCCCTGCCGGTGCTGGAACAGGCGGCAACGGAAATGACCGATGCCAGGGGAACGGGTCAGTCGGTAATGGAGATGAGTCATCGTTCCGGGGATTTTAAGCCGATCACCGAAAATACCGGGAATCTGCTTAGAGAACTCCTCGGTATTCCCGAAAACTACCGGGTTCTTTTTCTGCAGGGCGGAGCCTCGCTTCAGTTTTCTATGATCCCCCTTAACCTTGCAGGGGTTGAGCAGGGGGAACAGAAAAAACGGATCACCTTGGTGGATACGGGGATCTGGGCAAAGAAGGCCGCCGACGAGGCCTCCAAATATGCACAGCTATGCGTGGCCGCTTCTTCCGCGGATAAGGCCTATGCTTATATACCCCCGCCTCCGGTCCCGGCACCGGGAAGCGCCTATTACCACATTACCTGGAATAATACTATTGTGGGGACCAAATGGCCTGCCATACCCGGCACCGGATCCGTTCCCTTGGTGGCGGATATTTCCAGCGCGATCCTTTCGGAACCTCTGGATGTATCCCGGTTTGGCCTCCTTTACGCGGGGGCCCAAAAGAATTTGGGACCCGCGGGAACCACGGTGGTGATCATCCGGGAGGATCTTACCGGGAGCGCCCCTTCTTGGGTCCCGGCGATGCTTCGCTACGACATCCACCTCAAGGAAGGATCCATGTACAATACCCCCCCCTGCTATGGAATCTACATCATCGGCTTGGTGCTGGAATGGCTAAAAAAATTGGGAGGCGTGGAGGCTATTGGAGAGATTAACCGGAAAAAGGCGGCCCTGTTCTACGACTACCTTGATGCAAGCAGGGCTTTTTATTCCCCGGTAGATAAAAGCTGCCGAAGCCTTATGAATATTCCCTTTATACCCCGGGAAACAGACGGCCCCCGGAAAAAAGAAATTGAAAGCCGCTTTGTGGCGGAGGCGGCTGCGGCGGGTTTGGTTAATCTGGCGGGACACCGCCTGGTAGGGGGCATGCGGGCCAGTATTTACAATGCCATGCCCATTGAAGGGGTAGAGGCCCTTATCCGGTTCATGGAAGCCTTTGAAAAAACCATACCGTAGCGGCCTGCAAACTGCCAAAGCAGTTTTGGCAAGTGGAGCGCCCGGTTGCTTTTTTGAAAGCCGCTTATAAAAACCGTTTATTTTAAGGAGAAGACAATGTTCCGCATACAGACGCTAAATAAAATTTCCCCCCTGGGGCTGGATTTATTTCCCCGGGAAAAGTACGAGGTGGCCAGCGAAATTCCCAATCCCCACGCCATTCTGGTTCGTAGCGCCGACCTCCATTCCGTACCGATTCCCGATTCGGTGTTGGCCATAGCCCGGGCAGGGGCAGGGGTGAACAATATCCCCATTCCCCTGTGCAGTACCCGGGGCATAGTGGTCTTTAATACTCCCGGGGGTAATGCCAATGCGGTAAAAGAGCTGTCCATAGCGGCTCTGCTTATCGCTTCCCGGAATATCCTGGGAGGCTGGAACTGGGGTTCTACCTTGGCCGGCAGGGCCGATCGGGTGCCGGAACTGGTAGAAAAAGAAAAAAGTAAATTTGAGGGCCCCGAGCTTCGGGGAAAAACCCTAGGGGTAGTGGGGCTGGGGGCCATTGGGGTAATGGTAGCCAACGATGCCCTGGCCCTTGGAATGCACGTGATGGGCTACGATCCCTATATTTCCGTAGAAGCGGCCTGGAACCTTTCCCATTCGGTGGAACGGGCCGATACTCTGGAGGGCCTCTTAGCCAAGGCGGACTATGTAAGTCTTCATCTGCCCTTAAACGATACTACCCGGGGGCTTCTGGATACGGAAAAATTCCGGATTATGAAAAAGGGAGCCCGGATCGTAAACATGGCCAGGGGAGGGTTGGTAAACGAAGCGGATATCATAGGTGCCCTGAACGGCGGCCGGCTGTCTGCGTATGTTACGGATTTTCCTACCGCGGAACTCTTAAGTTGTCCCAGGGCGGTCTGCATACCCCATTTGGGGGCTTCCACCCCCGAGGCGGAGGATAACTGCGCCATCATGGCGGTACGGCAGGTGATGGACTACCTGGAAACCGGGACGATAAAAAATTCGGTTAATTTTCCCCGGTGCAGGCTGGAATTCCGGGCCCCCTACCGGCTGTTGGTAACCAACCGGAATATCCCCAACATGGTTGGGCAAATCACCACGATTCTGGCGGAAGGCTCCATCAATATTACGGACCTGATCAACCACCATCACCACGAATACGCGTACAATATCATCGATACCGATCAGGCCATACCGCCGGAACTATTGGAACGGCTTATCGAGATTGACGGGGTTGTCCGGGTTAGGGTGCTGTCGTCCCACTCGCCGGAACCGTAAGGCGTTCCATTAGGCGGTGGATAAAGGCGTCTATTCCGGGGCCTGCCCAGGAAGACGAAACGGTCCACCCCAGGATTTTGCAGTGTTTAAGCCGCCGCCGGCAATGGGCGGCGGCTCCCACATACCGGTCCTGAAGACCGTCATCGCCGGGAAAACCGGCTATCCGGTCCTGAAGCCAGGGCGGAGCGGTTTCTGCATCCAGCCGCAGTTCCAAGGACACGGTTCCGCCCCGCAGTTCCTCCGCCTTTAAAAGCTTTCTAAGGCTTGCAATAAAACTTTCATTGTAAGCCCCAGTCCCGTCCAGTTCTAAGTCCCGCCAGGTAACCTGAATTGTCATAGTGTTTCCAAAATACCCAAAATATATAGTTGATAATTTTTACAATAGTAGCATATTATTACAAGTATGAAACGAATTATTACAATAGTGTTTATTTTTTCAGTTATGGCGGGATCCTTAAACGCCCAGGATCAAGAAAAAGATTTTTACACCCTGCAGTTCGACGAACTGGATACTATACAGGGCAAGATGGGGGTGATTCAAAATGCCATTGCCGAGGGGGAGGCCACGGCGGAATTTTTTGCCCATGCATTGGATACCCTTTTACGGGAATATCCCGACCTAAACAGAGCCACAGAATTAAAAACCGCCGATGATATGGCCCAACTGCTGGCCGCACAGTTGGGAGAGGCCCAGTATGCTGATGCGGGCCCTAATCTGTGGAAGGTGGTTGAAACTTTTAGCAACCCCCTGGCCCGGGCCGAAGCCCTAACTTCACTGGGCAAGGTACAGGCCGCGGAGTATCTTCCCCATGTGGTCCAGCTTCTTTCGGATCTTAATATTGAACCGGGGGAGGATCCCCTTGTACGGGAGCAGGTTGCCTATGGGGCAATTACCGGCCTGGAAGAGTACAAGGACAGTTCCGGGTATCTTCCGGTATTTTTTGTAAGCACCGGCTGGTATTCGGACCGCCTTAAAAGCAGAGCCAGGGAAGCTCTGCCTAAAATTATGGATAATCCTACCGAACCCCTTCTTTCGGTGATCCGCAGCAGTTCCTACAATTATGCGGTAAAATATTCGGCGCTGCAAACTTTGGAAGCTGCGGATATTACCACCCAGCAAAAGTCCCAGGGAGCAGTGGCGTCCCTTACCGAGGCCTGGCGGACCAATACCAATACGGTAAGCCAGCGCTCGATCCTTACCAGTACCCGTAAACTTTCCCTGAGCATGATTCGCCGTTATGGAACAGAGGATACCAACGTATACCCCCTGCTGGAACGGTGCTACCGGGAAGGGGTTGACGAGGAAGAGCAGATTGCTGCCATTGCCGCCCTGTCTGCCCTGGCCACCGATGATTCCGCCCGGCGCCTTTCTTCGTTTCTTTACGACATGAACACCAGGCTTGGCCGGGGAACCCTAACCAAAGAAGATGAACGGATGATCCGGGTGATTATCCCGGCCTTGGGAAATACCGGACGCCCCCTGGCGCGGAACGCCCTTCGTTCCGTACTCCAAGCAGATTGGACCGGGGCCGTTCAGCGCCTTGCCCAGGATGCATTAAAGAAAATACAATAGAGGGCCCTATACCCCGCCCCTGTGGTAACACAGGCCCTTATTTTTTCTTATCCGGGAAGCGTATTCGCAAAAAACATCAGGGGCTGCCCGAACAGGTTTTTCAAACTTTTCGGACGGGTCCGGCAAGGGGAGGCTCTGCGCCGCTGTACGGCGGCGGCTCCCCGTTTGCCGGTTCTCGCGGGGAGGTTTTTTAAGGGCGAAGGGTCATTCCGCCAGTATTTTTAGTATATCCTCGGGAGTTTGGGCCTTAAGAATTTCGGCCCGTTTTTCGGAACTTTTAAAAAGCAGGCTTACTTCGGCCAAAAACTGTAGGTGAGGGCCGGTCTTTTCCAAGGGGGAAAGGGTCATAATAAAAATGCGGCACGGTTCATGATCCAGGGAATCAAAATCCACCGCGATGTCCGAAATGCCAATACAGGCCACCAGATCCTTGATAGTGGCGCTTTTTCCATGGGGTATGGCAATACCGTGCTTCATGCCGGTAGACATCTTCTGTTCCCTGTCCATTACCGCCGCAAAGGCCGCCGTTCTGTCTTGAATCTTGCCCGCCGAAACCAGAATATCCAGTAGTTCGTTGATGATCTCTTCTTTGGTAGTCCCCTTCAAATGAAGGCTGATAGTGTCTTTGGTAAGTACTGTCTTAAGGTTCATATACCGTTATTGTAAAGCCCAAGCCTTGAAAAGTCAACATATAAACCCGTCCCCGGAACTTCTTTTTGGGAGTATATCAAAAAAACACCGGACGGGGTTTATAGACGGCCCACCAGATCGATTCCCGGCTTAAGGGTAGTGGCGCCGGGTTTCCATTTGGCGGGGCAAACCTGGTCGCCATTTTTAGCCACAAACTGAGAGGCCTGTACCCGCCGGAAGATCTCGTCGGCATTACGCCCCACATTGCCCGCGGTAACCTCATAGGCCACAATTTTACCTTCGGGATTTACAATAAAATCCCCCCGTTCCGCCAAACCGGTTTCTTCGATCAATACCCCAAAATCCCGGGCCAAAACACCCGTAGGATCGGCCAGCATGGGGTAGCGGATTTTCTGAATGGTCTTGGATATATCGTGCCAGGCCTTGTGGACAAAATGGGTGTCACAGGATACCGAATATATTTCACAACCCAGGCTTTTAAAGTCGTCGTATTTATCCGCCAGGTCTTCCAACTCGGTGGGACAAATAAAGGTAAAGTCCGCCGGATAAAAGAAAAAAACGCTCCACTTGCCCAGAATATCGGCCTTGGTAACGGTTTTGAACGCATTGTTTTGAAACGCATGGACCGAGAAATCTCCGACTTCCTTTTGTATCATTGACATATAGTACCTCCTGCATACGTTTTTTTGTTATTTTAACTTTGTATACAGTACCTTAATTTTCCACGTATAGTCAAGGGAAAGACCGGAGGCCGTCCCGGCGGATCACAACCAGGGGTCAATCCCGGCGTTATTTCCCTGTATCGCTGCCGGGTGTTACTTCCAGATCCTGGCCCCGGGAAACTAAACCATGAAAGCGCACCGACAGGGGGCCCGCGGCGGGGCAGCTTAAAACGGCGAAGCTGGGACCGGCCATGTTCCGGGGCCGGCCTATGCTGCCGGGGTTAAGGAGGCGAATCCCCCGGTACTGGCCCCAATAGGGAACATGGGTGTGGCCAAAGAAGGCCGCTTCGGCCCCGGCGTTTCTGGCGGCGGCGGTAATGGCCTGGAAATTCCCGTCTACCCGGTAGCGGTTGCCGTGGGTAAGAAAGAATCTGCGGGTTCCGGAGGATCCTCCGGGGACGGTAAGCGTTACGGTATCGGGGATAGAAAAATCCAGGTCGCCGTTTCCCCGGACCTTGTACCAGGGAGCAGAGAACCCCGTGCCGGAAGAAGCCTCGGCCAGGTCGTCCGCTCCGTCACCTAGAAAAACGGCGGCGTCAATGGCGGGGGCGGCCCCGACGGCCCAGCGAAGGGCCGCATTCAGGGCCCGCCGCTGGCCATGGGAATCGGATATAAGCAAAATAGAAAAAGCCGGGGGCATCATCGTATCCTAACAGTATCTTAATAAAAGATACAAAATAGGTTAATATAGAAGCATGGAATACCTGGGTGCTTTTTTTAGCATAGCCGGAAGCCTGGGCCTTTTCCTCTACGGGATGAAGGTAATGAGCGACGGTATTCAACAAGCCGCCGGCCAGCGCATGCAAAAGGTACTGTCCTTTATGACGGGTAACCGCTTTAGCGCTGTATTTACCGGTTTTGGGGTTACCGCCCTTATTCAGTCTTCGTCGGCCACCACCGTTATGGTGGTGTCCTTTGTAAATGCCGGGCTCCTTACCCTTAAGCAGGCTATTGGGGTAATCATGGGGGCGAATATCGGGACCACCGTTACCGCCTGGATTGTGTCCCTGGTGGGGTTTTCCCTTAAGATAGGAACCCTGGCCCTGCCTGCGGTAGGTATAGGTTTTACCCTGTCCATGATCAAATGGAAACACCGGGATCTGGGGACCGCTATACTGGGTTTTGGCATCCTCTTTATGGGCTTGGACCTTTTAACAAAATCCATGCCCGCAATCCGGCCCGAGACCTTGGAATTTATCAATTCCTTTTCCGGCCGGGGTCTAAGTTCCGTACTCCTGGGAACCATGATAGGGATGATCCTCACCCTGATTATCCATTCATCTTCGGCATCCACGGCGATCTTTCTTACCATGGCGTACCAGGGATTTATAGGGTATGAATTTTCCGCCGCGATGATCCTGGGGGCCAATATCGGTACTACCATTGATGCCGCCCTGGCTTCTATCGGCGCACGGCCCGCGGCCCAGCAGGCGGCGCTGGTTCATGTCCTGTTTAATGTGCTGGGGACCGTATGGGCTGTATTTTTTATATATCCCCTGCTTTCCCTGGTAGATATGATAAGCCCCGGGGCTCCGGTAGGGGCGGGACTTACCAGCCATCTGGCCATGTTCCATACGGTGTTTAACCTGATAAACACCATCCTCTTTTGTCCTTTTATAAGTCCCCTGGCGGTCCTGGTACGCCGGCTTATTAAAGAAAAACCGGGAGCCCCGGGAGGACGGTACCATCTGGCCTATACTTCGGGAACCTTTCGGAATACGCCGGAACTGAACATCCTTAGGGCAGAAAAGGAAATTCAGGATATGGCGGGAATTGTTTCGTCGATGTACGAACAGATTAGCGGAATTTTAACAACCTTAAAAGAAAACCCCGATAAGGAAAAGGCGGTGCGGGAATTAACGGCGGAACTTCAGGGCAAAGAAAATTACGCCGACCAGATGCGGGAAGAACTAACCCTTTTCCTAATGGAATGTACCCGGCAACAGCTTAACCCCCGTTCGGAACGGCGAATTTCCCGGCTTTTGCGGATCATCGCGGACCTGGAAAACATGACCGATGACTGTTACGGGGTAAGCCTTCTTTTGGAACGGAGCATCCGGAAAAATCAAATCTTTAAGGGCAAAGCCATGAAGGCCCTGGCCCCCTATACGGTTCTGGTGGGAGAATTTCTTAATTTTGTCCAGGCCCGGCTTGGAAGGGTCCTCAGTCCCGAAGAGGCGGAGGAGGCGGCGCTGACGGAAGAACGGATCAACAGGGCCCGGAACAAGCTTCGCAAGTACGGAAGAAAACGCATCGAAGCGGGGGAAAACGTCAAGACCGAATTGCTTTTTATTGATTTTGTCCGGCGTCTGGAACATTTAGGAGACTACTGTTACAGCATTTCCGCTGCCCTGACCCATCTGGAAGATTAATGCAGGTAGGGGCGCTGATCCTCCGTCTTCTGGGGGGGCTGTGCATTTTCTTGTACGGCATGAGGGTCCTAAGCGACGGGATACAAAAGGCCGCCGGAGACCAGCTGCAAAAGGCCCTTAACTTTATGACGGGGAACCGGTTTACCGCGGTCTTTACCGGGTTTATCGTTACCACCCTGGTTCAATCTTCATCGGCCACCACGGTGATGCTGGTTTCTTTTGTAAACGCGGGGCTCCTTACCTTAACCCAGGCCACGGGGGTGATCATGGGGGCCAACGTGGGTACCACTACCACCGCGTGGATTGTTTCCCTTCTGGGATTTAAATTTGACATCGCCGCCTTGGCCTTGCCGGCGGTAAGCATAGGGTTTTTTATACGGCTTCCTAAATGGAAGCACCGGGACTGGGGAGAGGCCCTGCTGGGATTCGGGCTTCTGTTTATCGGTCTGGATTTTGTCAACGGCGCCCTTCCCCGGGTAGATCCGCAGTCCATGGAATTTATCCACCGGATTTCAGGAATGGGCTTTCCGGCCATACTCATCGGCCTGGGAACCGGCGCGGCCCTTACCCTGCTGATGCATTCTTCCGCCGCCACCATTACCCTGATCATCGTCCTGGCCTTTCGGGAAATTATTAATTTTGAAATTTCCGCTGCGATGATCCTGGGGGCCAACATCGGCACCACCATTGACGCCATCATGGTCGCCCTGGGGGCAAAGACCGCCGCCAAACAGGCGGCCCTGGTTCATGTACTGTTTAACGTTATCGGCTCCGCGACAGCCCTGGTCTTTTTAAAACCCCTGATCCTGTTGGTGGATTTTTTGACCCCCGGCCCTCTGGACGGTTCCGGTATTACAAGCCACCTGGCAATGTTCCATACCGTATTCAATGTGTGCTGTACCCTGGTGTTTCTTCCTTTTGTGAATCAGTTTGCCGCCCTGGTAAGCGTCCTGATTAAGGAGCGCCCGGACCGGGAAGAACATCCTCACTACCGGCTTGAGTTGTCTTCCGGGCTGATTCTGGCAAGCCCCGAATTTAGCATAGTCCGGGCAGAAAAAGAAATCCGCGACATGGCGGGGTTTATTTCCGCCATGTATGCTGAGATTTGCCGGGCCCTGACGGATCATTTCGCGGCGGATGCGGCGTCTTCTGCGAAGGACCTAAAAGCCCGCCGAGAACAGCAGGTAGACGCCTTGGTGACCTCCATGAAGGCCAAAGAAGATTACGCTGATGAAATGCGGGAAGAACTAAGCCGTTTTCTTATTGAATGTACCCGGCGGCAGCTATCGCCCCGATCGGCATATAATATCTCTGAACTTTTGCGGATCATCGCGGATCTGGAAGATATGGCCGACGACTGCTGCGGGATCAGCCTAATCCTGGAACGAAGCGTTAAAAAGCATCAGCTTTTTAAATCCACAGAAATGGAAGCCCTGGCGCCCTATGTAAAGCAGGTGGAAGATTTTCTTGCCTTTGTACGGGAACACCTGGGGCATCCCCTAAGCCGGGAACAGATTGAATTTGCTGAACTTATCGAAACCAAGATTGATAAGGCCCGGAACAGACTGCGAAAACTCGGTCGAAAGCGCATTGAAGCGGGGGCGAATATTAAAATGGAGCTTCTCTTTATGGATCTGGTCAGGCGCATAGAAATGCTGGGGGATCTGTGCTACGATATTTCGGCAGCGCTTTTCCACATGAACTAGGGGGTATAATGACCAGCCTAACGGAATTTGCCGTTACAACCCGGCAGCAGAACCAGTGGATCAATATTACCGCGGAAGTGCAAAGGGCAGTGGGGGCCTCCGGAATTACCGAAGGGGTATGCCTGGTCTTTGTGCCCCATACCACCGCTGCGGTAACAATTAATGAAAATGCCGATCCCGATGTTCCCCACGATGTGGGCTTGGCCCTAAATTATATTTCCCCCGATCGCCGGGATTTCCTTCATGGAGAGGGAAATTCCGCGGCCCATACCAAAACCAGCCTGGTAGGTCCTTCGATAACCATTATTGTATCCGGCGGCAGGCTTCTCCTGGGAACCTGGCAGGGGATATGGTTTACCGAATATGACGGCCCCCGGATCCGGAAAGTGCATGTTAGGACCCTGGGCGAATGATTCTTGACGGGACCCTATCCCTGCGGGCGCAGCCCAAGCCGGGCACAAAACCTGCCCCGCCGCCTTGAGCGAAACATAAAGCTTGTTATTTTAACGGTTTTAGCTTATACTGTAAGCGATTTTTTATATCCCATGGATGCAACTTTGCCGGAGAATCCCATACGGATAATTTTGCCTATTGAAACGCGGGCGCCGGAGGAATATATATGAAAAAATTGCTTTTATCTGCCCTTATGTTATCAACCGCCCTCTTTCTCTTTGGGCAAACCCAGGAGGATAAAAATGCCCCCAAACGGGATATTTTTGTCATCCTGGATATATCGGGCAGTATGGCGGAGGAAGATAAATTTGCCAATGTCCAGAATTATCTTGACCGGGAATTTATTAATGGCCTAGTACAAAACGGCGATACCTTTACCCTGGTTACCTTTGGCGACACCGCAGAGGCAGCTTTTTCCCGGTCCATTACTTCCGATGCCGATAAGGCCGCGCTTATTTCGGATATTCGTAGTATTGAACCGGATAATATGCACACCGATATCGGCATGGCCATGGAAAGACTCGCAGATATTCTTGACCGGCGCGAAGAAGAAGGGGTACGGCGGGTAATCCTTTTTATTACCGACGGCAAGAACGCTCCTCCCCCGGAAAGCAAATACCGGGGAGTGGATCTGGCGATGGACGAGAATTTTAAGTCCCTGGGTGAAAAAATTTCCCGGGGAAGCTGGTTTTTCTATATTATCAGCATAGGGGGCTTCACGGATGCGGAAAAAATATCCGGGGCCGTCCCCGGTTCCATACTGCAAACCACCGAAACGGATCTACAGGGAGTCGATGTAAGTTCCCGGATAAACAGCCTGGAAGCAGAAGAGCGGGCCCGGATAGAAGCGGAAGAACTGGCCCGGCAAAGGGGAAAACTGTCCCTGCCGGTTCTTGCCGGGGGAGGGGGGATCCTGCTGTTGCTGCTTCTACTGCTTATTCTGCTGTTCCGGCAGATCTTTAAAACCAAAGAGCTGATTATAACCGACGAACAGGAAACCCTCATAAAACGCCTTGCCGTCTTCGGGGGAATTCTGCTTAATTCGCCGTCGGCCATTTTGCCGGGCATTGGGAACGAAAATAACCAGATACTTTACCTTCAGCGGGGCCTCTTTGGATGCAAGGTAAAGACCCTGGACGCCAGGGCCATTGCGGACACCTCGCCCTACAAGAAAGCCGGAACCCGTAATTTAAGGGAAGTAATTAAGCTTGCCAATGGCCGGGTAATCCGGATAACGGTACGGTAGAGCTTTACTAGAGTTGTTTAAAAACTTCAGTTTTAAACAACAACCGCTTAAAAACAGCAAAATGCGGAGCATTGAAACCCGCAGGGTTTCTTGCAAGACTTGTTCAATAACCAACCGGGTTATTGAACAAGTCCACTATAGGGATGGCCGGTTATAGCTTAAGCAGGGCTTCCGCGTCCAGCTCACAGGCCGTACAGGGGACGGTAATTCCCCAGTTTTCAAGCAGTTCCGGGTGAAGCTCGCCAAAAACCCCGATGGGCCTTTCCCGGTAAAGAATCGCCGCGGCCCGGCCGGGTATAAAGCGGCTGTCGCCGGATTC
>JAISOA010000025.1 GCA_031275945.1 Spirochaetaceae bacterium
CAAGTCGCGCCCCCTTTGGGACGCGGTCTCCTTCACGGTAGTATATCCGGTGGATTACCCCCTCCTGGGTGGCGGTTACATCTACCTTGGTCAGAAACGACAGGGCTCCAAATCCCGGCACCTCTTCAGCAAGCTTTCGTAGTTCTACCGGAGCCAATTTGATCCGGGGTACATAATCTTCCGAGGAAGCGTTAACTTTTCCGCAGGCAACGATGCAAAGCGCCATCGCGGGAAAAACCATAAGATGTAAAAAATTACCCTGTGCCATAATTCAACTCCTCCTATTTTGCGGTTATTTCATTTTTGTCAGGCGCTTGTTCCTGGACAAATGCAAATTTATTGCGGAAGATAAATTCCTCCAGGGTTCCCGGAGCAAGATCAATGAACCGTTCCAGAACCCTCTGGGCCTCTAGCAGGGCGATGGCCGCTTCTGTGGCCTCCATTTCTTTCTGTTCGTATTCAAGCCGTTCTTCCATTAACTCGATCCGGGTAATCCGTCCTAATTCACGCAACACCTCATTTAAGCGGTATTTTTCCGCCGCCAGATTCAGGGCCTCCACCGTTAATGCCCTGCGCCGCTCGCTTAAGGCAAGGCTGCGGATGATCGCAGATCCTTCCTGTTCCAGCCCTTCCAAATAATCCCGGTAGTTTTCCTGTTCCAGGGCTAGGGCCAGGGCCGCCTGTTTAGTCCCCAGCCCCGAGGCGGGATCGGGCAGGGGGCTAAAGGACGCCTGCACCCGGGCGGTTTTATCATAGGGCGGTTCCCACCCCGCGGAACCGCCGGAGGCGGCATTAAACCAGGGGGAAGAGAACTGTATCGAGAATCCCAGGGACCAATTCCACCTGGTAAGGGGATAGTTCTGACCACTGACGGAAAAGCTTCCGGTGGCCCGCAGTGTGGGGATCCAAGATTGGGACACAAGGTTAAACTCCCGTTCCTGCCGCACAACTGAATGACGAAGCCGTTTTAGGCCGGGATTTCTGTTTACCGCCACCCGGCGGATCACTTCCGCTTCGGGAATAGGCGGCGAATGGGTAATGTCCACCGTTTCGGCAAGTTCCGGCATTTCGCTAAGTCCCAGCAGTTTTATAAACTGCCTCTCATGGTCTTCCAACTGGATTGTAAAGGATTGAAGTTCCAGGCCGGCTTCTTTAACAGTAATTTCCGCCTGCATACGATCCATGTCCCGAACCAAGCCTAAGCTCAGCTCTTCTTCCAAAATACGCTGTTGTTCCCGCAAAGAAACAAGAGCTTTTTCCCGGATCTCAATACGCATTCGCAGTAAAAGTATCTGCCGGTATGCAGAAATGGCCGCTTCGATTATCTCCATCTCGTTCAATTTAAGATCGTCGGAAAGCAGCGCAAGTTCCGCCCGCTCCACATACCGTCCCGCCCTGGTTCTTCCCCCATCAAACAAAAGTTGATCCAGATTTATCGAATAGGTTTTAATAAATGAATCGGCGCTGATTTGAGAAAGCCGTTCATCCTCGGAAACCAAAAACGTTACCTGGGGCAGGTAGGCCCGAAGGCCAAGAACCCACACCCCTTCTCGTAAAGCTCGCTGCGAACGGGCATAGCGTAGTTCCGCGGAAGCCGCGGCGGCCAGTTTTCCCGCTTCTTCAAAAGTAAGGGAACGCCGGTTCTCGGCGCCGGCATGGGACGTAATGTAAAATACAAAGAATATGCACAAGCCCAAGCAGCGATCTGTTTTCATTTTTTTTGCAGTTCCTTTACCGCCTTAGAAAGAGCACGGCGCAGAAGACTGTGGAGAATCCGGGAAGAAGAAAGACTCCTGTTCCCCGAAAACAAAGCTGTTCCCGCCGCCGCGGGGAGTGGCTCTTCCCCGTTCCCATGGACAGGCCCGGGATTTTCCCAGATCCGGATTTCCACCGACAGAGAACGGCGAGTTTTCCAATTTTCCATATATTCCCGTTCAATGATCACCGCACTTACCCGGTACTGGGGGCCCCGGCCATATCCCTGTTCCGCCAGAAGCAGAGGCAAGATCCGTCTAACTTCGGCTTCCACCGAATCCCAGTCGGCGTTTTTATCCACCCGGATATGTTGTATTTCCGCAGTACCAAGATTTTCTTTTGGAACCGGCCAGCTCCAGGCCGAAGGCCGGAACCCCAGGACCGTGCAGGAATTCAACATAAGCAGCAGGAGCCCCAGTACAGATTTTCCGGCCCACCGTCTCCACGTACCCGGTTTTAGTTTGTTCATGGCTTTTCTCCTAATCGATCCACCGGCTCTTCCAGAACCGACCGTAAATCTTTTAACCCCCGGATTAGTGGTGTATTCCAGGGAAGGAGAAGTTCCGCCCGGCGAATATCCTCCAAGGCGCCGGGACCGTTCCCCGCTGTCCAGCGGAGTTTTGCCCGGTCAATAAAAATTAAAGCGGTTTCTGCAGACGCTTCCACGGCCCTATCCAAGAGGATTGCCGCGTCTTCCGCATCTCCCCGGCGGGCCGCCAGATTCGCCGCCAGCCGTAGGACCCGCAAATCCTGAGGATTATCCCGAAGAAGCGCTTCGACTATCCCAAGGACTTCGGCATCCTCTTCCTGTTCATCGAGGATCCGGGCAAGAAACAGGGAAGCCTCCGCCGATCCAGGATGGCGGCGCAAAGCCCTGCGTAACAGTTTACGGGCATCCTCCTCCTGGCCGTTAAAGTACAGGGCCTTTGCCCGCAGTACCAGGGCGGGGGTAAAATTATTGATCTCCCCGAGCATGGACGCGGTTTCTTTAAAGTTACCCTGGGCATACGCAGCAGCGGCGCGGCTATACAAGACCAGGGTTTCTTCATTCGGAGTCTCTCCCCGGCACGAGGATAAAAAGACGGACACAAACAGGAATGTGGACATATACAAGAGCGCCGCCGGAATAAGCCTTCGCGGGGCAAAACGCGAACCGGAAGGTCGCCGGGGTATTAAACCGGACTTTCGAATAAAAACGATCCCCGTCCCCGGAACATATCTTTTCATATCAACCCCGGGAGATATACAAAAGCCGTTCTGCAAGCCGGCCCGTGGCTTTTTCCGCTTCCCGGCTAAACCAATCCTTAAAGGGTCCGCCGGCAGCCAGGGCTCGCATGGCCCCGGAAGCGTACAGGGTGGATGGATTATCTGGCAGGGCCGCCAGGGGAAGCAAATCCGAAAGTAATTCAGGATTTCCTTGGTTTATTGCACCGGAAATAAGCGCTTCAATTTCCAGCCGGGTTCTAAGGGCCACGGCATCCGCAGAATTGAGGCCCATGGTTTGTGCCAGAATAATCCGGCATTCCGCCGCATAGGGCCCCGCCGGGGCCAGATTGATGCACCGTTCCGCATAGTCCCCGGCCATCGCAGCGGGAAAATTCCGGGCCCCCCGGTACCAGTATTCAGGGAAGGAATCATACCGGGCCCGGATTGATCCATAGGCGGAACGGTTTTCCCGGCTGGGTCCTTCCCCGGGGACCTTTTCCATTTCACAGACCAAAAGCATCCAGCGGGAAAAGGCGTCCGCATCCGCGTTCCGGTAGATATCCCGCAGCTTTTCTTCTGCCTCTTCCCAGTGGCCTTGGCAAAAGGCCTGGATCGCATGGACTGCGGCGTTCATCTCTTCCCTGGCTACGGAAGAAAACTGTTCGGATATCGCCGGATCCAGCAACCCCGTAAGACCCTCGTCAATGGCCGTCCTGGTTACTCCGCCGGCGCCAAGAGAATAGGCCCACGACAGTTCCTTAAAAACCGCCATTACCGCTCCCGCGTAGTCCCCGGCTTTTTCCCGGAGGTTCGATTCCGCCAGGCCCAAGCCGGGTATATACCCGCCGGTACGTTCCATTTCCGCCAGTTCTTCCAGGGCCGCGGGAATTTGCGAAATATCCGGCTCCCCGGGCCGGCCCAAGCTGTTATCGCCCTGAACCACAAGCCCTGAAACCGCCGGACCGGAGGTATCTACAGCGCCGCCATGCGGAGTGGCGGCCTTTTTTCCGGCGCAGGAAAAAAATACCGGCGCCGCAACAACTAACAATACGATCAACGATGTCCGTGTCACCATCAACTCCTTTTCCCCCCTCAAACCTCTATTAGGGTAAAAAACCGTATCTTGCTTGTATTGATCCGCGTTTTGTATACAAAAAGGCTTTTTTGTACACGGGTCTGCAAGGACCGGCTGGCGCGGTCCTTCGGTTTTCTGTATACTTACGTCAAGATTATGGAAATTGCATTTATCGGCACCGGAGTGATGGGCCGCAGCATGGCCGCTCATCTTCTTAAAGGGGGTTATTCCCTAACCGTATACAGCCGCACCAAAGAAAAAGCCGCGGAACTGCTTAAAAAGGGAGCCCGCTGGGCTTCTGGCCCCGGAGAGGCGGCCCGTGGCGCCGATGCGGTTATTAGCATGGTGGGGTACCCGGAGGATGTGGAAGAAATATATCTTTCCCCAGGAGGTATGGTGGAACAGGCCAGGCCGGGAACCGTCCTGGTAGACATGACAACCTCAAGTCCCGCCCTGGCCCGGCGGATTGCAGAGGCGGCAAAGGCCCGGGGCATCATAAGCCTGGACGCGCCGGTATCCGGCGGAGATGTGGGGGCCAGAAACGCGAGCCTCTCCATCATGGCGGGGGGAGACGAAGAAGGTTTTAAGCGGATGCTTCCGGTCTTTCGCCATATGGGAACCAACATCGTTTTTCAAGGCGGAAGCGGTGCGGGACAGCACTGTAAAATGAGCAACCAAATCGCCATCGCGTCCTCCATGGTGGCCGTATCGGAGGCTCTGCTTTACGGCCTTAAGGCGGGACTTGATCCCCGGACCATGCTAAAAAGCATTGAGTCCGGTGCCGCCGGAAGCTGGAGTCTCTCCAACCTGGCGCCCCGGATACTCCAGGGGGATTTTAAACCCGGTTTTTTTGTAAAGCACTTTATTAAAGATATGGGCATTGCCATAGATTCGGCGGCGGAATTGGGGATACGCCTGCCGGGACTTGAAAAGGCCCAAGCCCTATACCAGGCCCTGGCCGGGATGGACCGGCACGGACTGGAAGAAGCAGCCCGGGCCGCGGCGGCACTGGGAAGCCCCGGGACGATTACACAGAGTTCCATTGAAGCAATCCACGGAGGGGACCTGGGTACCCAGGCCATTTTTCTGCTTTACGCCGCCGGGATCACCCAGGAAGCATGCCCGCCGTTCTCCGGCTAAATTTCCCTTCACACAATTCCCCGCGTATGGTAAACTAAGGTATAATATTTTTTCGTCCCGGTAGGATTATACGTAATGGGTAGTTTCTTACAGAGAGGGGATATCCCGGCCCAAAATGGCGGGCTTGTCTGGGGGGATGAAAAATATTTGTAACTATTCAGCCGCATTATAGATTTTCAAGCATGAAACCAGGCATTTGACCTTCAAAAAGCATCTTTAAGGCGGCCGCGG
>JAISOA010000047.1 GCA_031275945.1 Spirochaetaceae bacterium
GAACCCGGTTGGTTATTGAACAAGTCTAGGCAAAATGCTCCGCATTTTGCTGTTTTTAAGCGGTTGTTGTTTAAAAACTGAAGTTTTAAACACCTCTATTAGACCCCCAGGGTAAGGGCTTTTCGTGCCGTAGTACCGTTTGAAATATCGTCGATCATTTTAATTTCTTCAAGCAGGATTGTTTTCCGGTATTCTTTTTGACGGTGTTCCTTAAGTTTATCAATTATCTTTCGGTCCCGGGAAGCTTCCAGGTATACTTTTCGCGCCTCCTCCACCGCCAGTTCCGCCTTGGCGGCGGCCTCTAAAAGGGCGTTCCGGGTCTGGTCCAGCCTAAGTATATACAGGTCGTAGCTGCGTATTTCTCTTGCCCCGTGTTCTTTCGCAAAGCGGTTTCCCGCGGCCCTGGCTTTTTCTTCCGCCGCCGTTTTTATCCGCAGTTCCAGGGCCGAAAGAGCTCCCACCGCCCTGCCCAGTTCAACTTCCGTTTCCTGTTCCCGGTTTAACCGAAGTTTCAGGATCTTTTCCAGTTCAAAGTTAAAGCGCTTCACTGTTTATTATTCAGACCCTGTTTCCGGTCTCTGCTCCATCTGTTTTTTCGGCCTCCGCCGGATTTTCCGCTTCCCCGGAACTTTCCGGCATTTCTTCACTGTCCTCATCCTGCGCGTCCTCGTAGGAATCATCGGCCAACAAGGCCATGGACCTTTTCTGCCAGGCCTGCATTTCTTCCATGGGAATTTCCATTCCGGCAATTTCACCCATCACCTGAAGGGTTTCCACAATCGAAGATTTTTCCTCCACCTCCTGAATCAAAAACGAGTCGATGGCTTTTTTCTTTGCTATGGCTTCGTCGATCGCAGGGTTCGTTCCCTGGTGATAGGCCCCCACATTAATAAGGTCCTCCGCCTCGTTGTACACCGCCATAAGCCGCCGGATATAACCAGCGGCTTTTTGGGTGGCCGGGCCCGTAACCGCCGGGGCAAGCCGGGATATGCTTCCCAGCACATCTACCGCCGGATAATGGAAGGCTTCCGCAAGCCGGCGGGAAAGAACTATATGGCCGTCCAGGATGCCGCGAACCGTGTCCGAAACAGGTTCGTCCAGATCATCCCCGTCCACCAGGATCGTATAAAATCCCGTGATGGTTCCCTTATCAGAGGCCCCGCAGCGTTCCAAAAGTTTCGGCATGGAATCAAACACGCTGGGGGTATATCCCCTGGTGGCAGGAGGTTCTCCGGTGGCAAGACCGATTTCCCGCTGGGCCCTGGCAAAGCGGGTTATGGAATCAAAAAGAAGCATCACATCCAGGCCCTGATCGCGAAAATATTCCGCTACCGCTGTGGCAGTGTAGGCGCCCCTCAGCCGGGCCAGGGGGGGTGAATTGGAAGGAGAAACCACCAGTACCGTCTTGGCCAATCCCGCGGGCCCCAATTCGTTGGCGATAAAATCGTTTACCTCCCGGCCCCGTTCACCAATCAACGCAACCACATTTACATCGGCGTTGGTGTTCCGGGCCACCATGCCCAACAGGGTGGATTTTCCTACCCCGGAACCGGCAAAAATGCCAAGCCGTTGACCCCTTCCTACAGAAAGGAGTCCGTCTATGGCCCTAATACCGGTAACAATACGCTGGGTCACCCGTCTGCGTTTAAGGGGATCCGGCGGCAGGGCAGTGGCGGGATAATGGATCCTGGAAGCAATTTCTCCCTTCTCGTCTAAGGGACGGCCCATGCAATCCAGTACCCGGCCCAGCAGTTTTTTTGATACCGGAACCTCCAGGCGCCTGCCGGAAGCTATAACCCGGCTGCCGATCTCAATGCCCTCAATATCCCCGTAGGCCATAAGCTGGATTATATCTTCCCGAAGACCCACCACTTCGGCCTGAATTATTCCGCTGCCCTTGGGTACTTCAATACGGCACTGTTCTCCGATAATAGCCTGGGGGCCCCGGCTTTCGATTAAAAGCCCCTGGACTTTAACCACATGGCCTACGCACTTTATCGGATCCACCTGCTCCGCGGTTTCCAGATATTTGTCGAAAATCAAGGCTGAAATCACCCTATGCCCCTTCCATGGAACCGGTTTTTGCTCGACTCTTGATGGGGGCAATTTCCAGTATCTTCTGCTCCAGTTCCGAAAGCTGGCTGGAAATACGGGCGTCAATTTCCCCAAAGTCCGTCTCGATTACGCAGCCCCCCGGATCCACCGTGGTATCTTCGATAATCTGTATCGACTTTGCCCCCTCCACCAGATTAATAAAATTCTTTTTATGTTCCGTGGCAAGTTTTAGATCCATCATATTTACCCGGATAATGATATTACCCCGGCCCTTTACCTTCCGCAGGGCTTCTATGACATTGGAAACAACCACATTACGCTGGTTTTCGGAAATTACTTTAATTACCTTGCGGGAAATAAGCAGTACGAGATCGATGATCTGCCGCTCCGTTTCCGCAAGAATCTCCCCCCGCTTTTCCTGGGCCCGTTCAAGGATCGTCTGGGTTCGTTCAACCAGCCGGGCCACCTCGTCCTTCCCTTCGGCAAAACCTGCCTCCCGGCCTGCCATGCGGCCCTCTTCTTCCGCCGTCCGCCGTTCCGTTTCAAAGGCCGCCAGAGAATCGGCTTCAATTTGCCCGGCCCTGGCCTTGGCGTCGGCGATGATCTTCTCCGCCTCATCTTCCGCTTCCCGTTTTAAGGACTGGGCCTGATCGGTCTTGCGCTTTACTTCACTAAAAGCCGTCTGTTCCGCCTCTTTAATAATCCCGTCTGCTTCTATCTTAGCGGAACGGATAAGAGCTTCCTTTTCCTGTTCCCACTGGGCTTTAAATGTTTCCGCCTCCCGCCGCAGATCATCCGCGGTGGGTCCTGAGTATTCTTCCGCGGCCTCTTCAATCTCTTCTACCGCATCTTCCACCGGCGCCAGGTGTTCCATTCCGGGAAAAGCACTGGGAGGATCAAGAAATATCTTGCTGTCCACCACAGTAATTTCGCCGGGCCTGAAAACTGCTTTTGCCATACGAACCCCTTACTCTTCCATTGGGTAAAGATTATTGCATAACCCGGCGGCATCTATACCACCAGTTCATCTTCTCCCGACCGGGCCACAACTATTTCACCGGTATCTTCCAGGTGGCGGATTATGGAAACGATCTTTTGTTGCGCTTCTTCTACGTCCTTTAGCCGTATGGGACCCATGTATTCCATATCTTCCTTCAGCATCCCCGCGGCCCGTTTACTCATATTCCTGAATATCTTATCCTGTACTTCCGTGTCCACCGATTTAAGGGCCTTGGCCAATTCCTGGGAATCCACTTCCCGCATAACTTTCTGAATGGCCCTGTCGTCAAGCATCACAATATCTTCAAAGACAAACATCCGCTTCTTAATCTCCTCCGCCAGTTCGGGATCTTCGTCTTCCAGGGCTTCTATGATCTGCTTTTCCGATGACCGGTCAACCAGGTTAAGGATCTCCACAATGCTTTCCACTCCCCCGGCGGCGGTATAGTCTTCGCTGGACAGGGTGGAAAGTTTCTTTTCAAGAACCCGCTCCACCTCCCGAAGCACTTCGGGGGAGGTACGGTCCATGGTTGCGATACGCCGGGCCACGTCGCTTTGCACCTCGTGGGGCAGGTTCTGGAGTATTATCGAAGCCTTATTGGGTTCCAGGTAGGCCAGAATAAGCGCGATGGTTTGAGGATGTTCCTGCTGGATAAAGTTAAGCAGATGAGCCGGATCGGTCCGGCGGATAAAATCAAAGGGCCGCACCTGCAGGCTCGATGTAAGGCGGTTGATAATGTCAATGGCCTTTTGGCTTCCCAGGGATTTTTCCAAAAGTTCCCTGGCATAATCAATTCCACCGGTGGTAATAAACTGGTTCGCCATCATTAGTTCTTGAAATTCCATAAGGATGGCGTCTTTTTGTTCCGGTTCTATGGTTTCAAGCCGGGCAATCTCAAAAGTCAGGGTTTCTATTTCATCTTCCCGCAGGTACTTAAAAATTTCTGCGGAAATTTCCGAACCTATGCTGACCAGAAATATGGCGGCTTTCTGCCGGCCGGTAAATTCCTTGTTTCCCTTTTTTTTGGAACCGGAGGAACCGGAACCGGTACTTGTAGACTGGGCCATATACTAGTCCTCCAAAAGCCAGGTCCTGATAAGCTGGGCGGCGTCTTCCGGATGATCCTTTGCCATGCTGATAACATTTTCCTGCAGTTCCATCCGTTTCCGTTCTTCCACCGACATAGAAACTTCCACCCCTTCCTGTTCCGCCTCCAGCAGGGCCCGTTCCCGGGCCGCCTGCCGTTCCCGGGCCATGGCTTCTTCGTCCGCGAGCCGTTTCCGTTCAATAGCCTTGGTGACCAGCCTAAAGGCCACAAAGGCAATAAGAAGGACCGCCAGACCCACAAGGAAAACAAATATGGTTTTCTGAATATTCTGCTGCCTAAAATAGGCGGCGTCTTCCTCGGCAAACTGTTTTGTCCGGTCAAAGGGGATGTTCCGTACCGTCACCGAATCTCCCCGGACCGCGGTATAGCCGATGGCATCCTGTACTAAAAGCTGGGCGTCTTTTAGTATTGCCGGATCCACCGGAGTATATTCCCGTTCAATAGAATTGTTAGGCAGGATTACCGGTCTTCCCTTTTCATCGTACTTGGGCTTCCAGTTGCCGTCAATATTTACCGATACCGTAACCCGATCTATCTCGGGTTTCCGCTCTTCTTCGGTTACCTCGTTACTTACCAGATTGTTTACTTGATCCACATCCTGGGTTACCTTCCCCTGAATATTGGACATGTCCTTCATGCTGGGCATCACATTAGGTTCCATCCCTGTGGGACCTTCGGGATTAAAGCCCGTCCCTTCAAAGGTGGTCTTGTACCTTGACTCGGAAAGTTTAATTGAGTCCACAATCTGGGAATCGTCGTAGGCAAGTCCCGGGGTCCTGGCTTTAAGGGTGGTGGGTAGATACTCGGTCCTGTTTATGGACTTTTTTGACATATCCATGTCAAATTTAATATTCACATCCCGGACACGATCCAGAGAAAAAGTACTTTGAAGGCTGGAAAGAATAAGGGCCCGGTACTTTGTTTCCATTGTAAGTATGTACTTTTGCTGCCGCTCTATTAAAGACTGTTCATCCCAGTCTGCCATGCCTGCAAAATCGTTAAGCACCACGCCGGTCTGATCGGTAATAACAATATTTTCGTCCTTTAGTCCCTCTATGGCGTATTTAAGCAGCTTCTGGATCCCCTCAATTTTTTTCCGGTTTTCCCCAATATCGCTTCCCGGAGTAGGGGTAATAATAACGCTGGCGGTGGCGGGGTTCTGATCCATCAGGAACAGGGTGTCCTTGGGCATAACGATAGATACATTGGCGTCGTCCACCCCGTCCAGGGCCTTAATATGCTCCCGGACCATCTGGGTCTGGGAGCGGAGAAAATTCACATTCCGGTCAAAATCCGTCAGGGTCCACCGCTCCCGGTCAAATATGGCCCAGGGATCGATCCCCGTGGGAATAAGATCTTCCCGGATCAGAATACCCCGGATCTTCCGGGCCGCGGCCGCATCGCTTACCATGATTGTTCCGTTGGCTCCAACGGTAACCTTATACCCTTCCTGGTTAATCCGGGTAATGATCCGGTCCCTGGCGTCTTCGTCGGCAATGGGCGCATCGATCACCGGTACCAGGCTGGGAGACGAAGAAACCGATACCAGGGCAACAATTCCTATTATAAGAACCAACCCGATACCGGCAAGCACCAGTTTTTGAACCAGGCCCCACCTTCCCCAAAGATTTTTTACCTGTTCAAGAAGTTTTCGTAAGAATTCCATTGTCCCCTCCCCTAGTGTATCAATTACCGCGTGTTAATAACATCCTTCCAGGCCTGAACAATACGGTTCAGGATCGTCCTGGTAATATTCAGTGACATAGTGGCCCGGGCTTCGGCATCTGCAATCTCGTGGACATCTACCGATTCGGGATCAATAATGGCCTGCTGTTCAATATACTCGGCCTGGAGTTGGTAACCGCTTACCGCATCCAGGGCCTTAAGCATGGTGTCAGAAAAAAGACCATCCCGCAGTACATTTTCCGCCCCTATTTTATCCCCCAGGCCGGAAATTCCTGCTCCGGAGGCGTTGTAAAATTCCCCGTTTAAAACCTTGGGCCTAAAATCGGGAAGCGAAGCGGGTACCCGCGGCATGGGCACGGGGCTGTAATATTGGGGTTTAATAGTCATGTATTATCTTCCTCCTATCTCAAGGGCCCGTTGAAACATAGATTTATACCCTTCCACAACCTGGGCGTTGGCCTCGTAGGCCCGGTTGGCTTCTATCATATCTACCATTTCTGTTACGATATCCACGTTAGGAAAAAGCACGTATCCCTTATCGGGACCGTCCAAAATTGCCTCCGGGT
>JAISOA010000073.1 GCA_031275945.1 Spirochaetaceae bacterium
CATACCCCGGTTTCCCTCCACCGACTTAATAAGCGCCGTTTCCTCGCCACAGACAAAGGCCCCAGCACCAAGGCGGATCTCAACTTCAAAGTCAAAACCCGAACCCAGAATATTTTTACCCACCAGACCGTATTTCCGGGCCTGATCCAGGGCTATTTTAAGCCGTTCAATGGCCAGGGGGTACTCCGCCCGGATATACACAAAGCCATGGCTTGATCCGATGGCTTTACCGGCGGTGATCATCCCCTCGATAACCGAATGGGGGTCCCCTTCGATGGTAGACCTGTCCATATATGCGCCGGGGTCTCCTTCGTCGGCATTACAGATAACATACTTTATGTCCCCCTGGGCTTTCCGGGCCAGATCCCATTTAAGCCAGGTGGGAAATCCCGCTCCGCCCCGGCCTCGGAGCCCCGAAGCCTTTACTTCCTCCACGATCTGTTCCGGGGTCCATTCAAACAGAACCTTTTCAAGGCCGCTGTAACCTTCCCGGGCAATGTATTCGTCGATGTTTTCCGGATCAATGACGCCGCAGTTCCGTAAAACCACCCGGAACTGCTTTTGATAGAACTGGATATCATCAATGCCGGTTGTTACCTTCTTTGACGCATCTTCCTTGTACAGAAGGCGCTTGACTTCGCGGCCCTTAACTATCTGTTCGGCAATGATCTCTTTTGCGTCCTCGACCTTAACATCCACATAGAAAGATTCCTCGGGAAGCACCTTGACAATGGGCCCCCGTTCGCAAAACCCGAAACAGCCGGTCTGAACGATCTGTACTTCGCCTGTTACGTTCTGGGCCACCGCCTCTTTAATTAGTTCCTCGTAAATTTCCCTTCCCTTATTGGATTCGCAGGCGGTACCGCCGCAACATAAAATAAAATGGTTATACGCCATGTTTCACTCCTACCTCATAATGTCCGCTGCGGGCTTATTCAGAATATGATTGTCCAATAATTCATGACCCAGAATATGCTTGGTTACAATTTCCTTCGCCACCGATGCATCCACTTTACCGTAGATAACGCTGGGCATGCCGGGACTGACAACCTCTACGGTGGGCTCCGAATGACAGAGGCCCATACAACCGGTTTGGCGAACCACCACCTTATCCACCAGCTTGTTTTCATCCAGGGCGTTGATAAATGCATCCAGGGTTATTTTTGCCCCCGCGGCTATTCCGCAGGTTCCCATGCCCACAATAACCTGAATATCCTTCCCCTCCGCCTCGCGCCGCTGAATATCCGTCTTTTTAGTATCCCTGAGCTTTCGCAGCTCCTCCAATGTCATCGCCATCTCTCTCTCCTTCTCTTATGATTAGAGTTACTCTAAAACCGCAGATTCCGTGGGAATCTAAAGCTTCTGTCGAACCAAAGGTTAGTCAACAACCGCTAAAAAACAACTTGGCGAACCTGTCCGGAAAGCCGGTTGCTTTCCGGACAGGTTCGGCGCTAATCGCATGTTAGCAGATACCTAACAGGGTTATTGAACAAGTCCATTGACAAAACATAAAACCCCTCTTCCCAAAATTCCAGCCTTTAGGATTAATACAAAATGCCGTTTTACAAACCGCACTTTTTTACTCCGGGCCGTCTTAACCGCTATTCATCCTCCCCCTCCAGGGACCTAAGATACTTTCCCAGCAATACCAGCGAGGAAACATCTTCTAAGTCCCCTAATGCATCGGCTAGCTCGGTTTTTTTTACGGCATACTCTAGGTCCGCCCCGCCCCCCTGCCGTTTTCGCCTAAGGATAATTTCCTTGGGCCCCTCAAATAACAGCACCGTCCGAAACAGGCCGGGAATATCTCCCACCGGGGGGGTGTCCACATTGGCAAGATCAAACCACGCTTCCACCTCGGTCCCGCAGGGTTTGCCTGCGGCCGTTTCCATTCCCCGCTTTACGGAAGAAATTTTCCATCCGCCCCCGGACTGGGTCGCGGTTTGGATAAGGAATGGAATACCCAGCCCTACTTTTCTTCCGGGATGTTTTATCCCGTCGGTAACAAAGGGATCCATGGCCCGTTTTAGCTCGGCGTCGTCCATGCCCCTGCCATTGTCCCGAACGGTAAACCGGAATTCCCCCTCTACCGGGGACGATCCCCCCATCAAAACCGGCCCTCCCCCGGCGGCAGGAACCTGTTGTTCCCAAATCGCCAATTCCACCAGATCCGCCCCCGATTCGGCGCTGTTTTGGGTTATATCCGCCGCCAGATCGGTTAACGAAAAGTGCACCGCCGATCCTTTTTATACCGCAGGGCCCGTACAGGGCGGCGGTGAACAAAAAATCTTACCCTGGCTTCGGAATTAACAAGCACCGCCAACCGATCCTTTTACTGTCTATACTTGGCAATTATCCCCGGCAGCATATCCTTGGTAAGCTTACCGTAGGTGTCATTTCCCACTACCATTACCGGGGCCAGGCCACAACAGCCCACACACCTAACCGGGTCTATAGAAAAAAGTCCGTCTTCCGTAACCCCTCCGGGCTCCACGCCCAGCAAATTCCTGGCTTCTTCAATAAGATCCTGGCCGCCCTTAAGGTAGCAGGCCGTCCCCAAACACACGGAAATCCTATGTTTTCCCGGCCGTACGGTCTTAAAAAAGTGATAAAAGGTGATAACCCCGTATATTCTTGCCAGAGGTATACCGGTTAAGAGGGCGAGTTTTTCCGCCGCCGGACGGGAAATAAACCCAAAGGTTTCCTGGGTTTTATGCAAAATCATAATAAGACTACCCGGTTTTACCTTCCATTCATCAATAAAAGAAATTAATTCCGCCGGAAAGCTTATTTCCTCTTTCTTCTGAGCCGTTTGAACCATGAAAACCCCCAAAAATATAAAAGTCCATTATAAGTATAGGGCGGTTCAGGGATTTTTACAATAGAAAATTTTTTAAAATAACCAAAAAAACAGCGTGAATTCCGTTCCACTTGGTACCGCTCTTGCCTTCTCCCAATAACAGGTATTGGTATCTTTTTTTGGCCTGCAGTCCGTCGTATATATCTTGGTAAAGAAGCCCCGTGAAATACCATGTATCCCGGTGGGCGCTGCCGGCACTTTTTCCCGCCCTCCTCTGTTCCTGTGGCGCCTTTACCACTCCCCTAAAAGACGACATCAACTTACCACCTTTCCCTGGTTCCGGGAAATAGCTGGGCAGAGCGGTAAGTCGTCATAAACGGCGTTCTCTCGGCGGAATCGGGACCTTCACGCTGATGACCGATATTACCGCAAGCAGAATCCTCCCCACGGACTATTGTTCTGCGGTGATTAATACTAGTGCAAACCACTTGTCCGGAACCACCGTCCTTGGTGAAGCATTAATCCGGGGTGACGTAGAAAGATTTCGTTGTGGGGATACTGTTGCCAGCCTTAATTCTGCTACTGTGATACCTGGCCCTCGTTATGAGGGGAGGGTGGCTTAGCCCTGATGCATGATCGTTGTAAAAAATTTATTTAAAAAAATGCTCTGTATCGGCACGAGTTCCGCCCGCCCCCGTATGGCCCACAGGACCGGCCCGGAAGTAAAAAACCTTGACCGCCTGAATAATCCGGAGTATACTGCCCCCATGTACTTAGATACGTATTATCTTATTCTGGTGGTTCCCACTATTTTTCTTTCCCTGTGGGCCCAATTTACGGTGAAGTCCGCTTTTTCCAAATATTCCAAGATACGGTGCAGCCGGGGTATTACGGGAGCGGCGGCGGCGCAGATCCTCATGGACGCCAATAATATCAGCGATGTCAGGATTGAGCAGGTGGCCGGGTCCTTGACGGATCACTACGATCCGGCCCACCGGGTACTACGGCTTTCCCAGCCGGTCTACGGTGAACCCTCAATCGCCGCGGTGGGGGTGGCGGCCCACGAGACCGGCCATGCCATACAGCATGCCAGGGGCTACGGCCCCTTGGGGCTTCGCAGTACACTGGTTCCCGTGGCCAATATCGGCTCTTCCATTGGCCCCTGGCTGGCCCTGGGGGGGCTTGTCGCGGGATTCCCGTTCCTGCTTACCCTCGGGATCATCCTCTTTGCCGGGGCGGTGGCCTTTTATCTTATTACCCTGCCGGTGGAGTTTAACGCCTCTGCCAGGGCTCTGGCAATCCTTAAGCAGAATCAGGTACTGGACAGCCGGGAACTGGCGGGGGTTAAAAAGGTGCTCTCCGCGGCGGCCATGACCTATGTGGCCAGCGCCCTCACCGCGGTGATGAGCCTGCTCCGGCTTATACTATTGTCCCGGCGACGGCACTGAGGGGGCGCATTAAGGAACGGCGTTTAAAAACACGCGTTTTTTAAACACGGTTTTAAACGAAGCGCGGGGCTTGTGTGTTCCCTGGAGGGAATATGGGCTTGTAAGGCAAGCCGGACGCTTGCCTTACAAGGTAGTTGGTAAAAGTTATCAGGAAACCAGGGGGTTTTCGGATAATTTTATTTTTTGTTGTTGATGGATTCATTATGACGGTAAGTACCTTTAAGCGGGGACTCAAGCTTCCAACCCGTAAACATGCCACCGAAGGGAAGCCGGTGGAACTTGTCCCTCTGCCCAAGCAGGTGGTTATCCCGGTAAACCAGCATTTTGGCGCGCCCAATAAGGCGCTGGTTACCGTGGGGGATCAGGTTGTCCGGGGCCAGAAAATTGCCGACGGCGCCGGACCGGGACCCATGACGGTTCCGGTTCACGCGTCTATTTGCGGCACGGTAAAAAAAATTGAACCCTGGCTTCAGTCAAACAATACCACGGGCCTGTGTATTGTCATTGAAGCAGAGGAGGGGCAGGATCAAAGCGCCACGATGTTTATGCCCCCCCTGGATCCCTATACCTGCACCAGAGAAGAGGCCCTTGAGCGGATCCGGGAAGCGGGCATTACCGGCATGGGCGGGGCGGGCTTTCCTGCCCATGTAAAGCTTAATCCGCCTCCGGGAAAGATCATCGATCTGGTAATAGCCGACGGCGCCGAATGTGAGCCATACCTTACAACCGACGAAGCGGTTATCACCGAAAAGCCCCACCTGCTTATTACCGGCCTTGTGGGGATCATGAGGATCAACGGGGTAAAACGGGCCATAATCGGCATGGAAGATAATAAGGCGAACCTTGTGCCCCTGCTGGAACGGGAACTTCGCCTAAACAATTTTACCAAGGATCTGGATATAACCGTACAGCTTTGCCGGACCCGGTATCCCCAGGGGGGTGAAAAAATGCTAATCAAGGCATTGGCGCAACGGGAGGTGCCTTCCGGCGGACTACCCATGGATGCAGGTTGTATTGTACAGAATGTGGGGACCCTGGTTGCCATAGCCGAGGCCTTTACCTTGGGGAAGCCCCTGATCGACCGGGATCTCACCGTTTCCGGCGGGGCCTGTAAGCTTCCTAAGAATATCCGGGCTCCCATCGGAACCCTCATTACCGGTCTGCCCCCGGAATTCCTTGACATTAATTATGACCATTTAAGAAAGATTATTTTCGGCGGACCCATGATGGGAAACGCCGTGGCTACCGCGGCTATTCCTATTCAGAAAAACACATCGGGAATTATTCTTATGACCAAGGAAGAAACCGTCATTGATGTGGAGGGGGACTGTATACGCTGCAGCCGCTGTATACAAAACTGTTCTTGCCGTCTCTCCCCGGTACTTATCAATATTGCCCTGGAATCGGATGATATGGACGAAGCGGTCCGGACAGGGCTTATGGACTGTATTGAGTGCGGCAGCTGTTCCTTTGTCTGTCCGGCCCGGATTAAGCTGGTTCAGCGTTTCCGGGTGGGCAAACAGCGCCTGCGGGCCCTGAAGGCCCTGTCCCAGCGGCCGGCTCCGGCGGGGACAAAGCCGGAAAAGGCCGCGCCGCCGGAACGGGCTGCCGCTCCGGCGGTCCCGGGGAGGGCTTGATATGCCGGAACTGTATTTGGGATCAAGTCCCCACATCGGAACCCCCGTCCGCACCCCGGTGCTTATGGCCCATGTCCTTATTGCCCTTACCCCCCTGTCTGTCTGGGGCGTCGTCCTTTACGGAGTACCGGCCCTGAAGGTGATCCTTGTTTCTGTGGCCGCCGCCGTGGGAGGCGAAGCTTTATTCCGCCTAATGCTCCGCCGGGAAAACCGCAGCGGGAACCTGTCCGCGGCGGTTTCGGGACTGCTCCTGGCCCTGGTCCTGCCCCCTTCCACACCCCTGTGGATGGCCGCGCTGGGGGCGGTTTTTGCGGTGGTGGTGGCAAAGGAATTCTTCGGAGGCCTGGGGGCCAATGTATTTAACCCCGCCCTCTCGGGCCGGGCCTTTTTATTGATGAGTTTTCCCGCGGCCATTACAAGCTGGACCCTTCCCGGTGGAGCCACGGAAGCCGCCGACGGCTTAAGCGGCGCCACCCCCCTAGATATCGTGAAGACAGGCGGAACCATTGCCGATGTGGGCAGGGAATTTGCCGGCTTCGGGCTTGCCCCGGCGCAGGATTACTGGCAGACCATGCGGACCCTTTTTATAGGGAATCATGGCGGGACCATAGGGGAATCTTCTATCCTGCTGATCCTGGCGGGGTGTCTTTATTTGCTTATAACCAGGGTAATTGACTGGCGGGCCCCTTTAACCATGGTGGCCTCGGTCCTGGTACTTTCATTTTTACTGAGCAAAGACCCGCTCTTCTCCCTCTTTAGCATCCTGGCCGGGGGCCTCTGTTTCGGGGCGGTCTTTATGGCCACCGACTACACCACCGCCCCGTCTACCGCCGCGGGACGGCTTATCTTTGGCGCCGGAGCGGGGATTATTACCCTGCTGATACGGCAATGGGGCAATTACCCCGAGGGGGTTACCTACGGGATCCTGATCATGAACGCCACAACGCCGTTTTTGAACCGGCTTATCCAAAAGAAGTACGGTTTTGTAAAAAAAAGTAAACCGGCGTCCGCGGAAAAACCCGGAAGCCCCGCCGCTCCGGGGGTAAAGGGGGCCGCCCTATGAAGACCTGGGACATACTTAAACTTGGACTGGTTCTTATGGTATACGCCGCAGTGGCCTGTGTGGGCCTTGCCTTTGTATACGCCGGTACGGAAAAAACCATAGAACAGCGGGAAAGGGCGGATCAGGAAGCGGCCCTGAAGGAACTGTTTCCCCATGCGGAGCGTTTTGAAGAGATCCCCGGAACCATTGTAAGTCCCGACAATACCGTTAGTTTTGAAAGCCAGTGGGAAGCCCGGCAGGGGAGTACCATTATCGGCGTGGCCCTGCAGGCCGTAGGGGGAAGCTACGGCGGTTCCATAGAGATCCTGGTGGGGGTAAACGCCGATGGAACGATTAGCCGGATAAAAATAATGAGCCATTCCGACACCCCCGGATTGGGGGCCAACGCCGCTAAGAAAGGGTATTTTGTGAATAAAGAAAAGAGAATTACATTTTACGATCAATTTGACGGTAAACCGGTAAGCGATCCCTTTGAGCCAAAGAACGATGTGATTGCCATTACCGCCGCGACGATCACAAGCCGGGCTGTTTCAACCGCGGTAAAGGTCGCGGGAACCGCCGCGGAACAGTGGCTGGCAGAACAGGGAGCGGGAATATGAGTCAAGCTCCCCGGAAAACAAGCAGAGCAAAGGTCTTTCTCAACGGACTGGTAAAAGAAAATCCCCTTTTAATCCTGATGATTGGTCTCTGTTCTTCCCTGGCAGTTACTACCGAGGTAGTCAACGGCATAGGCATGGGCCTTTCCATGACCTTTGTACTGCTTATGTCGGAAATTGTGATAAGCCTCTTCCGCAGACTTATCCCCAATTCAATCCGTATACCGGTATTCATTATCGTTATTGCAGCATTTACCACGGTAATCGATTATGTACTTAAGGCGTATTTTCCCGGTCTGTCCAGGGCCATGGGGGTTTTTATACCTCTTATCGTGGTGAACTGCATCATCATGGGCAGGGTCGAATCCTTTGCCTCGAAACAATCCCTGGACTATGTTATCCTCGACGCCCTGGGCATGGGCCTGGGATATACCTGGGTACTTACCGGCATTTCGGTGGTCCGGGAACTTTTAGGAAACGGGACTTTTTGGGGCATTGAAATTTTCGATCCCCTCATTACCGCCTTGAACGGCCTTTTTCCGGCCTTGGATATTGACAGCTACCAGCCGGTATTATTTTTCACCCTGCCGCCGGGGGGCTTTTTTGTGTTTGCCCTTTTTATTTCCTTTAACTTGGCGATTAAGGCGCGGGAATCCCGGGCCGGAAAACCGGAGGGGACCAATGACGGTTCCTGTCCGGTCCCGGGCTGCGGGGGCTGCAACACCGGCGGACAGACCGGCGCACAGGCCGGTCTGTCCCGTAACGGAGACAGCGTATGAATCTGTTTAAAATTTTTGTTTCGGCCTTTCTTATCGACAACGTGGTACTTATGCGCTTTCTTGCCCTCTGTCCTTTTATAGGGATGAGTACCGATGAAGATAAATCAGTCGGCATGGGGCTGGCCGTTACCTTTGTAACGGTCCTGGCTACCGCTGTTACCTGGCCTATTTATTACTTTATTCTTTCCAAAGAAACCGGCGTTTTTAGGGAACTGCTTCCCGGGGGCCTGGAATTCCTGCAGATCCTCGTGTTCATTCTGGTAATCGCTGCCTTGGTTCAGCTTGTGGAATTTTACTTAAAAAAGATGATTCCCGCTTTGTACGGCTCCATGGGAATATACCTGGCCCTTATCACCACCAACTGCGCAATCCTTGCCGTAACCTTCGATGTGTGGCTTAAAAAATACGAGTATATTGAATCTTTGGTCTACGCCGTGGGCGTGGCCCTGGGCTTTCTTGTTTCCCTGCTGCTTATGGCAGGTATACGCCGCCGGATCAGGATAAGTCCGGTGCCACCCTTTCTTAAGGGAACTCCCATACTTTTTGTAACCGCGGCCCTGCTTTCCATGGCCTTTATGGGTTTTGGAGGGCTGGTAAAGTGAAGGCGGAGGACCAATGATCATAATTTTTGTTACCGCCGGATTTGCGGCCCTGCTGGCGCTGATTCTGGGTCTGGCCCTGGGTTTATTCCGGGAATTGTTTAAAGTAGAGGAAGATCCCCTTATCGGAACGATCCGCGAAGCTCTGCCGGGGGCAAACTGCGGCGGCTGCGGTTTTCCCGGCTGCGATGGCTATGCCGCGGCGGTGGCCGGAGGAGGGGACATAAGCCTCTGTACCGCCGGAGGCAAGGCGACGGCGGATATGCTGGCGGAAATTATGGGAGTTGGCGCCACGGAGCTAATTCCCATGGTGTCGGTATGTTGTTGCCTTGGCGGAAACGATATGGCCGTAGCGCGGGGAATATACACGGGCCTGGCAAGTTGCCGGGGTGCAAAGATTGCCGGGGGAACTAAACTGTGCGCCTGGGGCTGCATAGGCTTCGGTGACTGTACAAAGGTTTGTAAATTTGACGCCATTACCATGGGGCCCAGCGGGCTTCCCGTGGTGGATAGATCCAAGTGTACGGGCTGCAAAGTCTGTGTTGCGGAATGTCCCCAGGGTATACTACAACTTATACCCCGGGATCAAAAAACCACCCTGACCCTTTGTTCAAACCGCAATCCCTTACGGGCCGCAATTAGAAAAACCTGCCGTGTGGGATGCATTAAATGCGGCATCTGCGTTAAGAATTGTCCGGAACAGTGCATTGTTATAGAAGACGGTATACCGGTGGTGGACCACGAAAAATGTACCCTCTGCGGCACCTGCGGGCAAAAATGTCCCACTAAGGTACTGCGGGTGTGTTAGGGCGCTTAAGTCCGCAGGCTGTTAACAGCCAATTCTACCGCATTTGTAAGTTCCCGTACGGATTTTCGTTTAAGCACCGCCAGTTGAAAGATCGCCGTCTCGATCAATCCGTACAGCAGGTTATCCGCGGTGGCCACGTCCATCTTTTTTATCTCCCCTGCCTTAATGCCCTCTATAACCATGGTGGCAAGAATATGTCTAAGCCGGATGGTCCGCCTTCGGATCCGTATATCGGGAAGGGAGTCGCCCTCGTTTGTGTTTTGCGGGGCCTTGTTGGTTGAAGACCGGGAAATAGAAAGCAGATAGTCCAGGATAACGGAAAGGAGCCGCTTGTTTTCTTCCAGCCTGTTAAGAATTACAGAAATAGTTTTTTTAATCTTATCGGGAAAAGACAGGGTGTTGTCTCCCTTTACGTGCAGGATGTCTTTTTCTACATCCCCCAACAGTTGTTTGATGCTGTAATTAAAGATTTCCCGTTTGTTACGAAAGTACAGGTACAAAGTGGTCCTGGTAATCTGGCAGCGATCCGCTATCTTTTGATACGTGGCGTTTTCAAAACCCTCTTCCATAAAAACGTCCAGGGCTTTACCAAGGATCCGTTTGCGTCTTTTGTCATGTTCAACAATTATTGCCATAGAACATTCCGTTTTTTATAATTTTATATGTATACTTTATAATTGTAGGTACTGGTAGAAGTAGGCATCCAGAGCCCCGTTTTTTATCTTCCTGCAGAAATCGGCCTTTTTGCCAAAATGCGATTCAAAGCCGGTATGATCGCAGATAATTCCCATTTTCCACCGGGGAAAATGCTCCCCTAAGACCGCCATGCTGCGGTATCCCGCCTCGGCGGATTCGTTATCCCCAATCCGCCTGCCGTAGGGCGGATTGGTAATGATACAGCCCTCTTCCCCGGCGATTTCCGCCGGAGCCCGGGCCTGTTCCAGTGAAAGCCGACGGATATCCACTCCCCCCAAAAGGTGTGTGCTGCCGGCCCGGTTTGCAGCCGGGGCCATCGGGGAAGGGGGAAAAAGGCCCAGGGCCCGGCGAAGGTTTTGCTGTGCCAGGGCCACCGCGTTTTCATCACCGTCGCTTCCGTAAATACGTATCTTCCGGCTGTGATCCGTCCTTTCCGTCAGTTCCCGGCGCAGTTCCTCTTCAAGTTCCCTGTTTCCGATGAGCAGATCCGAAAGGGTAAAGCTTCGGCCCAGGCCCGGCGCCTGATCCCAGGCATACAGGGCCGCTTCAATTACGATAGTACCGGAACCGCAAAAAGGATCATAGAGGGGGAAACGGCGCCGCCAGCCGGAAAGAAGAATCAGCGCGGCAGCGGTACTTTCCCGTAGCGGGGCAATTCCCCCTGCGGGCCGGTATCCCCGTTTAAAAAGGGGAGCGCCGGAAATATCCAGCAATACAAGGGCTTTGTTTTTTTCTATATATACCCGCAGCTCCGCTATGTGCTCCCTCTGCCTTGTCCGGTTTTTGTACAGTATGACCGGGCCGGCTTGACTGCTTCCGAATCCGGGCGGGGGCGCCTCGCGGGGTTCCGGAAGTCGTCGCAGGCCGTAGCACTTACAGAGCCGTTCCGCCGCCGCCTTGTGAACCACCGCCTGTATAGAAGTTTCCGCCTTAAGGGTTGAACGGCTGCTTCTTACCTTGCCGACCTTAAGGCCCATACCCCGGGGAATAAAGTCTTCCCAGGGTATGTTCCGGGTTTCTTCAAAGAGGGCGTCAAAGTCCCCTGCGGGGAAGGTTCCCGCTTCCAGGAGCAGGCGGTCCGCGGCCCGCAGGGACATAAGAGAGCGGTAAAGCCCCGCCAGGTTTGTCTGAAAGCGGACCTTGCCAAAGCCGCTTTCCAGAACCTTTATGGACGGGGACTCCCGCTCTGCTCCCGAAAGTTTTTTTAGTTCATTGGAAACCGCTTTTTCCGCCCCCACCGCACACAACGCCGCGGCAGTATATATTTGCATAGGAGGAGCATACCACAAAGCGGGAGTTTTGTCGAACTACCGTTCCTGCCGCCAGGAAAGATAATCCACATACCTTTGAAAATCCTTCCCCTTGGGGGATTTTTTGATTTCAAAGCCAATGTCGCAGGAATAATGTCCGGGGCGAAACCATTTACATTCTACGGTAAGATCAAAACTGTGGATCTTTGCGGCCACTTCGGGATGCAGAGTAATCGTATAGGCGGTTTGTTCTTTTATATCCACATGCATGGTACATTCAATGCGGCAGCCGGTAATGGAAATATCTTTTAACAAAGCGCTGCCGGAAAAAACTTCGGGAATCTGAACCCGGGCAATAGATGGATATCTGCGGGTTTTCCGCTTGTCTGATTCCAACATGTTATAGCTTCCTTATCTATTTGTATTCTTCATCTTTGCAGGTCCACCGGAATTCTCCGGCAATTTCAAATTGCCGGAAAGTACATCCGTCCCGGCTATTGGACTTGTTCAATAACCCGGTTGGTTATTGAACAAGTCTTGCAAAATGCTCCGCATTTTGCGGTTTTTAAGCGGTTGTTGTTTAAAAACTGAAGTTTTTAAACAACTCTATTCTTCCAGAATAAGCAGAGTCTTTGGGTCCAGTTTAAGCGCCAGGTGTTCCAGGTTTATTGTATCCCGGTCTTTAGAAGCGGTAAGTTCAATATGATCCGCCCTGGGTTCCAGGACGATCATAACATCTATAAGGTCCTGAAAATCTTTAACCAGCAAGGGTATGCCGTTTTTATCGTAGTAGGGTTCCTTTCCTTTAACGGTACAACTGTACCAAATAGAAACGCCCAGTTCCTTTACTTCGGCCTTGACCTGTTCCATCAGTTCCCGGCTGGTCCTGGCAAAGTCAAAGCCGTCGATAATTATTGTTCCGGCATTTACCCCCCCCTCAACTATTATGGCCTTTAGGCTCCTAAGGATCTGGGGGCCGGTTACTCCGTCCTGGCTGAAATTCAGCAGAATCCGGTCTTTTACCAGTTCATTTTTGATTTCCTGGGCGTGGTCAAGGTTTTTTCGCTTAATAAACTCATCAAAAATATCTTCGTACCAGGAAAGGATATAATCAATATGCTGGGTAAAGGAAACGTGTATTACCTTTTTACCCTGAAGCAGCTTATCCAAGGCAATCTGAACCAGCACCGATGTTTTGCCGATTCCCGAGGGAGATGCAATAATGCCGATTTCACCGGCCCTAAGTCCGCCGTGGATGGATTTTTCAAAAATACGTACGGGACTGCGCTGGATCAATTCTTCCTTAATCACTTTACTTCTGCTCCTTTCGTTTTTCCGCAAAATTCTTAATCAGCGCTTCGCTGATGCTTGCCGGTACCTTCCCGTATTTTTCAAATTCCATGGTGAACTCCGCCTTCCCCTGGGTTAAGGACCTAAGTACCGTAGAATACCCGAACATCTCGCTTAAGGGAACCTCCGCTTCTACCCGGGAAAAAGTTCCGTCTTCGGTGGACGAGGATATTATACCACGCCTTTGGTTAATGGAAGCAAAAATATTGCCCTGGAATTCCGTGGGTCCCTCCACTGATACTTTCATGATCGGTTCCAGGATACAGGGCTTGGCCTTGCCGTAGGCTTCCCGAAAGGCGCCGATGGCGGCCATCTGGAAGGCAATGTCCGAGGAGTCTACCGGATGGGATTGGCCATCGTTGATTACACAGCGGATGTTCACAATGGGAAAGCCGATAAGGGACCCTTTTTTAACGGCCTCTTTAAAGCCCTTGTCGCAGCTGGGTATAAATTCGGTGGGAATTGCTCCCCCCTTGATATTGTCTACAAATTCGTAGTCTCCCCCGGCCCAGGGTTCCATATAGCCTGCAACCCGGCCATACTGGCCCGAACCGCCGGTTTGTTTTTTGTGGGTATAGTTAAATTCAGACCGCTGTTGTATGGCTTCTCTGTACGCAACCTGGGGTTTTCCGGTTTCCACTTCGCACTTGTACTCCCGGCGCATCCGTTCGATGTACACTTCCAGATGAAGTTCCCCCATCCCCTGGATAATGGTTTCGTTGGATTCACCGTCCACAAAGGTCCGGAAGGTGGGGTCCTCCTTGGTAAACCGGTTTAAAGCCTTGCCCATTTGATCGGAGCTTTTTTTATCCTTGGGGTTAAGGGCCAAAGAAATAACCGGTTCGGGAACATACATGGAGGTCATGGCATAATTAAGCCCCCCCCCGCAGAATGTATCCCCGGAGGCGCATTCAATGCCAAAGAGGGCTACGATGTCCCCGGGGGAGCCTTCATTAATGTCTTCCATGTTGTCCGAATGCATACGCACCAGCCGGCCGACTTTAAACCGTTTCCGCGACCGGGTATTCATAAGTTCATCCCCCTTCTTAAGGGCGCCTTGGTATATCCGTACATAGGTAAGCTGGCCGTACTGCCCGTCTTCGAGCTTAAAACCCAGAGCCACGGTGGGGCTTTTTTCGTCGGGGCTTAGTTCCCGCTGTTCTTCGTGGTTATCCAGATCCAAGGCGTAGTTTTTTACCTCCGTGGGGTTTGGAAGGTAGTAGTTTACCGCATCCAGCAGGGGCTGGATTCCTTTGTTCTTGTAGGCCGAGCCTACCATTACGGGGACAAATTTTTCTTCCAGGGTCCCCCGGCGGACGGCGGCCCGGATCAGGTTCTCCTCAAGCTCTTCGCCCCCCAGGTATTTTTCCGCCAACTCGTCGCTGAACATGGAGATCGCATCGATAAGTTCTTCCCGGCATTTTTCCGCATCTTCCTTAAGATGGGGGGGGATTTCCGCCGGCCGGACCTCCGTTCCCGCATCCCCGTCAAAATACACCGCCCTCATGGTAATAAGATCCACCACTCCCTCAAGTTTATCTTCCAAGCCGATGGGAAGCTGAATCAGCACCGCATTAAGGCCTAATTTTTCCCTAAGCTGGTTTTTAACCTTAAAAGGATTGGCCCCGGTTCTGTCACACTTGTTTATAAAGGCAATTCTGGGAACATGGTACCGTTTAAGCTGGCGGTCCACGGTGATAGACTGGGACTGAACCCCCCCCACCGCACAGAGTACCAGAATTGCTCCGTCCAATACCCGCAGGGAACGTTCAACTTCAATGGTAAAATCCACATGTCCGGGGGTATCGATAAGATTAATTGTATGGTTTTTCCATTCCACCTGAGTTGCCGCGGACTGGATAGTAATGCCACGTTCCCGTTCAAGTTCCATGTGGTCCATGGTGGCCCCCACACCGTCCTTACCCCGGACTTCGTGGATCGCATGGATCTTATTGCTGTAAAAAAGTATCCGCTCCGACAGGGTGGTTTTTCCCGAGTCGATGTGAGCGCTTATTCCGATGTTCCGCATCTTGGTAATATCGATGCTCATTAGCTGTTACTCCTTCTGTGAAGTCAAAAAGAAAAAATCGTAAAAGACTTCGTCAATTAGGGGAATATAGCAAAGTTTTCTATGAATTTCAAGAGGGTAGAGGGAAACCCGGTTGAAAAAGAGAGAGCGCGACGGCGTATATGCCCAGCTCTCCATCAGCGGCCGGTTTCCCTGTCCAAGTAAAGGAGGGCACCATCGGTACCGGTGGGAATGTCTATGTGGATTATCTGCTCCCCATCGGCGTTCCGGTGTCCTTAGGGGTCGAAGCGGGCTTTGATACGGCCAAGATCGAGGTTGAATTCGACACCATCATAGAAAAAGGCCGGGTAGTGGTCATTCCGTTTCTTCTTCGCGTAGCCTATCATTTTGATCTATTCCCCAAATTAGACCTCTATATTGTGGCTAAAGCCGGTGGAGTTTACGGATATACGGATTATGAGGATGCGGAAGGAAAAGTCGGCTTTGCCTTCGGCGCCTATCTAGGGACTGCGTATTATTTTGGTCAGCGGGTCGGTATTTTTGCGGAAGTTGGCTTTGATGAATATATAATCACGTCGGAAGCAGGGGTACAAACCGCATACGGATTTGGACAAGAGACGAAAACTGTAAAAACGCCGTTTTACCGGCTTGCCACTTTTGGTCTCATTATCAAACTCTAGGGGTTGACGATGAAAAAACTGTTGTTTTTCTATATGTCCTACTTACAGCGCTGGTTCAGGCCGCGGATAAAATCGCCGGCTCTATTCCGGCAAATTCGAATATCGCCGTGGTGTATGTTAGTGCCCAGGACCCGGAAGTATCCGAATTCATTTTCAATGAACTTGAGTTCCTTCTGGTGGCTAAGGGCTTTCGGATGGTTGACCGCAGGGAACTGGATATTGTCCGCCAGGAACATTTACTTCAACGTTCCGGTATGCCGAATACAAACGATTTGTCCAGGCTGTGGCGGACGCAAAAACACCTGCGGCGGGAAAGGGGTTTTTTGGTCCCGGATCCTGCGGCGAATGCGAGCTTAGAATTGCATCCTCCAGCTAAGGGTGTACTTCCATTTCCTTGGATACTCCGGGGTAGAAATTGTAAAACCCAGACGGCTTTTTTTGCTTTGCCCCGAAAGAGAAAACGACATGGTCCACAGATCATTGTCACCGGCGGTGTTTTTATAGGATCCGCGGGCGGAAACCCGCAGGGTAAACAGATGTTTTCGTTTAGCGGAACTGGAATTTGTGCTATTCCCCGCAACTTGCGGCCCATGGCCATAAAAGGTCCAGGAAAAATTTTGGGATACCGTAAACGAATTGTACCGGTAGGCCCCATGTTGTACTATGCCGGAAACTTTGGCGGCGCTGACGGTTTTTAGGGACCAGAGCTTTAAAGCCGCCAGAACATCAGCAGAATCCAGGGTCTTTTCCGGCTCCCTGCCGTCCCTGTCCAGGGAAAGAGAAACCCGTTCAAGAGCCAAGGGCGCGGATGATGCAGGAGGGCGGTAGTAAAAATCCAAAGAACTCCGGGTAAAGCTTGTTGCGGAGGCGCCAAGATCCCCCGATGTAAGGCTTTGCCACAGTCCCTCTTCCGGTCCCGGTCCCCTAAACAGAAGGCCAAGGCGGAACAAGCCGGACCGCTTATTCTGCCGTTCCAGCCGGGCGGCGAAGCGAAGCCCCGCTTCGGTTTCCTGGGTTCCGGAATCCACAAAACGGCTTCCCGCTCCGTCCAAGGCCATGGATAGGCGCCAGGGCCGATCCCCAAAGCGAAGACCCAGACCGGCGTAATAATCCCTGCCGTAGGAAAAGGTTTCGGAACGGGCCAGATCCGCCGCAAAGCCAAAGCCGGGAAGGGTAAAGATCAGAGTTCCCGCGGCAAGGCGGGTGTCCCGTTCAGGAAGTGAAGGTTTTTCACTAAACCAAGTAGAAGCCCGCCGTTCTTCCATGGTTCCGGCGGCATAAAACCCTTCTACGGTAATGGATCCCCCATTGGCAAAGGCATAGTCCGTCCCCGCGCTGGCCGCGGGGGATTCTCCGTCAAAGGCCAGGGCTGTAAAACCCCGGAATTTCCCCGGACCCAGACTAAGTGGCGGAGTTCCCAGATATGCGTAGACCTGGGATACAGCGGTAGACGAGGGCGTGGTTTTTAAATCCGCAGAAGAATTTTCATGGGCCTCCACATAAGGCGCTCCCCGGGTCCAGATATTCCTGATCCTGGCCGCAAGACCGTGACTGTCCAGGGTTCCGTATAAAAGTCGGGACCCAGTAGGGGCATGGTAAATTCCCGCCCCCGGATTAAGGACCGCACTGCCACCATCGGCAAAACTTGCGGCAAAGGCATCCCAAGACGAAGCGGGCCGCTGATCCAGAAGCTGGAACCGCAGGGAAATATCTGTCCGGAACAGGTTCGCGGTAAATTCAAACCGGTCGGTAACATTTCCTGTCCCTTCCCAGGATCCGGACCAAAGAAATTTCGGCAGCCCCAGAGGGAAGGCGGCGGGTTTTGCGGAAACTGTTTGGGGTTTAGCGGGTGCTGCCGCCGCTTCCACAGATGCCCCCGCCGTTTCTCCAGGGGGTACCGCCGTTTCCACGGGAACCCCCGTCGCTTCCCCGGGAAGAGCCCGGGGCCCCGCGGAAAATACCCGGACCAGGCAAAGGACCGCGGAAAATAGCAAACACAGGAGGGCTTTCATGCCCCCTAGAGGGTAAGACCGTACAGGGCGCTTTAACCGGGGGCAAATTTTTTACGGAAAATTCTGCAGGCAATTACCTTGGCTTTGCCTTGAGCCGTTTCCGCGCCGCCTCAAGACATTCCCTCCTAAAAACGACGACGGAAAGTCCCCGGTAACAGGCTTCCTGTTTCAACCGGGCGGCGTTTTCCTCGATATTTTGTCTGCGGGTCTCAAGTTCCCAAAAATGGGCGGGATCAAGGCCGGTTCCAAGGATCAGCGCCCTGAGCTTGTCCGAGGGTACCGCGGTGGGCTGGCAGCCGGTCATCGCGACGGTAGAATTGTCAAGGATCACGATCGTCATCGGGGTATTCGCCTGAACCGCGTCAACCAGGGCGCTAATGCCTGAATGAATAAAGGTCGAGTCCCCTATTACCGCAAGCGCATAGGGAATACCGGCATCGGCGGCGCCCCGGGCCATGCCTATGCTGGCTCCCATGCAGACGATGGACTCGATGGCCGAGTAGGGAGGGGCGGCCCCCAGCGAATAGCAGCCTATATCGGAATTAACCGCCACTTTCGGACGGCCCGGCGCCGGGTCCAATTCCGCCGCCGCCCGGTTGATAGCCTCGTAGCTGTCCGCATGGGGACAACCCGTGCAAAGCTGGGGAGGCCTGCCGGGTAAGCGGAAGAGGTCCAGGGCCCCGGAATTGTCCGCATTAAGCGGGCTCTGACCGCCCAAAACCCCGGAGTTTCCCGCGTTAGGAGCCGGCGCCTCCAGGACGCCGGGCCGCGGCGGAAGATCCAAGGCGGCGCGAACATTGTCGGGGTCCAACTCTCCGGTCCGGGGAATCGTCCCGTCCAACCTGCCCCGGATCTCTATACCCTGGGGCAGGATACCCCGGAGCTTTTCTTCGATAAACGGCTGGCCTTCTTCAATAACAATCACTTTACCAGCCTGTTCTTTTTGTGCAGGAGCTTTTCCGGCACCGGCCCGGCCGTTCATAAGCGATTCACAGAGCCGACGAATCGATGTGGCCGGCAGGGGGTAGGCCTCTATATGGAGATGGGAGGGGGCGCAGCCGTAGCGGTCCTTGAGGTCCGGCAGGTTTTCCTCGTAGTAGTTTCCCCCCAGGCCTGAAGTAATAACCGCCAGGGGGATTTCCCCGGAAAATTTCAGATTCTTTTCCGCATGTTTTTCCGACCATGCTTCCAAGTTCTTTTGTTTTTCAATAAGGGCGGCGTAGTTTTTCCGGGCATGGGCGGGGAGCAGCATCCAGGTTGTTTTTTCTTTGGTTTTTTCGCAGGGATTTTGATTCCTCGCCGGGGCCGTGGTAATTCCCCCCCGGGCATGGGACAGCCTGGTGGCAAGGCGGATCAAAACCGGCACATGAAAATTCTCGGAAATATCGAAAGCTTCTCTGGCCATGTCGTAGGATTCCTGCTGGCTCCGGGGTTCCAAACAGGGAACCATCGCGAAGGACGCGTAAAACCGGGAATCCTGCTCCCCCTGGGAACTGTGCATCCCCGGATCGTCCGCCACGGCGATAACAAGCCCCCCCTTGATATTCAAAAGAGCACCGTTAAGAAAGGGATCGGCGGCCACATTAAGCCCCACGTGCTTCATCGTAACTAAGGTCCGCCGCCCGGCAAAAGAAACCCCCAGGGCGGCTTCAAGGGCGGTCTTTTCGTTAGCACACCACCGGGCGGTGAAAGCCGGCTCCCGTTTCACCGCCTCCGCCTGGAGGTATTCCATAATTTCCGTGGACGGCGTCCCCGGATAACCGTAGGCGGCGCTTAGCCCCGCGTGGATTGTCCCCAGGGCAAGGGCTTCGTCACCCAGCAGCGCTTGTTTTGCAGAATCGTTCACAGGACGCTCCAAATGCCGGTAAAATCAATGGGCTTGTTCAATAACCAACCGGGTTATTGAACAAGTCCAATGTTTTTTTCTTCTTTAAGTGTTCCGGACACGTAACTCCCCTTAAAACCACCGGGTTCCCGGATGGGTTCATTCGCAGTGAGGATGTCCGGAAACTACGATCGTTAGGCCGCACTTCCCGGACATCCTCAAATTCATTTAGCCCAGCTCACGGGAAAAGGTTTAAATTCCGCTTCTCCGTTTTTAACCCTTTGCAAAATTGTTTGCGCTTCCGTAAGCATATACGCGGAAGCTTTGTTTTTGGGAATAATTTCTTTACTGCCATCCAGCCAGGACTGAAGTTCCGGATCCGTGGGGTTTACGGGTTCCAGTTTTACGCTGGGTGCGTTGAAACCGGGAAGATCCGTGGTTTTTAAATAATAGGTTTTCCCAGCCCGTACTTCCACTTTTACCACATCCCAGTTGGCCGCCTTGGCCATAAAATAATGGGTTCCCGGTTTTGCATAATACACAATATAGTTTTTAGAAGATATGTATCCAAGCCATGTATCATTATCCCAAAGCTGAAAATTCGCCTTAGAGAGGGTGAGTCCCCCTGTGAACGACAGGTTAACAGAAGAGGTCGGCTGAATAATGTATATCGTTGCGGTATCCGCGGCCCTGGCAGTTACCGCAGGATCAATACCGGTGCTTACGCACCCGGTAATAAGGGTTAACACCCCTATGAAAAGAAACGAACCGGCATAAAATTTTCGCTGCATATATGTCTCCTTAGAATTTGAAATAATAGAGTTGTTTAAAAACTTCAGTTTTTAAACAACAACCGCTTAAAAACAGCAAAATGCGGAGCATTTTGCAAGACTTGTGAAATAACCAACCGAGTTATTGAACAAGTCCAATAGAAACCTGCAGAAAATCTATTTCTATTATTTGACTTGTTTAACAGCCCGGCTGCCTACGTTGCTGATCAACGCTTGGCTTACAGGATCTGCGGTTTCCCAGTATACAGGAGCCATTACAAAATGATCAAGTGATCTTTCGGTACCATTTTTATGCGCATTACGGCGGCAGCGTAACCGGCGCCGGACAATTCCCGGCGTCCCGTCTATAACACCCGGCACACGCTGCGGACCGCTTAAAAGTTCCGGTGTTCTTCGGCCTTTTACCGGCCTTCTTTTCCGATCCCTGCAAAGGCCTTCCCGATCAGTTCCACGGCGGGCGGACGGGTAAAGGCCGATACCGCCGGCGTCACGACAAACGGAACCAATATGGCGATTGACGCTGACAGCGGAGAGTTGGAAGAGCCGAGGACAAAAAATAAAACGATCATCGTTGCCATTCCGGTAAGCAGCCCCGCATAGGCCCCCGCCTTGGTAACTCGCTTTGAATAAAGGCCCAGTATGTACGGCGCGGCAAAGGCCCCCGACACGACCCCCCAGCTCAGCGACATAAGGTACACGATAATGCTGATCTGGAAACGGGAAATAAAGTAGGAAATAACGATAAAGACGCCTGAAAGAAAACGCATCATCGCCACGGAACGATCCTTGCCGGTTTTCGCGTCCACTCTGGACGGATACAGGTCGATGGCCACGGAACTGGAAGAGACAAGTACGAGCGAAGAAAGGGTCGACATCGAAGCGGAAAGAACCAGGAGCAGAATAAGGGCCAACAGTACCTGTAAGTTTCCGGTAAGTTGGCCGGTAAGCAAGGCCGGAATGATCATGTCGTAGGCAACGCCCCCCGAAGCAGTTTTAGGCACCGATGCAAGGTCGAAAAACACATGGCTCCCCGCGCCGGTAAAATAGGCAGCGAAACCTATCATCAAGGCAAAAACCGTGGTAACAACCGCCGCCTTGGAGATCACCCTTTCGTTTTTGATCGCGTAGAATTTTTGGGCCATCTGGGGAAGGCCCCAGGTACCGAAGCTGGTCATAAACACCAGGCTCGCTATCGTTAAAATCGTGGGTTGTTTTTCGGGCGGTATGTGTACACTGTACGCTTCGGCTGTCCTGCCGATCATTTCGATAAGCCCGCCGCCTTTGCCGGAAATGACGGCGATCATCACCGCCGCGCCGGCAAACATGATGATCCCCTGGACAAAATCGGTAACCGCTATGGCAAAGTACCCCCCCAGGATCAGATAAATTCCCGTAAAGGCTATCATGATAAGCAGGGCTATGTCGTAGGGAATGCCGAAAACCGCCTCAAAAAGGTGCCCCAGACCCTTGAACACCGATGCCGAATAGGGCAAGAGGAAAAAGAAGATAACCGACGCCGCCACGGGCTTAAGGTGTTTTGCGCCGTAGCGTTCCTGTAAAAATTCGGGCATGGTCATCGTGTCGAGGTTTTGGGTCATGCGCCGGGTCCGCCGGGCAAGGGCAAGCCAGGCCGCCCCGGCGCCGATAAGAGCGTTCCCCAGGGCTATCCATAGCGCATTAAGGCCGAACTGCCAGCCCTGGGTGCCGGCGAAACCGATAAAGATCACCGCCGAAAAGTACGATGTACCGTAGGCAACCGCCGAAACCCAGGGGCCAAGGGTCCTGCCGCCAAGAAAAAAATCCCCCAGGGTTTTTGTTTTTTTCATCCCCCAAATTCCAATGCCGGTCATTAGGGCAAGAAAAGCAACCAGAAAAACAATGCCGATTTGTATCATAAATGAAATCGTAGCAGGATTGATGAATTTGTTCCAGGGGTCTATACTTTTAAACGTTATGAAGATAGCGATGTTTACCGACGCCTATTGGCCCAGGGTTAACGGCGTTACCGTTTCGGTAGACACTTTTTCTCTGGCCCTTATTAAAGCGGGCCACGAGGTGATGATAGTCTGTTCCGAGTATCCGGTGTCTTCTATCACGGAATTCGGAATCGGAAAAAAAGATCCCGCCCGGGAAAAACTTAAACTGCTGCGGGTACCTTCCCATTCGATTTTCTTTTCATCCGAAGACAGGATGGCCAAGCTTAGTAAGCGCGGATGGGTGGAAAACAGGCTCGATGCGTTTTCCCCCGAGCTTGTCCATATCAACACGGAATTTTTTATTGGCAACTTTGGTTTTTGCTATGCAAAAAAACGCCGGCTTCCCGCGGTGTATACCTTTCATACCATCTGGGAAGATTACGCAAGCAACTATCTTCCGTATGTGCCCGGGGGATTGCTCCGCTTTATAATACAGAAGGGACAACGGCATTTGTTAAAACAGGCAACCCTTGTTATTGTGCCGACCCCGCAAATTGAGGCAATAGTAAAAAGCTACCGGGTAAAAAAAGAAATGCGCCGGCTCCCCACGGGGATCGATCCGGCCCTGTTTACCCACAGCGAAGAAGAGCTGGCCGAATTCAGGATTGGCATGGAAAAAAAGTACCCCGCCGTTAAGGAAAAAAAATTGCTTCTTTTTGCCGGCAGGGTTTCAAAAGAAAAGAACATTAGTTTTATCATCGAACTGTTTCCCGCATTGCTTGCACGGCATGCCGATTTGGTTCTGGTTATTGCAGGGAATGGCCCCTACCTTGATTATTTTAAAAACCAGGCGGAACACTGCGGCGTGGGAGAATCCTGCATTTTTACCGGCTACCTTGAACGGGCAGAATTGGCCCTTACCTATGCGGTGTCCCACATTTTTCTTATGCCTTCCCTCACCGAAACCCAGGGGCTGGTAACTATTGAGGCCATGTTTTCGGGAATCCCCGTGGTAGCCATCGGGGCCATGGGAACGGTACAGCTAATGGAAGGAGACCAGGGGGGCTTTATGGTGCGGAACGATAAGGAGGAATTTAAGGCCCGGATTTTACAGCTCCTGGAAGACGGGGACCTGTACCGCCGTAAGTCGGAAGAAGCCCGGCGGCATGCTCAAAAATGGACCATCGGCTGCCTTACCGGACAGCTTGTAGAAATATACCGGGAAGCTTCCCGGTTTATGGGCCGGTGAATTTTTCTTCATTCGGCCTGGACCCTTCCCTGGAGGCGGCCCTTGCCGCCCGGGGTATTGTGGAGGCGTCGGGTATACAGGAACCGGTGATCCCTGCACTCCTTGAGGTTCCGGGGACCAATGTGCTTTTTACCGCCCCCACCGGTACGGGCAAGACCTTGGCCTACCTTCTGCCCCTGCTAACCTTGATAAAAAGAATGGACTCCGGGGAAAAACAGCCCGGCGCCGTTCCAGGGCCCCGGCTGTTGATTCTTGCCCCCACCCATGAACTCTGCTCCCAAATCAAGGGAGAACTGGATGTTTTACTTGCGGCCCTGAACATGGGTTCGTCGGCGCTACTCATCGGTTCCGGTTCCCTTGTCCGACAGATTGAGTATTTAAAAAAGAAAAAGCCCCCCGGGGTGGTGGGAAATCCCGCCCGGGTGCTGCAGCTTATAACCATGAAAAAACTTTCCCTTAGGGGCTTGCGTTTTCTGGTACTGGACGAGGGGGATTCTCTTATGGCGGAGGAGCTGTACAGAGAAACCGCCGCCGTCTGTGCCGGGGTTCAGAAGATCCCGGTCCGGCTTATTTCCTGTTCCGCCACCTTTCCTCCCAAAAGCCGGAACCGGCTTTTGGCACTGGGAACAGATCCGGCCCTAAAATCCCCCGATCCGGATTCGGCGATCCCCTCTCAAAGTCCCGGTGAAATACCCGTTCATCACTGGAAAATTATCGAAGAAACCGGTACCCCGGTACTGCAACATAACATAGAACATTGGGCTTTGTTTGCGGAGGGGCGGCAAAAAATATCCCTTCTCCGGTCCTTTCTGGCCGCCGCAAGACCAAAGAAAACTCTGGTTTTTTGTTCCCGGGGAGAAGAGGCGGGGAAGATTGTGGCGCGGCTCCAGTCTTCCCATGTGGCCGCCGGGGGTATCTGGGGAGATATGGAAAAAAAAGCCAGAAAAGCCGCCATCGATCTTTTCAGAAATGGAAGCCTTTCGATCCTGGTTGCCAGCGATCTTGCCTGCCGGGGCCTTGATGTGGAAGGCATAAGCCATGTGGTAGCCATGGATGTTGCCTCCAATCCCCACACGTATCTTCACCGGGCGGGCCGCACGGGCCGCATGGGAAAGCGGGGTATCATGGTTACCATAGGGGACGAGGCGGAACTGCGGCAGCTTGTACGGATCGAAAAAAAACTGGGCATCACGGTGTATCCCAAAGAACTACGCGACCGCCGGGTGATCCCCTGCCGGGAACCCCCGTGATTGGAGGGCAGAATCACCGTTTTGGGGGGAAGTACCGTGCCCCTTCGAGGGACCACTTTACGCCCAGGGTACATTCCAACGCGCTGCCGCCGGTTCCCCACAGCAGGGAGGGCGTAAGAGAAACATCGAGGCCCTTCCAGGTATAGGCAAGGGGCAGATCCAGGGCAAAAAACCAGCGGTTATAGCCGGTAAGTTCTCCCTGGGTTTCATAGGAGGTGTCCACCAGATTTGCCTCGCTGTTTTTAACCAGAAAAAGTAACTCGATTCCGGCGCGGATATGCCGCCGGGGAAAGCGGAAACTTCCCAGGAATTTTCCCCAGATTGTACCGGGGCCATAGGGACTGGTTAGGGGCAGCAGCACCGCGTTTTTATTGGGGGCATAACGGTACAAGGCCCTGGCAAGCCGGGCTTCGCTTTGGGTAAAAGGGGGATCGTCAAAGCCATAGTTACCCCACAGGTAATGGGTATAACCCCCTTCCAGCATATAGTACTGGGTAAGGGCCTCTCCGGCGGCGCTGTACTCAAGCTGCAATACCGCGCCGGGTATGGTGGGGGTGGCCCCGTCGGGAATGCCGAAGATCCGGGCGCTAACGTCGTCAAACCCTATCATGACGGAAAGATCCAAACCCGGCAGCATGGTCCAGGACAGATCCACGATCAGGGAAAGGTTGTTGGGGGTTAAGTCGGCGTTGTGGTAGATCATAACGGGAAGCACATCGGTAATATGAAAGGCGTTGTTACTCCGGACATACACCACCGTTCCCCCGATCCCCGCTTTTAGGGGACCGAAGTTCCACTGGAAGCGGTGGGCCGCGGTGAGGATCGTACTGGGATTGGGGTCGTGGAGGAAGCCGAAATAATCCGTATAGGGCTTTCCCGGCGCCGGGGGATTGGGATCGTAGTTTGCATCGTAGACATCCCGGGGCGCCTTTTTAGGGACAATGGCCCCCAAAAGGTAATCAAAACTAAAGGGGCCCAGGGGTACATTAAGCCGAAGGCTGTCCAAATAGGGAAGCAGCGCCGAAGGGTACAGTGTGGCGCCCCGGGGATTTCCCCAATGTACCGTATCCCGGCCCAGAAAAAAATTCAGGTATCTGCCGTTCCAGGCAAAGACCCCCCGTGTTAGCATGTCGTAGGTAATATCCGCTTTGGAGAAAAAATTTGAAGAAGGGGTATAATCCCCCTCCCAGGGCGGGCGGATGTTAAGTTCCCCGGCAATCCAGGGGCCGTCGAAAACCCCGGCGCTGGCCTGCAAACTTAGGACCGGGGAAAAATTAAGAAAGGCCCGGCGAAAGTCCTCTCCATTGGGAACTTCCTCCCCGTCGATGGTAAACGATCCGGTACTTAGGCGGTGTTCGTACGCCAAGGCCATGGCCCCCTGGATGCGGATTCCCTGGTCCCGCTGTTCACTAAGGCCGGCGATAAGCTCCGTCAACATACGCCGATCCGCTTCGTCCAGGGTTTCCGCTCCGGGAAGGGCAAGAAGCTCCTGTGCATAATCCAGCATATCCCCGCCATGGACGGGAAACGAAGAAAAAGGAAGGGCCCGGCCCATGCGACGGCTGATGTGGCTTAGGGCAAGGAATTCCGGATCGGCGGTGTAAAAGTATTCTCCGTACACCCCCCCTCCGGCCAAAAGGAAAAAAATCAAGCCTAGGACATTCCGGGACGGAAAAAGAAGCCGCTTCATGTTACATCACCGGGAACAGGTACCGGAACCCCACTGAAAAACGGAAAATAAACTCATGGTGCTCCGAAGCCTTCCATATCCAGATATCGTTATCCACGGTCCGCGCTTCATTATTCCCGGGGGGATTAAAGGGATCCCAGCCCGCGGGTTTTAGTTCAAGTCTGTTAAACCGGCCGCCTATGGCCATGGCCGCATAGGCGGAAAGGGGCCCGAATTGGCGGGACAGGTTAAGCCGAAGTTCCAGTCTTTTTTCTATTTGGCCGTCGTTAAAAAGCTGGCTTCCGTAGCGACCATCGTCGTACATGGACGTCCGTTCGTTGTAGTCGTGCCAGGGATTGGCGGGGGAGTTATTTCCCGCTAAAAGCAGTTCCAATTCCGCGGTGAGCAGAAAATCGTAAAATGTATTCTGGTAGTCCAGCTGAAAGGCCAGGTTGTTTTCCCCGTGTTTGTACCCCACCATATAGTCCTGGATAATCAAACTTACCGTTTCGTCGTCGTTATAGTAGCGGGTTTCGGGGTAGTAGGTATAACCGTAGGCGGTTGCGGCGCTGTCGTTTTTGTATTTTCCCGAACCGTTGGGGCCAATGGGTTCAAAGGTGTATTTAAGGGCCCCCCCATGGTGGAAGCCAAAACGCCCATAGGGGGTGTTAAGCCGGCCGCCCAGTGCCCAGGCCGCCTTCCAGGGATTCTGGGAAAAGCCCTTGTACAAAAAGCGAAGAAAGCCCAGACCGAAATCGTCCATCAGCCCCTGGGCGTAGACGCTCCAGGCGTCCCGTTTGACCTCCCAGAAAAGGCCCAGCAGATTGTTTTCGTTAGACTGGGTAGCCCAGGGCCTGCCGGCGGTGGTCTTAAAGTACTGGATAAAATACTGGGGTATGGGGTTAAGGTAGTATTCCAGATCAAAGGCCCTGCCGGTATATACCGCCGCATCCAGAAACCCTATCCTCCAGTCGGCGCCTTTAAACGCGTAGATCTTGTAATTAACCCCCCGGTCGGGAAACCCATAGCCGGAAAGGCCTCCGGTATCGGCGGGATCACCTAGGTATGAAGCGCCGCCATTGTTTGCCGCTATCCAGTCTTTGCCATGTTTATTCCGGGCATCGTATTCGTTCCAGGCGGGAGAAGAAATTCCGCTGTCCCGGTTAAGTTCTATCCACTGGGTCTGGTAAATAAAATGTTCCGATTCCCAGCGCAATTTTAGGGTATTGGCGGAAATACCTGTGGAATTTAAGAAAAGTGAGTACGGGGAATCCACCTCGTCGTAATTTCTAAAACGCCCCGCCTGAATATACAGTGGATCCTTTGAATAAGAAAGACCCCCTTCGTTCAACAGAAAGTAAAAACCCCAGAGGTTTCCCGAAGGAAGCATCACCGCCGCGGGGGCGTATTTTTGATCGTTCTTAAGGACAAGATTTGCGGTTAACCCAAAGGGGCCGGCGGTATAGTTCATCAGCAGATCCATCCCCAGCCAAAAACTCTTTTCATACCCCGCATCCATTCCTATCCCAAGATCCAGAAATTCGGGCTGCCCAAAGATAAGGTTGTCGTTGGAAATAAGGGGTTTGCGCTGGTAGGTCTGGATCTCCTGCTCCGGAAGGGGCTCTTCGCCCTCGGTCTGGGTAAACAGGGGAACCGCCAGAGTACATAAAACTAAGGCAATGCAACGTAGCTTCATACCCTTAAGGATAATCATGCGGCCGTCAAATGTACAGCCCTGGGGCTATTCAATTTTGCTGATCCGGACCCTGTGGATGCGGTTTCCGTCCAGGTCCAGCACCTTGAAGCGGAAATTTTTCCAGGAAAAATTTTCGCCGGTCCGGGGTATTTCGCCCGCAAGTTTTAGGATAAACCCCGCCAGGGTATGGTAATCCCGGGCGTTTTCCTCCCCCAGTTCCTCAAGCCCCAGGGTTTCCGCCAGCTCGTCCACGCTAACGCTGCCATCTACGAGCCATGTGCCGTCTTCCTGAAGGATCACCTCATTGTCCGTCCGGGTAAGGGTTCCGATAATTAAATCCCGGAACCGCAAAGACCCGGCAAACCCTCCGTATTCATCCATCACGCATAGATAGTATTCCTCTTCCTGTTTAAAGGTTTCAAAGGCCTTTAGGGCGCCCAGGGTTTCCGGAATAAACCGGGGTTTCCTCATAATCTTCTGTAACCCCTCCCATTCCCCGGAGAGGGCTATAAAAATATCCTGGACCGAAACAACCCCGGCAATATCGTCCTGGGTTCCTGTAACCACGGGGAAAAAGCCCTGGGTTTTGCAGGCCAGGGCCTTCTCCCGTACCTCTTCCCGGCTTGCGTCAATGTCAAGCCATTCGATTTCCGAACGGTGGGTCATAAAGGCGCTTACCGGCTTATCTCCCAGGTACAGCACCCCTTCCACCATGGACCGTTCACTGCTTTCCATCGCCCCGGTTTTTTCCCCCTCTTCCAGGGCCAAGCGAAGGTATTCTTCCCCCGGCGCCGGGACGGGGCGGTTTTTTAAAAAGGGGGCCCTGGACGCAAGAAGGTACAGGGGTTTCCATGGCAGGGATAAAAGTTCTATCAAGGGAAAGATCCCGGAAAGAAACCTCTCGGGATCAAGGACCGCCAAAAGCCGGGGAAGAAGTTCGGAAAAAATCCCCAGGGCCAGGACCAAAACCCCGGCGCTTAGAAGGATTGGCCGGAAAGGGCAGAACAGGACCGTTAGAACCCCGGCGGCAAATATGGACAGCATACTCCATATTCGCAGGGAAAAAACAAGCAATTCCGGTTTTTCCAGGGCCTTTAAAAGGGCCGCCGTCCTTTTTTTCCCCGGGGCTCTGGCGTGCAGCCGGGTCCTTTTGGCCAGACTTAGGACCGCGGCGGCAAAGGAAAAAAAACCGTTTATCACCACCAGGGAACATAGAATAAGCGCAGAGAAAGGGTCTTCCATCAGACAATTTCTTCTTTTTGCAGGGGCCGGATTATGTAAACCCCCTCCTGGGACGTTTCTATAACTTTGTTTTTTCCGTCCGGGGTCAGTTCCCCGAATATTTGAACCATGGGGTATTTGGGGTTTTCGGGATTCACATCCACTACCTGACCCTTCTTGCCGCTGGAAAGGAGCACGTAAAGCCCAATGGGGTAAATAGACAGGGAAAAAACCAGGGCCTTAACCACCGTGTCGTCGTACTGTTTTCCTTCGTTTTTTAACAGATCCAGCATCCCCGAATATCCGTCTTTGGCATCCTTATGGGGCCTGGAACTTGTTAAGGCCTCGTAGGAGCAGGCCACGGCGATGATCTTTGCGTAGAGGCTTATCTTTTCCCCCGTCAGTTTTTGCGGGTACCCGGTTCCGTTTTCCCGCTCGTGGTGTTCCAGGGCTGCAAGACTAACCACCAGGGGAAAATCAAGGTTTTTTAGCAGGCTAAAGCTTAAGATAGGATGGCCTAGGATCAACTTCCGCTCCTGGGGAGAAAGGGGCCGTTTGCTTAAGTAGGTTTGGGGCGGCAGTTTAATCATCCCAATCTCGTGAAGCAGTGCGGCCACCCCCAACTCGATAAGCCTGTGGGTCGGCAGCTTAACAAAACCGCCAATGATGATGGCAATAATCGCCGATTTTACCGCATGAGAGGCCATGTAATTCTGCCCCTCCGCCAGATCCCCCTTCATTACCCTAAGCAGGTAGCGGCGGTTTTCTTTAACAGCGTCGCAGAGTTCCTTAACCCGTTCGGCCACCTGGTTAAAGTGAAATTCCTTTTGGGTGGCCACCTGGTTAAAGAGGGTTTCCGCATATTTAAGAAATTCCCGGTAGATTTTTTCCGCCCCCCGGATCTGCTCCCCGTCGCTTAGCAGGGCGGTTTCCGGTATTCCCTCGGCCTCCTGGACGGCATCGTCGGCGCCGGAATATTCTTCCTGGGGTTCCCCGTCGCTCTGGACTTCCTTAAAATCCCATTCCTGCAGGGTCCTTAGCAGTTCCTGAGAAAACGTAACCTCCGGGGCGGTTAAAATAAAACGTTCATCCGCATAAACCGGCTGGCTAAAAAAGCTTCCCGCGGGTATATCTTTTATATTAAAAGTCTTCATACCGATCCAAAATCATTAAATTGACGAAGCTCCATGCAATTCATTATTATGACCTAACGTACAAGAAATAGCAATTGGGAAGGCCCAAAAACTCCGGACGGTTTTAGAAGGTCCCAATGGTGCGGGATGGGGGATTTTGTTGAAATTTAAGGGACTTTTGATTTTTTTTAACACCGTGATGATTTTCTTTATCGCCATGGTCGTTATTATTCCGTTTACGGTCCTGGGCAAAGATCTGGCCCTGGGTTTTTGGAAATCCAGCTGGTTTTTAATTCCCCTGGTGTTTGCGCTTCTGGCGGCGGTGGACCTGTATTTTGTGGTAAATTACCGGATTTTTTTTCTCCTGGAGAAAGAAGACTGGCCCGCCCTGATTCGGGAACTGGAGGCCCGGGTAATCCGGCAGGGCCGGTACAGTCCCCGGCTGGTGCGGCTGCTGCTTAATACCTACCTGGTCCTTTCCGACGCCCGGGCGATTTCGGAACTGGAAAAAAAACTTGCCATAGCCAAGAGCGGACTTATAGAGCATAATGCCCTTATCTTCGGGACAGCCCGGATTCTTACCAAAGACTACGAGGGGGCCGCGGTCTTTTTCTCCGATCGCCTTCCCGGGGGACCGCGGTATAAAACCGGCCCCCATGCCGAGTGGATCCGCTGGTATTACGGCTTTTCCCTGCTGCTTTCCCGGCGTTTTGGGGAAGCGGCGGATGTTTTTTCCCTGATGGTCAGGAATGCCCGGGACGGGATACTTACGGGGCTTTCTGCGTATTTTTTAAACAATAATTTAGCCGGGTTTCTTTCCGCCCGGGCCCGGCAGCTTCGGGAAGACGCTAAAATAGGAAAGGAGAGGGTCCGGCAAAGTTTCCGGCACCGCTCCGGCTGGAACCGGGAAATAAAACGGGTGGAAACGGAAATTTATGTTACCGTTTTATCGTCGTATATTAACCTGGCCGCAGAGTATGTGTATGCCTAGGGAGGGAACCGGTGAATAGGATCATTGAAAAATCCACCAAGTTAAACAATGTTTGTTACGACATCCGGGGACCGGTGCTTAAAGAGGCAAAACGACTTGAGGAAGAGGGGTACAGTATCATCAAGCTGAATATAGGAAATCCAGCCCTTTTTGGGTTTAACGTTCCCGATGTGATAGCCCACGACATTATTGTCAATTTAAAAAACGCCCAGGGTTACGGGGATTCTCAAGGTCTTTTTGCGGCCCGGAAGGCGATTGTCCTGGATCTGCATGCCCGGGGGATTATGGATGTGGATATCGACGATGTATACCTGGGAAACGGGGTCAGCGAGCTTATTATGATAGCCATGCAGGGGCTGCTTAATTCCGGAGACGAGGTTCTTATCCCCATGCCCGACTATCCCCTGTGGACCGCGGCGGTAACCCTTTCCGGCGGCCAGGCGGTCCATTACCGCTGTGACGAGGAATCCCTGTGGAACCCCGATTTGGCGGATATACGATCAAAGATCAGCGACAGAACCAAGGCCGTGGTAATCATCAATCCCAATAATCCTACCGGCGCCGTTTACGACCGGGAAACGCTGGAGGGGATCGCCCGAATCGCCGCGGAAAACGATCTGATCGTATATTCCGACGAAATCTACGACCGGATCATCTATGACGGGGCGGAGCATATTCCCATGGCCCTGGTAAACCACGATACCCTTACCGTTACCTTTAACGGCCTTTCTAAGGCCTACAGAGCCGCGGGATTCCGCTCCGGGTGGATGACCCTGTCGGGGAACAAGAAAGGCGCGGCGGGGTATCTTGAGGGCCTTAACATGCTTTCCAATATGAGGCTCTGTGCCAACATGCCCGCCCAATTTGGCATACAAACCGCTCTGGGGGGCTACCAGAGCATTACCGACTATCTTTTGCCCGGGGGCCGTCTAAAGGAACAGCGGGATACGGCCATAGGTTTGGTTAACCAGATCCCGGGCCTTTCCGTGGTAAATCCCAGGGGGGCGCTCTATTGCTTTCCCCGGGTGGATACCAAGCGTTTTGCGATCAAAGATGACGAACTGTTTATGATGGATCTGCTCCGGGAAAAGCACCTGCTTTTAGTCCACGGTACGGGCTTTAACTGGGACAGGCCCGATCATTTTCGCATTGTCTTTTTACCGGATAAGGAAATCTTAACCGAGGCTATTCAGCGGTTGGGGGACTTTCTGGCCGCTTACCGGCAGGACTCCTAGGGACTTATGGTGTTTTGCGCATAAAATCGTATAAAAATTCACCCGTGCAACAGGCTCCTAGTGCGATTGACAGCCTGCGGCCAATACCGGTATCCTTAATAGCAACGGAGGTTTTGTGGCCAAAGAAGAAGCAATAGAAGTTGAGGGAATAGTAAAAGAAGCTCTTCCAAATACCATGTTCCGGATCGAACTTGACAACCAAAAAGGGCACCTTATCCTTGCCCATCTTTCCGGCAAAATGCGCAAACATTATATTCGTATTGTTCCGGGCGACCGGGTTCGCATTGCCCTGTCTCCCTACGACCTTAACCGGGGGCGGATAATTTACCGTGAACGGTAATTACCCGGGGCTCTTCAATACTACCCAGGTTGAGCCGGTTCCCCCCTGGGAGGCGTTGCCATAGCCCCTTTCTCCGGCAAGGGGACAGCGTTCTAAGAATTTATGGACTGTTTTTGTCAGTACTCCCCTTTCCTGATCGCCCCCGTGGGTTCCCTTGCCGTGGATAATAAGCAGTTTTTCCAGGCCCCTGTCTTTAGCCATGTCAAAAAAACCGGAAAGGGCGTCCCAGGCTTCGTCCCTGGTAAGGCCGTGTAGATCCAGGGTTTCGTCGGGTTTTTTGCGCAAAAGCCGCCGCCGGCGGGAAGCGGGGGATTCCTCCTGAGTTTCCATGGCCGCGTCCTTATCGTATATGCCCCCGGATTCTTTATTCCACCGGTCAAGAATTTTTCCAAAATCCATCTTGTTAAAATGATTAAGGAGACAGTATGGTTACAGATATGAATCCCTTAGCGAAAGAACTTAATTCGATATTGGCCGGAACCATCGCGGAACGGCTTCTTTCCGGCCTGGGCCGCCGGGTGTACTTTCCCCGGGGGATTATCGCCCAGGCGGCGGAGGCCCGGCAGCTTGCGCCGGTAAAAAACGCCACCATAGGTATGGCTTTTCACGGCGGCCAACCCCTGCTGTTGTCCGCTGTGGCGGAGGCTATGGGGGGTCTAAGCCCCAAAGAAACGGTGGTATATGCCCCTACTCCGGGCTTCGAGCCGGTCCGCCAGGCCTGGAAGGACCTGCTGATCCGCAAAAACCCTTCCCTGGATCCCGGAGGTTTTTCCCTCCCTGTGGTGGTACCGGGAATTACCGCTGGAATTTCCTACGCCGCGGATCTTTTTCTGGACGAAAAAACCCCGCTCTTTACCAGCGATCCTTGCTGGGAAAATTACGGGCTTATTTTTACCGAACGCCGGGGAGCGGTCTTGCGGGGAATACCCTTTTTTACCGCCGGTTCAGAAGGCAGGGGACTTGACGGCGGACTCGATATGGAAGTCATTGGCAGGACCCTTACGGAAGAGGCGGCCAAAACCGGAACCCTTAGACTTATCCTTAACTTTCCCCACAACCCTTCGGGGTATTCCCCCGCAACGGCGGAGGCCCATGCCTTAATCGGGCTTATCAACGAAATCGCCAAAAATGGGACGGATGTCCTTGTTATATGCGATGATGCGTACTTTGGCCTGCTGTACGAAGACGCCGTCTACCAGGAGTCTCTTTTTTCGGCCCTGGCGACATTGCACCACCGGGTGCTGGCGGTTAAGGTGGATGGTCCCACCAAGGAAGACTATGTTTGGGGCCTGCGGATGGGCTTTGTAAGTTTTGGTTCCCGCGGCCTTGGGCCGGAACAGCACGAGGCCCTGATAAAGAAACTTATGGGGATTATCCGCTCCTCGGTATCCTGTACGAACACCCCGGCCCAGTATCTAATGCTTAGGGCCTTGGAAGATCCCCGGACCGCCGGGGAAAAACAGGGTTTTTACGAAATGCTAAAAAGGCGGTACCGGGTGGTAAAGGACTATATCCGGCGCTACGGCGACGGCGGGCGGCTTGAGCCCTTGCCGTTTAATTCCGGGTACTTTATGAGTTTTCGCTGCAAAGGAATAGACCCGGAGGCTCTGCGCCGCCGGCTCCTTTCTGACCACGGTATTGGAACCATTGCCTTGGAACCGTCTTTTTTGCGGGTGGCCTTTGCGGCCCTTGAGGAAGAACAGATACCGGAAATTTACCAGACCATTTACAAAACCGCCGCAACCCTCTAGGATCCTGCTGCACTTCGGCGCAAAAACCACCGCTGCAACCGGCTTCTGGGAGCAGCCCGAAGCTTAGGCCACCAAGTTAAACAGGGCCCCCGCAGGAGCCTGGGGAGCCTGAGCATAGGGCATGACGCTGTTGGCGGCCCTGGCGGCTTTAATCTGCCCCTCGTATTGCTCGATAAGGGTGTCGATCTGTTCGTTTGAAGGGCCTAAGATTCCGGGGTCTATTTTAGGCTGTTTTTTCATCTGCCCCAGCTGCTCAATTAGTACATCAAGGATCTTTAGTTTGGTTATTGTTACCCCCCGGGTTCCTTCCGGGGCTGGCACACCGGAGACATGCTTAAAATGAGAATAGATATAGCTTCCCGGCGAGACCGGCAGCGACATTCTGCCCGCCCCCGAGGCTGTAATAGCGTATCCCATAGGAAATGCCGAAGCTCCCTGTATCCTCATAATTCCCTCTACAACATCTCTATATGTAAGTATCTCGTATTTACCCACACACTACAC
>JAISOA010000079.1 GCA_031275945.1 Spirochaetaceae bacterium
AGACGGAATATAACCAGTTTTTTCATCTGGGGGACCCAAAGATCTTTTCGATGTCCATTTCGGTTCCGTTTTTGGCAATAAGCAGGATCCGGTGCCCCGGGGTATACACATAGTCTCCCCGGGGAATAAAATCGTCTTCCACTTCCCGGTTTACCAACATTACCAGGGCGCCGGCGGGCAAGTGAAAATCCTTAAGGGCCTGTCCGTCCGCCTGGGAACCGGCTTTGATGTCCACCTCCAGGATGCCCACGGTACCGTCCCCTATCCGGTGTACTCCCTTTACTCCGCCCCCCATAAGTTTTGACAGGATAGAATCAACCACCACGGACTTCATGGGAATTACCACATCCACCCCAAGCTTCCGGGCTATGGCGGCATACCCGGCGCTGCTTACCATGGCCACTGCCCGGGCCACTCCCCGGGATTTAAGATACACCGCGGTTATAATATTAAGTTCCTGATGGGCCGTGGCGGTAACAATAAGATCCAGATCGTCAATCTGTTCTTCGGTAATAAAACTTTCATCGGAAATATCTTCGTTCAGGATCAGCGCATCAGGAAACCTGGCGGCCAATTCTTTACAAAGACCGTAATCCTGTTCCACGATGATCACCTTTTTAAGATGCCGGGGAACCAGGGTTTGTAAAAACGAAAAAAATCCCCGGTTTTTTTTCCCCCGGGCCGCGTCCACAGGATCATCGGATTCATTAAAACCGGCTTTACCGGACCGGCGCTTTTCTTTAGTTAAAAGGCCCCCGGCAATCAGCGAGCCCAGACGTCCTCCTCCTACAATGCCTATCTTGCGGATTGGCTTTTCCGGCCTTCCCGCCAGTTTAAAGCCCTCGGTAAGATCATCGTTTTTGGCCAGAAGGTATATCCGGTCCCCGGGTTGAAGTTTAGTGGTCCCCGTGGGGAGTATGCAGTTCCCCCGGCGTTCCACCAGCGTTACAAGGCTTTCTCCCTCAATAAGGGTGCGAAAATCCTTTAAAACAAGCCCGTCAAAGGGGGAAGATGCCAGTATATCAATGGCCCCCAGTTCATAGGGGGTTCCGGCAAAGGAAAGAATGTTCCCCAGGGCGCCGTGTTCAATCGCATCCAGGGCAGACCGGGCGGCCTCCACGTCGGGGTGGATAAAAAAATCTATCCCCATGGCGGCGAATTTTCCTCCCTCTATTTGGGTTTGGAAATTTCTACGCACATATTCGTCGTTCCGTACCCGGGCAATCTTAAGCAGTCCGGTGTACCGCGAAGCTAAGCCGCAGATAATCATGTTTACTTCGTCGGAGTCGGTTACGCAGACCAGGGCATCGGCTTTGGCAATTCCCGCCTCTTCCAGGGCGCTGATAGAATTCCCTTCATCATGAAGCACTATGCAGTCAAGCCGGTTTGACACATGCCGGGCCCGTTCTTCGTTTGCTTCGATAATGGCAATATCATGCTTTTCTTCAATTAATTGACGGGCCAGCTGAGTCCCCACAAGCCCCGCTCCGACAATAATGATCAGCATAGGTTAAGCATAACACCGGGCCTTTAAAAGTTCTAGAAACCCCGGATAGCTTATATCCGCCGCTTCGGCCCCAAGAATTTCCGTGGTTCTGCGGGCAGGAAGTCCCAGGGCGGCGCAGGCCAGGGCCATAACAATACGGTGATCCCCCCGACCGTCAAGGGACACCGGGCTCTCTGTTTCCCGGGCATCCTCCTGCCATTTTTTTTCGTTCCGGTTTGCCCTTTGTTTTTCTTTCCAGGCGGCGCCCTTTATAAACAGCCCGCCGGGTTCTTCTCTGCAGTGGACCCCCAGTTTTCCTAGTTCCGCCGCCATCACGGCAATACGGTCCGTTTCCTTGATCCGCGCATGGGCAGCGTTAACCAGGGCTGTTTCCCCCTCCGCATAGGCGGCCAGGACGGCCATTACCGGAAGCAGATCCGGGGTGGCGTTAAGATCAAAGGTTCCGCCCCGAAGCGGGCCGGGGCACGAAACCCTAAGCTGCCAGGGGCTTCCGTCCCCGTGAATGCCGGTTTTTTCCCATTCCACCTTGCAGCCCATTGTAACCAGGTGGTCAAAAAAAACTTTGTCCCCCTGGGGATCTTCCGGATCAAGTCCCTGCAGGCTTAGCTTTCCCCCGGAGATTATCGCCCCGGCGGCGGGAAAGGCCGCAGAAGAAAAATCCCCCGGTACGGGACCGTTTATGGGCGTATACGCCGCTCCTCCGGTGATGCGGAACCGGGAATACGCCTCCATGGAGTTTAGTCCCGGACCCGTTCCTGTGTTAAGCAGACCCTGCCCTTGTAAGTATAAAAGCGTCATGTCCACATAGGGTTTTTCGTTAAGCAGGGGCACTTCTATGGCGCTTACCACCCCCGCAGGAGCCAGGGGGGCGGCAATAAGAAGCGCCGAAAGGTACTGACTGGTGGGACAGGAAATGCTAGCCCTGCCGCCCTTCCAGGGACCCCGGACCGTGATGGGCGTACATCCCCCATTTGAATCAACCGCCGCCCCCAGGGCTTCCAGGGCTTCCAGCAGGGGGCCGGCGCTGCGGCGGGCGATCTGTTTATCCCCCGTAAAGGTTACCGGCGCAGCACCCAGGGCCGCCGCGGCAAGGACAAGAAACAGGGTGGTTCCCGAATTGCCCACGTCTATGTGCAGCGGTTCCGCCGCTACGGCAGTTTCCGGCCCCGGTCCGGGTTTGCGGCCCCGGACAATCCAGCGGCGGGGATCGCCGTCCTCTTCGGTAATTTCGGCCCCCAATACGCGGCAGGCGGCCGCGCAGGATTGGGCATCTAGGGATTCCAGGGGATTTTCAATGCGGGAACTGCCGTTACACAGGGAGGCCATAAGAAGACGCCGTATGGTGTGGGATTTTGAAGCGGGTACGGTTACCGTACCGCCAAAAGTATAGGGGCTGATCAAGGCGCGCATGGACCGATCAATCCTGCCTAGGATCCGTGGGTCCGGCGATCTTTTCCCATCCCAGTTGTATGGCCTCGGCACATTGCTCCGGCGTCAGGGCCTCCAAAAACATCAGTCTAATTTGCCTTAGAATAAGGCTGTTTAATTCCGCCGCTTCTTTGGAACCGTACAGTTCCCGGACTATTTCACCGGCTTCGTACATATCAAAGGCCTTTGCATAGAGGGGATCGCCCTTTGAAAGATCGGGATTCCGCCGGCCGTTTCCCGGGACCGCGTAGGCTTCGGCGGCAATAATGCCGTCTTTTTCTTTTAGGAAAGAAAGAAAATTCCGGGCTTCTTCCCGGTGTTCGCTCTGCTGGTTAACGCTGGCGTACCATACGGTAAGGGGAAAAACCGGCTTTCGTACATAGGATTCAATCCCCGGTATGGTGGTAACCCCAAAGGCGTTGGCCATGGTTGTTTTTAGCTCCCGGATATTTGCCACCGAACCTATCATCATTCCCACCTTGCCTTCGCTAAAGGCGGTGGTCAGTTCTGCCTCCGTAACGGAAAAAGGATCGGCATAGAGATTTCGCTTAAGCTGGTTAAGAAAATTTAGTACCGAAATTACCTGCCGGGAATTAAAGTTGAACGATTCGGCTTCAGGATTTCCCAGGGCCGACCATATCCAGGATAAAAAGTGGCGGTTTACGCTATGGGGACTGTTATCCTCCAGGGCAAGGCCCGCTCCGTACACGCCGCCGCTTTCTTGGCCTATCCGCTGTACATAAGAAAGAAATTCGGTCTGATTTTTCGGAGGTCGATCAAAGCCTGCGGCTTTGAACAGATCGATGTTATAGAAGAGAACGTTAATAAACGAAACCACCGGCTGTACCCCGCCGGCCAAAGGATCCTCCGGCTGTATATATGTCTCCAGACCCGAAACAGCGTAGGGATCAACGCTGAATATATCGGGCCGCTTTTTTTTAGTGTCCTCCGCAGTTTCAAACAGCGCCCGTATTTCCGGCCAGGTCATCTTTTCAAGCTTAACGGTGATCCCCGGATTTTGCGCCTCGAATTCCGCGGCCAGGTTTACTAAAGCCTGGTTGTCCAGTTCATCTTCCCACCATTGGGCAAAAACCAGGGTTGTGTGTGTTCCTAGCAGGTTCCCGTTGATAACTTTAAAAAGCAGGCCCCCTCCAAGTATTACCACCGCCCATATCCACAGCGCTTTATCGGCGGAAATTTTACGGACCCTGCTAAAAAATTTCTTTACCGGTTCCGGGACCGTCTTGGGCAGCCTAATCCGGCCAGGAAGACTCCGCAGTGTACGCGACAGCGCCGCCATAAGCGTTAAAAAATTCGCCCCGGTGTTTTTTACAACCTGCTTTATAGCCCCTTTTACCGTTTCCATGTCCATATTAACCTCGACTTGCCTGCCTTTTTACGGTACAGTAATACTATGTTCAATCTCTGGAAAAAACTCTTCGGCTTCGGTTCGCCAAAAAATCAGGAAATTGATCCGGATAAAATTATCGAAGAACAATGGCGTGCCGATTTTACCCGGGAAGATCTTCCCCATAAAGCGCCCCGTGTTCGTTTTTCTATTACATCAGAAAATTTGTATCATGCCTATCTGTATAATAACGCCCTGTGCCTGGGGATTAAAAAGACCAACTGTATCGCCTGGACCGAAGACATGATCTTCCGGTACCGGGATTTGAATATGAAGGGCCGGATACGGCTTGATCCCAAGGGGGCCTATGCCGCGGCGGGCTTTATGTTTCGCATGGTGGATGATCAAACCTATTATATGGTTCTGGTATCAAACCGGGCTTACTTTCGGCTGGATCTGGTGCGGAACAATACCCCCCTGGCTTTGGCAGGCTGGACCGAAACGCCGGGCATGCTTGCTTCCCTCGAGCCGCTGGAATTTGATCTGGAAATTGTTACCTACGGCAGCAGAATACTTGTGGCCGTTAACGGACAATGGGCAGGAAGCTGGAACGATTCTTCCATTCCCGAAGGACGAATTTGCTTTGCCGCCGCCAGCTATGAAGAGCAAAATCCCGGATTAGAAACAAAAGCCGCTTCGGAAGAAGCCGGTAAGGTCCCGGATGTTTCCCGGGATTTTACCGCCCATGCGGAACTCCTTTCTTTTAGCCTTGACTCCCGGATTGGGGAAACAGGAAAACGCTACGATACCCTGGAAAATTCTGCGGTCCCCGAAAACCGCATCCGGCTGGCGGAAACTTTTACCGCCCAGGGACAGATAAACCCCGCGTTGGTGCAACTCCGCAAGGCCTGGGAAGGGCGGGAGGCCCTGGCCCTGGCCCTGTCCGCCGAACTGGCCGAAGCAAAAGATGCGGTAATGCTGGCCGCCCTATGCCCCGAGGATGAAGGCCTGTCGTTTCGGAAACCCCAAGAACTGCTTTTGGGAATAAAACTTGCCATGGCTCTGGAACTGTGGGGCGACGTGGAAGAGTACATCGAGGCCCTCCTCAACACAAAGGATGCGCACAGGGAGCAGATCCGGGAAGGGCACAATATGAAGGCGGCCTTTCTGTATTCCCGGGGGCGCTACCGGGACCTGATCCGGTGGCTGGAGGACCTGTGCGGCGATATTGCCGGCGAAACCGGCGATGATTCTGTTCTTTACCAGACATTTGCCGATCCTCCGGCTCTGCTTAATCTGCTGGGTCACGGGTACTTTAACACCGAAGAATACCGGAAAGCAGCGATGGCCTATGACAGGGCCTTTGACCTTGACAACAAGAATGGCCTAAGCGCAAAAAATGCCGCGGCGGTCTATGAACTTTTGGGAGAAACCGGCAATGCCCTAAACCGCTACCTTACGGCGGGCCGGATATTTTTGGCCGATACCCGCTACGAGGAATTGGGGCTTTTGGTTCCGAAGTTCCGCCTTCTGGGGGAATCCGACTGGGAGGCCTGCGCCCTTACCGGCAAATGGGCCTTCGGCATAGAAGACTGGGACACCGCCCGGGACAGATTGGAAAGGGCCGAGGAACTCCGCAAAGAAAAACGGGGAACGCCGGATCCGGCGCTGTACTTCCTTCAGGGACTTCTTTTAATCCGGGATGGAAAACGGAAAGAAGCGCTGCCCCTGTTGGAACGGGCGGTAAAGTACGCCCCGGACTATCCCCTTTTTCGTTTCCGGCTGCTGGAAAATCGTTTTCTTCTTACGCAAAATCCTGAGGATCCCGCCATGGATCCGGAATTGGAAACGATTCTGGCCCTTAAAAAAGACGAGGATCCCGAAACCTTTGGGTGGATTCACAATTTTGCAGCCCATGTGGCCCTAAGCAGGGGCGACGTGGACAAGGCTGCCGCGTACCTTGATGAAGCCGCCTCGATCCTGGGGGAGGTTCCAGCGGTCCGGGTGAACCGGGCGGTTTCGCTCTACCTAACAAACCAGGAAGACAAGGCCTTAAAGGTGTTGGAATCAACCCCGGAAGAAGATCCAGAAGGGATCCTGGCAAACTGCGCCGGGAATCTTTTGGTTCGTTCCCGCCGTTTTGAAGAAGCGGATCCGTATTACCGCCGGGCCCTTGCCGCGGCCCCCGGCAATCTGCAGTACCGTTATAACAGGGCCTCCTGTTTAATCGAATTGGCCCGTTACGGCGAAGCAGACCTGGTACTTACCGCAGGGGACCGTAATTTTTCCCCCGAATCAGACCCCGGGATACTGGAATTAATCGCCTTTGTGGCGGTTAAAAAGGGAGAGTATAAGCGGGCCGAAGCCGCCGCCCGGGCGGCCTTAACTATTAATCCCGATCATGTGCCGTCCCTGCTTCAACTGGGCTGGACCTATGCCTTTGGCGGCCGCTGGGACGAGGTAGACGCAATTCTGCTCCACCTGGATGAGTTGGACCTGGGCGAAGAGGCCGCCGCAGGCCAGGATCAGCTTAGGGCGTGGATGGAAGAAGCCTTGTACCGTACCATACGCTGCGCATCCTGCGGCAGAGAATGGGTGGTGGAGCGGGATCCTCCGCCGTTGCCCCCCCTGCGGCTGTACGCCATGCCTCCCGGCGACATGCCCGCCGGAACCTGCCCGGACTGCGGCAAAACCTATTGTGTCGGCTGCCGCAAGGACGATCTGGACGAGTCGGGGCGCCTTACCTGCCCGGATTGCGGAAAAACCTTAAAACTTACCGACCAGGGACTTAAGGGCCTGTTAAACAACTGGGCGGCAAAAAATTTGAAACGGAGCAAAAAAAAGAAGACCCCCGCATCCGCAGAGGCGACGCCATCGCCGGAAGCCGCATCGCCACCGGAAGCCGCATCGCCACCGGAAGCCGCATCGCCACCGGAGGCTGCACCGCCGCCGGAAACTGCGCCGCCACCGGAAGCCGCATCGCCACCGGAGGCTGCACCGCCGCCGGAACCCGCATCGCCACCGGAGGCTGCACCGCCGCCGGAAGCCGCATCGCTGCCGGAACCCGCGCCGCCACCGGCGCAATCCAGCGCTAAAGATACCGCGCCATAAGCACCGCGTATGCGCTCTACGCGGCGGGGGGGTCATTTTACCGCGGCAATAATTTCTTTTATTATCCTGTCCGCGGCGTCATAGTCCACCTGGCACGTCCCTACCTGAATATGACCGCCGCCGCCGTATTTCAGCAGAAGGCTTCCCACATTAACGGTGGAACTGCGGTTGATAATGCTGTATCCTACGGTAATAACGGCGTTTTGCTTATTACGGCCATCGACAATCCACAAAGAAATATTCTGCTTGGGAAACAGGGTATAAACTATAAAGCGGTTTCCCACGCTAATGGTCTCTACTCCCCGAAGATCCACTACAATGGCGTTTCCTTCGACTTTGGCATACTTTTGGACCATCTCTTGAAAGCTCCCTTCTTGTTCCATGTAAAAGTCTACCCGTTCCTTAACATCTTTCATTGCCAGAATTTCTTCAATAGGTTTATCAACACATGCCTTGGCCAGCATAATCATCAGGTCATAATTACTGATGGTAAAGTTCCGGAACCGGCCCAGCCCTGTCCGGGGATCCATGATAAAACCCAACAGTATCCAGCCCGTGGGATGAAGTATTTCTTCGGCGCTAAGGTCCCCGGAATCCATCTTGTCCACATATGTAAGCATGTTGTTAAAGCGGCCCAGCTTTTCCTCCCCGCCGTAATAATCGTAGATTACCCGGGCGCAACTGGGCGCGGGCCGGGAAACTCCCTTAAAATACGCATCCTTTCCCAGCCGTTCCGTTTCGCTATAATGATGGTCAAACCAGAGCTTGCAACCCTTGATATACGGAATATTTGCCACAATATCGTTAGAAGTAGCTTCTACCAATCCATCCTGAATGTCTTTAGGATGCACAAATTTATATTCATCGATCAGCCCCAGATACTCCAACAGGGCCCCGCAGGCGAGGCCGTCAAAATCAGACCGGGTTAAAAGTCTCATTATTTTCCTCCTGTATTAGTATAACATTAGAGTGTATTTTTGAGTATACTATACCTATGAGAATTATTAAATTACGCTCTTTTAGCAAATTTTCGCTGGTTTTACTCCCGGTGTTTATTTTTCTTTCAGCGGCCCTTATCACCGCCGATCCGTCGCCGGTCTTTGCCCCCCCTCCGCAGACCCTTTACGGAGGGCTCGGCGCCCCCGGCGATCCGGTTCCCCCTATGGCGGCCCTGCGGCAGGGAACCCTCCCCAACGGCCTGCGGTACTATATCCTGGAAAATTCCCTTCCTGCAGACCGGGCCTATTTAACCCTGGCGGTTAACGCCGGTTCGGTTCTGGAAGAAGATGATGAACAAGGCTTGGCTCATTTTGTCGAACACCTGGCCTTTAGCGGAACCCGGCGTTTTCCCGGTGCGGAACTGGTTAACTACCTGCGTTCCTTGGGGATGCGCTTTGGTCCCGAGGTAAATGCCTATACCTCCTATGACGAAACGGTTTATGGAATCGAGGTTCCTGTGGAACAGGACGCCAAGGGGATCAAGCGTATTCCCGAAAGGGCCCTGGCGATCCTTGACGACTGGACCTGGACGATAAGTTTTAACCTCGATGATATAGAAAAGGAACGGGCCATAATACTGGAAGAGAATCGTACCAGATCGGGAGCCATAGAACGGGTAATGCGGCAGACCTTGCCCTTGATTTTCCATGGATCCCGGTATGCCAACCGGATGCCCATCGGGCTTCCCGAGATTATCCAAACCGTCCAGGCGGACAAGTTAAAACAGTTTTATCAAACCTGGTACCGTCCGGATAACATGGCCATTATTCTGGTGGGGGATTTTAACGGAGCGGTTCTGGAACAGGAGTTGGCCGCACACTTTACCGCCCCGGCGGCGGCGGGTCCCTTTACCCGGCCCCACTACGAGTTGCCGGAGCCCCGGAAGGGTTCCGTAAGAGCCGCCGTTATTACCGATCCCGAACTGCCCTCTTCCCTGGTTTACCTTTATTACAAACTTACTCCCCGGGGCCTAACGCGGACTATTCAAACCTACCGGGACGAGCTTGTGGCCAATTTAATAGAAATAATGACCGATTTTCGTAACGAGGAAGCGGTTTCGCAGGAAGAGACCCCCTTTATAAGCGCCGGATACTGGGTTTCCCGGTACGGCGAACGTTCACGTTTTTATATTGCAGCTGCACGGTCGAAGGACGGCAAAACTACGGATTCCCTGCAACACCTGCTTCTTGAAAACGAACGGCTTGTCCGCTATGGCTTTACCCAGACAGAACTGGACCAGGCTAAAGCGGCCCTGCTTTCCCGCCTGGAACAGATGGAATCGGAAAAGGACCGGTGGGAATCGGATATGTATGTGGCCCAATTAACCGAGGATTTCCTTAACACCCAGTTTGCCCTGGACTTAGAATGGGAAAAAGAGGCCACATCGATCCTGCTTCCTTTTATCAGTCTAAAGACGGTTAACGACGCCATTAAAGAATGTTTTGCCCAGGATGATCTGTTGGTCCTTATTGCCGCTCCGGAGGCGGAAAAACCGCTGCTACCCGGCGAAGAGACCATACATGACATGGTCCGGCAAAGCCGAACCGCTCAAATGACGCCCCCGGCGGAAAAAACCGGGAGCCTGGCGTTGGTAGATGATACGCCGGTTCCGGGACAGATTGTTTCGCAGCTCCGGGATGAATCGGGGGCGGATCTTTGGGAATTAAGCAACGGTATGCAGGTGATCCTCATGGAAACCGCCAATAAAAATAACGAATTTGCCCTCTACGCCCTCGCCAAGGGGGGTATCACCGGCGGTTTCGGGAACCATGACGGTTCCTCCCAGGCCGGGTTTTCTGCGGATCTGGCGGCGGAAATACAAAGCGCATCGGGCCTAGGCCCCCTTTCCCGATCGGAATTGATAAGTTTCCTTTCGGATAAGCAGGTATCCCTGGCATTTTGGACCGGCCCCTTTATCCGGTGCTTCCAGGGTTCCGCCACGGTAAAAGACATGGAAAGCCTGTTCCAAATGCTCTACGTGTACTATACCCAGCCCCGGATAAGCGAAACCGGCCTGGCCCTGGTTTTGGACCAGTACCGGACCACGCTTATCCAGGAGGCGGATAATCCCGATGCGGTCTTTTTCCGGGAATTAACCCGTACGATATACGAAAACCATCCCCTATTTAGGCCCCTGGAAATCGAAGACCTGGAGGGGATAAAAATACCTGAACTGGAAGCTTTTTTTGCTGCGGCCCTTAATCCGGCGGATTATACGCTGGTCCTTTCCGGCGCCCTGGGGGACCGGGAAAAGCTGCAGAACCTGGCGGAACTCTGGCTTGCCTCGATCCCCGCCCAAGACCGGCAGTGGAACACATGGGTAAATCCGGAAATCCGCCGGCCGGAAAAGACCGAAAAGCTCATTCATAAAGGCCAGGAGGAACGCAGCCTGGTTTACATGGGCTGGTTTGCCCCCAAAGCCTGGACCGAAGAAGACAATGCCGCCGTCCTGGTGTTAAATGAGTACCTGGACATTGTCTTAAACGATACTATCCGGGAAGCCTTAGGCGGGGTCTATTCAATTTTGGCCGGCGTATCCCTAAGCCCCTACACGGAAGAGCTGTCCCTGGAAGTTTACTTTGGCTGCGACCCAAAGCGGGAAGCGGAACTGCGGCAGGCGGTGCGGGAATGCATCGGTTCTCTGGCCGAAACCCTGGACGAAGAAACCTTTACCCGGTCAAAAGAAGCGTTACTAAGGGTTTTTGAACGTTCCATGCAAAACAATTCCTTTGTGGCCAGAAATTTGGCTAATTTTAAGCTTATTGCCGGTACGCCGCTTTCCCGCCTGGCTCAAAGGCCGGCCCTGTACCGTGCCGTCAAGGCCGAACAGGTCCGGGCAAGGGTAGGGGAACTGCTAAACCGGGGACCTGTGGAACTGATACTTTTGCCCGAAACCGCCGATAATTATACACCATAGATTTGAGTTTGTCAGGTAAGGAATTGGCTAATTCCTTACCTGGCAAACAATTACAATCGGTAATTCCAGACATTCGTAGAATGTCTGGGAATAGGCTCCCTTGATATATAGGGATATTATTGGCAAACCCCGCACGTATGGCGTATAATCGGTGTTGTAAGGGGGTGGTCATGAGTACAATGGGTATTATCAACTCGGATCCGGATGTCAAGGAGCGGGTAGAATATGCCTTTAGGCAGGTCCCCGGCCATGCCTATGATCTTCTTTTCCTAACCCAAAAAGAAGAGATCCTGGAATTTCTAAATTATGCGCTTCCCGAATTGGTGGTAATTAATTTTTCGGATCCCGCCATCGACATAGACGAGATTGTCGATCACATTCAAAACGACAAGTGGATCCTTAACTTTGGGATCATCGGCCTTTTTTCCCATAAAAAGCACAAAGAAGAGGAGCTTCTTAAAAAGTACAAAGCCATTAATGTCCTAACCCTGCTGGATAATTTCAGGCTCCGCAGTCATTTGGTAAAAAACATACAGATTATCGAACAAAACTACCAGCTTATCTTTCAGCGGGAATTTACCAAGAACCTCTTAAACGGAGCTTCCGGCAGCTTTACCATCGAAAACGACCTTTTGGGGGTCCCCCTGTTTGCCGGCATCGGCGCCACGATCATGGCGCAACGGGGGCTTATAAACCCGGACAGCAAAATGCATCTCCAGCTGGCCCTGGCGGAACTTATCGTAAACGCCATAGAACATGGGAACTGCGGCATATCCTATGACGAAAAAACCAAGGCTTTGGAACAGGGAATTTCTCCCGTTGATTTAATTGCAGAAAAATGCAAGGATCCCGCAATCCGGGCCAAAAAAGTATCTTTTTTGTGGGAAATTAAGGCGGATCGCACTGTTTTTATTATCCACGACGAAGGCCAGGGTTTTGACGTAAAGGCCCATCTGGACAAATTGGCCAAACAGAACGAATACAGCCTTCATGGACGGGGAATACGAATGGCCGCCGGCATTGCCCATGAAATTAAGTACAACAGCAAGGGGAACCAGGTCGCGTTGATCATTACGCATGATATGTCGGTGGAGCATGAAATTCCCATAGGTTTTTCCAAAGAACAAACCGTACTGGTTAAAAAGGGCGAAACGGTGCTAAAGGAGGGGGAGGCCGGCGATTACCTGTACTATATCTCTTCCGGAACCTACGAGGTATACCTCAACGACAAACCCGTGGGGGTCCTTTCCCCCCAGGATATTTTTTTGGGAGAGATGTCATTCCTTCTTAACCAGCGCCGGTCCGCCACCATTAAAGCAGCCAGTCCGGGAAAACTTATCCTCCTTACCCAAAAAACATTTGTCTCCGTAATTCGGGAATATCCCCACTACGGCATATTTCTTTCAAAGCTTTTGGCCCGGCGCCTGGTACGGAGCAATGAACAAACCGCAGCAAGGCTAAACGCCGCAAACTGCTAAACCGGGAGGGAACCGCCCGAAAAATTTGACAATGACTTGTAAAATAACCCGGTTGGCTATTTGCTAACCTGCGGTTAGCGCTGGTTAAAGTCCTCCGGACTTTAACCGCCAAGTCTTGCAAGAAACCCCGTGGGTTTCAATGCTCCGCATTTTGCTGTTTTTAAGCGGTTGTTGTTTAAAAACTGAAGTTTTTAAACAACTCTAATGTGTTTAACCAGCCTCTTGAATGTGGCGTATACTATAAAAGGGAGATTAAAGAATTTATGACTAAACTTTCAGAAAAAAAAATAAGGTCCCTGCTGTGGATTTTTTCTTCGCTTGTTTTGGGAATAGTCTTTATTGTGGCGTCAATTCCCAAGGCCTCGGCCCAAAACTTGCCGGGAACACAGGGTCAGCGTCCCTACGCTTCAATTATGCAGAATGTATTTGAGTTTATCCAGCGAAACTATGTGGATGAAATAGATCCCCAGGTTCTTTTTGAGGGGGCCATGGAGGGAATGTTCGGTTCTCTGGACGATCCTCATTCGTCGTTCCTTCCCCAAAGCGAAATGGACGATCTGCGGGATACCACCTCCGGCCGCTTTGGGGGGGTGGGTCTTTATATCAGCAAGCCCCAGGAAACCAATCCCGACGGAACCCCGCCCTTTGTGGAGGTGGCCTCTCCCATTGAAGATACCCCCGGATGGCGGGCGGGCATTAACCCCGGAGATCTGATTGTCGAAATAAACGGGGAACCCACGGATGTGCTTTCTATGGATGCGGTACTGTCCCGGCTGCGGGGTGTTCCGGGGACAGACGTGAATCTTCTAATCCGCCGGGGAGGCGGCCTTGAATTTCCCGTGGTCCTTACCAGGGCGATAATCGAAGTACCGGTAATTAAATACGAGTTGATAGGCGACATAGGGTATATGCGGATTATTTCCTTTACCCCCATGACTGTTACCCGGGCCAGGGAGGCCCTGGAGAAATTTAAAGCTACCGGATACACGAGCCTAATCGTAGATTTACGGAACAACCCCGGGGGACTTCTGGAGGCCGCCGTGGGGGTTTGTGGACTCTTTCTGGACGGCGGAGTGGTGGTTTCCACCAAATCCCGGATCGATGCGGAAAATTATGTGTATAATGCGGGACGCCGTTCGGTAGTACCTTCGGACATGCCGGTGATCGTCCTTATTAACCGGGGTTCGGCCTCCGCTTCCGAGATTGTGGCCGGAGCCCTGAAAGACCGGGGCAGGGCATATCTGGTGGGAGAAAAATCCTTTGGCAAGGGATCGGTGCAAAAGGTCTTTCCGGTGGGAGAAAATGCAGGGTTCCGGCTTACCACCGCCAGGTATTTTACGCCCAGCGACGTAAACATCGATAAAATAGGAATACCGCCGGACCGGGAAGTGCTTTTTCCGGAATTTTCTACCGGGGATGCCGAAAAGCTTAATGAAATTATCGCGGCAAATACTATTCCTGGTTTTGTGGAAGAAAATCCCCAGGCTTCAACCGCCCAGGTAAATGCCTTTGTGGAAGAGCTCCAGGCCCGCTACGGCTTGGATTCTTCTCTGCTTCGGCGGCTGATACGGAACGAACAAAACCGCACGGTCATTGCTCCGGTATATGACCTGGAATACGATGTGCAGCTTCAAGAGGCGGTAAATATCCTTCGTAGCGGCAATTATACCCAGCTGATGAAGACCAGCAAAACCCTTAAGGTTCTGCAGGAAGAGGCGGAGGATCCGCTTCCTTTAGCATCATAGGAGAATGAAGCAGTTTATTCTAAAAGAAGCGCCGGACAATACCGGCCTTATCCGGCTTCGGGACAGGGATTACCACTATCTGGTACAGGTCCGCAGGCTTAAGCCGGGAAGCGCCTTTACGGCCCTTCTTCCGGGGCTGGAAACGGTGACGATACGGGTTCGCAGTATCGGAGGCCATATCCTGGAGGGCGAAGTAGAGCCTCCCCGGGTCCGGCGGCAAAAGCAAGAAACCCCGGGGAGGGAAAACCCCACGGAGGAAGTCCCCGGATTGGCCCCTGGATTTCCGTCTATTTACTTGTTTCAAGCCCTTCCCCGGGGAACCAAAATGGACCTGATTGTCAGGCAGGCCGCGGAGGGGGCGGTGGCCGAAATCGTCCCCTTTGTGGCGGAACATTCTATTCCCCTAAAAACCCGGGGCCGGGAAGAACGGTGGCGGCGTATCATTAAGGAGGCCCGGCAACAAAGTGGTTCCCCCGTTGATACCCGGCTGCATTCCCCCCTGTCCGAAGACGAACTGTTCCTGTACTGGAAGGAACTGCGGAACCGGGAGCCTGCCGCCCTGGGGCTTGTGTTACATGAAGTTCCGGCGCACGAAAAAGAAGCCCTTAGGCCCGGAAAAGAAACCGCGGTACGGGAAAAGGCCGGTTTTGCGCCCCTTGAACAGGGTGGTTTTCACTATTATCTTAATACTAACCCGTCTTTAACGGTTCTGACGGTAGGTCCCGAAGGGGGCTTTTCCAGGGCCGAGCTTAAACGCTTTATGGATGCGGGATTTAAACCCCTGTGGATGGGTAATACGGTCCTGCGAACCGAGACCGCCGCCCTGTACGGAGCGGCGGTGGTTAGAATACTATTGCTGGAGAAACAGTGGTGGATGATGAAACAAGAGCCAAAGTAAGAATAGAACGGATAAGCCTTGTAAGGGTTCCCCTGGATATTGTGGCCCCGGAACAGCTTGAGGACGCCGTGTATGAACTCCTAAAGGCAAGAAGGGGACAAAACATTGTCCTTCTTTCCCTGTGGGATTTACTGCGGGCCCGGAACAATTACGAATACCGGCCCTTTGTGCAACGCGCCACCATGGTAATTCCTATCTCTAAAAGCCTTGTGGGGGGCGTCCGGTTCCTTACAAAAAAGAAAGTATACCGGTACATGCCCTTTGATTTTGTGATCAACCTTCTTGCGATTTTGGAAAAACGGGAATTTTCCGTGTACCTGCTGGGGGGCAAAATACGAAGCCTTAAACGGGCGGAAAAAAACATCCGCCAAACATTTCCCCGGCTGCGCATTGTGGGCCGGTATGCGGGGAATTTTAAACACCAGGAAGAAGCCACCATACTGGAGGCCATTAGAAAAGCCGCCCCGGCCCTGCTCTTAATTGGAAAGGGCGTTAAGGGCGGTGAACGGTGGCTGGCCCGGAACGACGGCCTTTTAAACAGCGGTTTCCGGTTATGGTGCAGCGATTTATTCGATGTCTTTGCGGAACGGAAACGCCGCCCCTCCCGAAAGGTTTTTGAGCGGGGCTTTGAATGGATAGGGTTTTGTTTCCAAAAACCCTGGAAGATCCTGCGGATTTTCCCCTATTTTTATTACAAACTCTTGCTCTGCCTGTACAAGGTCTTTAAACTTATGTAAGGGAATCTCCGAAAATTCCGATTGGGGTCCCTTAAGGGTCCGGACAAATGCCGGGCTGTGACGCCCCCAATCTTCCCGCCTTGACAAGAATATTTTGTAGATACCGGCCCTCGCTAAGGCTTAACCCCGCCCTGGCGATAAGATCCCGCAAAAACCGTTCCTGCATTGTCCGTCCGGGGTGCCGGTAAAACCCGATGGAAGCCAGAGCATTGCTTATGCGTAGTACCAGGGCTTCTATTTCTTTTTCAGCCATGGGAACCCATTGACCGGAGACCTCCAAGGAAGCGGTTTTTCCCCGAAGGCGGTCGGACGTATCTGCCTCCTTGTGTTCTTCTGTCTCTGCCATAGCCCGGTACAGTTCGTATGCGTAGATTTGAACCGCATGGGAAAGATTAATCGACGGGCATTCCCGGCTTACGGAAATATGAGAAGCCATGTTACATAGGGCCAGTTCTTCTCCATTGAGGCCGGTCCGTTCGTTGCCGAATACCAGCGCCGCCCGGCCCTGTCTGGCTTTAAGAAATTCCGCCAATTCCCAGGGGCTTAGGGTGCTGAACTTCCGGCGGCGTCCCCGGCGCCGGGTGGTACCCACGGAAATGGTACAATCCGCCAGGGCGGCTTCCAGGGTGGCAAAATGCTCCGCCTGCTCCCAGACATCCGCGGCGTGGATAGCCCGAGCCAGGAGTGTTTCCCGGTTTGTTCCGTCTTGCAGGTCTAGTTCCGCTGCGGCGATCCGCAGCCGCCGCAGTCCCATGTTTTTCATTCCCCGGCAAACCGCCCCGGCATTGCCGGGCTCCGAAGGCCGGGTTAAAACTATGGTAATATCCTTAAGACGCATGTTGTTATTGTACCCCATATTCCAGTACAGTTCAGCCATGGGGATCTTTCGTGGAAAACGGGCCCTGGTGGTGGGAGGAACCGGGGGTATAGGGTTGGCCATGGCTCTTGCCCTGGCGTCCCGGGGGGCGGCGCTGACCATCCATGGGGGAAGCTCCATGGAACGGCTTAGGAACGCGATGGCAGGGGCCCGCAAAAAGCTTGCCGGAGGGGGGGCTGTAACCGGCTTTCTGTACCCCGTCCAAGCCCCGGTGGAAGATGCGGCGGCTTCAATTCTTGAGCAGACCATACACATAAACGGCCCCCCGGATATTTTAATTCTTGCCTACGGACCATTTAAAAGGCATACCCTGCAAGATACTACGGCGGACCACTGGCATTTTTTAGTTGAGCATAACTTAATTTTCCCCGGAATCATGGTTTCCATGGCGATCAGCGATATGATTACTAGAGGGTGGGGCCGAATTTTGCTTTTTGGCGGTACCAATACCGCCGAAATCCGGGGCTTTACTACCACGGCGGCGTATTCCGCGGCTAAAACGGCCCTGGGAACGCTGGCCAAATCGGTGGCCCAAAGCGCCGGAGAGTGGGGAGTAACCTGCAATGTTATCTGTCCGGGACTTACCGATACGGAATATTCCACTCCGGAAGAGCGAAAGTATAACCGGGAACGGAGCCCCGGCGGATGCGCCATGGCTCCCGGAGAAATAGCCCTGGCAGCTCTGGGTATTCTGGAGAACCCGGCGTTTAACGGCTCGGTAATCCCTGTAGACAAGGGCCTATGGGTTTGACAAAATATATAATTAGTTATATTATTAATTTGGATGCCGATAATATACTGAAGATCGGGTTAAAACCGGCTCGATCGTTAAAAAAAGGATATTTTGAGTGGAAGGAAGCGCCATGACAAACAACGACATCGTTAATGGTTTTGATGATGAAAAAGATGAAAGCCTCAAAATAAAACTTCAAAAAGTTAATGAAGTAGAGGGTTGTCTGATTTTGTATCTTACCGGGTATATAGATACCTATAATTCCAACTATTTTCAAAAGCGGGTTACTAAGGCTATAGAAACGGGGTTTATCCGTCTTGTATTCCAGTGCGGCGGTTTAAATTATGTTTCTTCCACCGGAATTGGTTCTTTTACAGCCTTTTTAAAGTCTGTAAAACCCCGGGGGGGGGATTTGGTGCTGCTTGAAATCCAGCCTAAGGTATACGAGGTTTTTCAACTCCTGGGGTTTTCCCAGTTTTTCAATATCAAGGACAATTTGGACGATTCCATTAACTTCTTTAGAAGCGGGTCCGCCGCCGAGGCCGTATCCCTGTTTCCCAAGGTGTTTTCCTGCCCAATTTGTTCAAAAAAACTTAAGGCCCTTAAACCGGGCCGTTTCCGGTGCTCTGAATGTAAAACAATTCTTGCCATTGATAACGCTGGTCAGGTTTTTCTTGGTTAGCGGGCATGGCGAACAATAAAATAGAGCAATACCTTATAGATTTCAAGTTTGATTACGAAGAAATCGGTGAAAACATGTGGCTGCTGGACGATTCAGGGCAGGGCTTTGAAGGTATTGCGATCATGTTGAACGAACCCTTGGTGGTTTTTCGCTCCCTTGTTATGGATGTCCCGCAGGAACATAAACTTGAGTTTTTTGCAAAACTTTTAGAGCTTAACGTTACCGGCCTGCTTCATGGGGCCTATGGTCTTGAGGAAGATCGGGTCGTCCTAATAGACACCCTGGAATATGCCACCATGGACGCCAATGAATTCCGGGCAACCTTGGACTCGTTTAGCCTGGCCTTAACCCAGCATTATCCCATTTTATCCCAATACAGGAGCTAAATAATGGGCATATTTTCCAGGTTAAAAACCCTTATTTCTTCCAACGTAAATGATTTGATAAGCAAGGCGGAAAATCCCGAAAAAATGCTTAACCAGTTGCTTATCGAAATGAACGAACAGCTTATTGAAGCAAAGAGGGCCGTAGCCCTGGCCATTGCGGACGAGAAAAAGCTTGAGCGAGAAACATTGAATCACCAGGAGCAGGTCCGGGCATGGGAACAAAAGGCCATACTGGCCGTTAAAGCCCAGAAAGACGATCTGGCAAAAGAAGCCCTAATTCGCAAACAGGAATATGAAAAAACCTGCCTGGAATATAAAAAACAGTGGGATGGCCAAAGGGCCTCCACGGGGCAGCTTAAGGAAGCGCTGCGGGAACTTCAAAGCAAAATAGAAGACGCCCAAAGGAAGAAAAACCTTCTTATTGCCCGGGCAAAGCGGGCAGAGGCTCAGGAAAAGATACAGAACACCATTTCCAGCATATCCGGCAATAGAAGCGCCTTTAATGCGTTCGAACGCATATCTCAAAAAGTAGACCAGATGGAGGCCAGGGCCGAAGCCTCAAAAGAATTAGAAGATCTTTCGGCGGACAGCAGTCTGGAAAAACGCTTTGCGGAACTGGAAAAATCCGGTTCTTCTGCAGACCTGCTCCTGGCGGAGTTAAAAGAAAAAATGAAGGCCCTGCCGGAAACGGGTGGAAGCGCCGGCTCACCGTAGAACGGCAAAAAACCGGCGAACCCCACAGAGCATTTTTTCATTCGCAATGGGGTCTAATACCCAAGAACCCGCTTCGCGGGGGAGCTTCAGGGCGGGGAGAACCATTGTGGAAAAGTTGTTGAAAGATTTGCCCGTTTTCCCCGGCTGTATCCGTTTTTATACACCCCTGTAGACCCTAGAGACGCCCAGGTTCTGTAGAATACTGTAATTCCTTATCTCATAAAGAATTACAGCGTCTTTTTAAAAAAATATATGCTTTTTAAGCAAAAAAGCCGGAGCGGTACATTTACATTTTATTTTACCCTGGAGGAGTTCTTTGTCTTATTCTGTGGAAATCTTGTGGATATTCTGTTCACTGGACATCCCTTGCGAATTAGACCCTGGCGTGTTAGGCTAAAGATGTGAAGAATATCGCCAAATTGGTGCTTTTTTTCAGCCTCAGTTTCATTGCCCTCTTTTTTTTAGCGGGTTTTCTTGATTTACTTCAAAAATGGGTGGATAGGGCCCTTATATTCCCCTCCCAAAACGGGGGTACGGTTTTTTTTTCCGGGAGCCTGCTTACGCACATGGCCCTACCGGCGGCCTTTTACGGGTCGATCCTGTTGGGATTAAATTATTCCACCCGGCGGCGTATGGCTTATCCGGCGGCGTTTGCGGTCATATTTATCTGCGCCCTGAGTTTAAGCGTCGCGGCGTTTATGGGTACGGAAAGCCTGCGGCGCTTGGGGGGGCGGATTACCATGGACCAGCCGCCGGCAAAGATGGTTGAACCGGGATTTATCTTTACCACCGGTTCAAGCGTAATTCCGGGACCCGCGGATACGCTTATTTTTCTTGAGGATCCCTATAAAACGGGGGCGGCCAGGGCTGTTTCGCGGGGATCTTTTTTTTACCAGGGCAACGGTCCCGCCATATATCCCGTGCGGCTGCCCTTTCCCGAGGAAAAAAACCGCTTTTTAGGAAGTATTACCGAAGATTTTCTGCGGAGTTCCCAGTATCTTGCCGCCTGGTTTGAAACCGGCCTGTTGCCCTATGGGGTATATGCCGGCTCTCTGGCGATGTTTCTGCTTTCGTTGGGCTGCCTGGTTAATATCAGCTACTGGTCTTTGGCGAACCTGTTTTTGGGTATCCTGGCCTTCCGGGGCGCCTTGATGCTGGACGCTTTTCTTAACCAGCCCCATATTCACGAGCTTTTAGCGTCCTTTGCCAAAAACATGATCCACGAATCGCTGGTTAATCCCATCATCTTTAGTACCCTGGGGGCGCTGATACTGCTTTATTCAGCCCTGGTCTACCTTGCCCGGGGAAGGATATCCAATGGCTAAAGAGGATCGGTATACTTCCCCCCTAACGGTTTTTTTCTTGTACCTGCTGGTTGCTTTTGCAGGGATCTGCGCCTTCTGTTTTATTTTTCCCGGACAGAAAGAACCCCTGCAGGCTTTTAAAATTAGCTGGCGCTTTTCAAGTGGAATTATTATCTTTATTAGAATCTTCCCGGCGCTGGCATTTTCAGCACTGGTAATACCCTTTGGCTTAAAGGAGCATACCGAGGGGGGATATGCGGGAACCACCTATGTGGGCGATAAAAGTTTCTCTCCCCTGTTTTTAAAATATTTTTCCTGGCCGGTTATTACCGCTTCCCTGTCCGCGGCGGTATATGCCGTTCTTTTTTTCCTGGCCCTGCCCCTGACCATGAATGCCAGGGCGGCCATGACAGACCGGAGTGAACTGTACAACCGGGCCAAGGCCCGGGCGGAGGCAAAAAGTTCGGACCAGGAATGGGAAGAGGCGTCTCGGTTTATCAGCATCTGTGACCGGATCTGGCCGGGAAGCGAAGAGATAGACAAATTAAAAATAGCCGTTACCAGCGCCCTAACCGCATCCCGCCAATCTTTGGAAAAGGATACCCAAACTTCGGCAAATGACCAGGAACATGTTCCAATATGGATGGGTATACCGGGGAATCCTGTTAATTCTACAGATGCCCTTAGGCTTGCCGAGGCAGCCTTTGAACAGGAACGGTACTACGATGCCCACTGGCTGGCGACCCTGGCCCAGCGGCTGGCCCGGCCAGGGAATGCGGAAATTAACGCGGCCCTTACCCTGGCTGCCCGGGCTTGGGAAAAAATTGCCGCCCTGGAGCCAACTGCCCAGGAGGCGGAGCGCTATTCCCTGTACCGGATGAAGCGGGATGCGTACGAAGCCATGATAGCCGGGGACTGGATCGGGGCCTTTTATACCTTCCAGGATCTGGCTTCTCTTACCCCGGATGATCCGGATGTGATAAAATACCTTGAGGCCAGCAAGAACGGCATAGCCCAGGCGGCCTTTTTTATTGACGAGATGGATCTGGCCATCGGCAATGTCCAAGCGGGGCCGGTTTTTTCCCTGCCCGATCCGGCGGGGAACGGACGCTTTGCCCTGCGCTTCTCATCCCTGGCCTCTCTCCCCGACTACGCCTATGCCTGGGGACCCGAACTGGTAGCCGCCGATAAAGAAGGCAATTTCCGTTTTCGGGTTAGCGCCGATTATGCCAAGCTTATGCCCGTGGCATCCAGGGACAGCGAAGGTAACCCTTCGGACAGGGTGGTTTTGTTATTCCGGGCTCTGGACCGGACCCGCAAGGACAAGCGCTGGGATCCTGTATGGGTGGAAGGTCCGCCGGCGGAAAATTTCGATCCGGTTGTAGGAGCTTCTCAACTTTTGTTTGATCTAAGCTACGACGATTTTATTCTGCTTTCAAAAATAGGACAGGGTATAGAGGGCCTTAATTTACGGGAACTGTATACGGCAGAAAAAACATTCGGGACCTACGGCTATGTAAGCGATGCCTTTAAGGTGGAGATTCTGCGCCGCCTGGCGGATCCGCTTTTTTTCCTTCCCATTACGATACTAATTTTAACCCTTGGCTGGCGTTACCGGGCTCAGAAAAAACCCCGGTATGTGTATGTACCCATGCTGGGGATCCTGCCGGTAATTTTTTACGGGATCCTGCTGTTTTACCGCGGCATACTAAATAACCTTTCCATCTGGCTTTCCCTTAATTTTAGTTTTTCAGCCGTCATGATTTTCTTGATCGCCGGATCCGTGGTATGCTTTATTCTGTCCCTGGTCGTACTTGCGGCCCAGCACGGATAGGAAAAGATCATGTCCGGCAGATCCCGTATGCAAATTCTCTTTTTTATGGCCCTCTTTGGCGGCGGCGGCTGGTTCTTGGGAATTCCCGGATTAATAATAGGCCTTGTGCTGGGTTATTTTGTGGGGAGCCTGCTGCTTCAGTTGCAAAGCGACAAAGCGGCGCTTAGGTATTTTGAAAACCCAGGCCCTTCTTCATTTGACGAAGGCGAGCCGGGGCTGGCGGCGTTCTGCGCCTTGGGGGTCTATATCATGTCCAAGGCTTCTCCCAGGACGCTGGAAAACGAGGCCGCCGCTGCCCGGGTGGCGGGGGGAGCGGTGTCGGTTTTTCCCCGGGATAAAAAGATCGGCGCTCTGGCGGAATCCTTGTGCCGCTTGGCCTTTACCCGGGTTTCTATACTAAATCCGGATCTTTTAAGCGAAAGCCTGGCTGCCCGCCGTCACAATGCGGGGGATCTGCCATCCATAGGGGCCGAGCTTGCCTCTATGGCCATGGGCAGAGAAGCCCGGCAGGAAGCGCTTTACATACGGCAATTCCTGGATCCCGCTTACCAGCCTCCGCAGTCGAAAGGACCGGAAGACGATCCCTGGACGGTGCTGGAAATTTCTAAGGGCGCTTCCTACAGCGAGGTAAAAAGCGCCTTTCGCCGTCTTGCCCTGATGTTTCACCCGGATAACCAAACGGGCTTAAGTGACGAAGAGCGGGAAAAACTAGGCGAATCATTTATTAGAATCCGGAACGCTTACAGAATTATCACCAGAGAGATCATCGCCAGAAAAAGGTAACCGCTACCCCTGCCGTTCTATTTTAGCCCCCAGGGCAGAAAGGCGGCCCACCAGGTTTTCATAGCCCCGCTCGATCTGGTATACATTACGGATTACGCTGGAACCTTCGGCGGCCATGGCCGCAATAACCATCGCCATGCCGGCCCGTACATCGGGGCTGGTCAGTTCCGACCCGGCAAGCCGTGAGGGGCCTGAGATTACCGCCCGGTGAGGATCGCACAGCACGATCCGGGCCCCCATGCCGATAAGCTTATCCACAAAGAACATCCGGGACTCAAACATTTTTTCATGCACCAGGACGGTCCCCTCCACCTGGGTGGCTACTACGATAACAATACTGGTTAAATCCGGGGGAAATCCCGGCCAGGGGGCGTCGTCAATTTTGGGAATCATCCCCCCCAAATCGTGGTTTATCTTTAGGGTTTGGTTTTTAGGTACCCGCAGTACGGTCCCCTCATGTTCCCAAACTATCCCAAGCTTACCAAAGGCTATCTTGGCGGGCCTAAGATCGGCTGGTTTGGGGCCCATAATTTCCAGTTCCCCCCGGGTAACCGCGGCCAGGCCGATAAAGGATCCCACTTCCATATAATCTGCCCCAATGGAATAATCGCAGGGACCTAGTTTTTTAACGCCGGTGATTGTAAGGATATTGGATCCAATTCCTTCGATGATCGCTCCCATGCTCCGCAGCATCCGGCACAGATCCTGCACATGAGGTTCGCTGGCGGCATTGTTGATGATTGTTTTTCCCTCCGCCAGGACTGCGGCCATCACCGCATTTTCCGTAGCCGTTACGGACGCTTCGTCTAAAAAAATGTCGGCGCCTTTAAGTTTTCTTGCGGTAAAGGTAAAAGCCCGCCTGGTAGCTACCGCTGCTCCCAGTTCCGTCAGGGCCAGAAAATGGGTGTCCAGCCGCCGCCGGCCAATTACATCTCCCCCGGGCGGGGGCAGTACCGCCTTCCCGGTTCTGGCAATAAGGGGTCCGGCAAACAGAATGGAAGCCCGGATCTTCCGGGCCGCCTCTGCAGGGACCCGGGAGTTTTTAATGTCCCCCAGGGAAAGGCGGTACCCGTTGGATTCAAGACGCTCCACCGAACCTCCGAAAGACCGGTACACATCCAGCATAACCTGAACATCCTCTATATCCGGAATGTTTCGCAGTATTACCGGGTCACTGCTTAGAATGGCCGCGGCAATGCAGGGAAGGGCGGCGTTTTTATTTCCACTGGCTTCGATTTTCCCGCCGATGGGCATGCCCCCGGTAATAAGGTACTGGCTCATAAAACCACTGTACCCCCTAGACCGTTTTAGGTAAAGCCATGGAGGGGTCCGGCAAGTGCTAACTAAACTCCGATGGTGCTTTCCGGACGGTCCCTTTAGACCCGGACGGCCTTAGGGCCCCGTAAACCCGCTGTCCGTTCGGGCAGGGTTGTTAAATATACCCCCACAAGTACCAGGGAGGCCCCAGCCCATTGCAGGAATGTAAGCCTGTCTCCCAGGATAAAAAAGCCCGCAATAACCGTTACCACCGGGATAAGGTTAATAAACACCGATGAAACCGAAACTCCAAGGACATCCAAGGCACGGGCGTAGAGCCAGTAACCCAAGGCGGAACAGCAGACCGCCAGGAACAGTACATGAAAAATCACGGAAAGATCCGGCGTTCCCCAGTTTTTGTATTCCCCAATGGTAAAGGGCAGAAAGCCCAGGAA
>JAISOA010000097.1 GCA_031275945.1 Spirochaetaceae bacterium
TACCCAATTCATAACTCCGGCGAAAGAGCCCCACGGCAATAAGATCCGACGCGGCAAAAATCGCGGTTACCCGCTGTTCCAAAAGGGCTTCAAGATTTTGGTAACCGCCGGCGGAATTATACGGGCAAAACAACACCGGCAGGGAACCGGCGTCCCGGTTAAATTCCCGCAGGGCTTCCGCGCGGCCCCGGAGCATATCCGCCGCGATGCCGCTGTCCCGGGGGCCCAGGATACAGCCGATATGGGAATGCCCCAGGTTGAGCAAATGGGAAACCGCCAGGTATGCCCCCAGCCGGTGATCCGGCATAACCGAATCCGGCACCTCATCGGCCGCGCTGCCGGCAAGGGTAACAAAGGGTATTTCCGCCCGTCCCGCCGCTTCCCGGCAGGACTTGAAAAAAATTTCAGAAGAACCGGACCCGTCAAAAATAATGCCGTCCACTCCCCGGCCCAGCATGGTTCCCACCGCTTCCATACAGGCGGCTTCGTCTTCCTCGGGAAACGAAAAAGATAAGGCGTACCCGGTATTTCTGCAGGCCCGCTCAAAAAAAATCATCAAATTGTCAGTCCGGTAATAACTGCCTTCGGGAACAATCAGGCCGATGGCGTTTGTTCGTTTGGTGGCCAGGCTTATGGCCGCCTGATTGGGGGAATAGTGCAGTTCCTGGGCAATATTTTCCACCCGCTGTTTTGTTTTTGCGGAAATCCGGCTTTCTTTTTTATTCAGTACCAGCGATACCGTGGTAATTGAAAGTCCGGTTTTTTTCGCAATGTCCTTTATCGTAACTCCCATGCAAGCCTCTTAAACGCTCATCCCGCCGGAAATATACTGCCCTAAGGTTCTTTAAAACCGTTCAGGGTTCGGGAAAAAACTGGTATGGGTGTTTTTGAAAAACCCGGCCGGATTCCTGATGTTTCTTTTATGGTATGTGATCCCGGTCAAATAGGCAAGAAAAAATTTCCCTTTTTTGAAAAATAACGTAAAAAAATGCAAAAAAAATTGACAAGTCCCCGCATATACCCTATACTATAGAGATGGTAAAGCGTTTTACCATCATAATTTATGAAGATTGACACGTTTAAGGCAAAACTAACACCCTTTAACCGGGATGTCACGTTCCGGGTTATGGTGCCCAACGGATATGAGGAGGGCGGCCGCCTGTATCCGGTCTTGTATATGAACGACGGCCAGGATGTGTTCCGGGATGAAGACAGCGTTTCGGGGCACAGTATCCGGTACGCCCAATATTATGCCGATTACGCAAAGTTTCTGCCCCCGGTAATTATTGTCGGCATTGACTGCCCCTCCACCAACAAGGAACGGAGCAGGCAGTACACTCCTTACACCAAACATTTTGAGGTGCCTTCGTGGAGTTCTTATGAAAGTGAGGTGGCCGGAACCGGCAGGGAATATCTGGAATGGCTGGTTCACGAATTTAAACCCTGGATTGATGAAAACTACCGGACCCGGAAACAGGGGGCCTATACCGGCCTGGGCGGATTCAGCAGCGGGGCCATTGTTTCCACCTACGGCGTGATGATGTACCCGGAGGCTTTTTCCCGGCTGCTGGTTATCAGCGGTTCATTTTATATCTGGATGGACTGTCTGGACAAAACCCTGGAAGAGGCAAATCTGGATCATATTAAATATATTTATATGGATGTAAGCACCAAAGAACAGGGGCGTATTACCACCCCCAAGCAGTTTCTGGAAGGGGCCAAAATGATGTACCACCGTTTTCTTACCTGCGGTTTTGATGAAACCAATTTAAAATACCAGGTGGTTAAGGGCCTGTCCCATACCCAGGGTGGATGGCGGCTGCGTTTTCCTGACGCGGTACGGTGGATTTTTCAGGATATTGAAGCGGCTTCAACCCCCGGTCGATTTTGAAACACGCCGCCGCTTGTTTTTTTTCCGAAGGAGAATTATACTAAATTATTAGTAAATATAACAACCTGCTGAAAAACAATTTTTTTAACCAATTTGGAGGAGTCACATGAAGAAAAGAACAGTGTTTTGCGTGTTCGCGGCACTGGCGGCCATCGCCCTTATGGGGTGCGGCGCCAGTAAGGGATCGGGCAGCGGCTCACGGACCGCCCAGGAAGGCTGGAAATGGGAACGGAAAGTTACCCTGGTATGCCCCTGGGGTGTGGGCGGCGGCGCGGACGGAACCCTCCGTCCCCTGCAGCCCCTGCTTCAGGAAATTTTGGGCGTTCCGGTGGAAATCGTCAACGTGGAAGGGGCCGGCGGCGCCAACGGTATAAACTATACCTACAAACAGCCCGCCGACGGTTACACCTATACCCTGGCCACCCAGTCCATCATCCTGCTGGATCTGCAGAAAATTCTGCCCTTTGATTACCAGAAGGAACTGACCCCGGTGGCAAAGCTGGTACATTCCACCAACCTTTTAATTGCGTCCAAAAAGGCTATGGCGGGTAAATATTCCAACTTCCAGGAACTTTTGACCTACGCGAAAGCCCATCCCCAGGAACTGTCCTGCGGTATGCTCACCGCCACCGGCCAGGATTCGGTTTCCATGAAGCAGACCTTGGCGGTGGGGCTTGGGGTCAGTATCCCCGAGGTGGATAAATACATCAAAACCGTCAGTTACGGCGGCGGCGCGGAATTAAGCGCGGCCATGGTCGGCGGGCACCTGACCTTGGGCGTTTCCGGGGCGGAAGAAATCCGGGGGCTGGTTGAATCCGGCGACATTGTACCCCTGATCGCCATGTCGGAAAACCGGGTATCCGCGGTTCCCGATGTTCCCTGCACCAAAGAGCTGGGCATTGAGTCTTATGTCGGTTCATGGCGGGCAATTTACGCCCGGACCGGCACTCCCCAGGCGGCGATAGACTCCATGGCGGCGGCCCTTAAACAGGCGTGGGATACCCCCGCCTACCAGGACTTCATGCGCCAGAACGGATACCTTGACCGGTCCGGTTATGCCAATCAGCAGGAAACCCTGGCCCTCCAGGAAGGGGAATACAAACTGTTTGAACAATACTTAAAGGATATCGGTATCCTTAAATAGGGCCCGGCGGTAAAGCGGCCGGCTTTACCGCCGGCCGCACATAAATTCATCCGTAAGCGTCCGCTTACGGATACGCACCGAACAGTTCAAAGGATCGGTATTACATGGGGCGCGGGCGGACTCCGGTTCGCCGCGCCCCAATTATCATCGAGACAAATGTAAAGAGGTAATAGTATATGGCTTTGGAACTTATTGTTAATGCGTTATTGTTCCTTTTTTCCGTTTTTTGTTTTTGGTATGTGGGGGCAACCATGCCGAAGTCCCCGGAGAGTGAATTGGGGGCGGAACAGTGGCCCCAGGCTTTGTTGTTTTTATTGATGATCGCCATCGCCTACAACATTTATAAATATTTTAAAACCAACAAAAAGGAAGATATTAAAGCGGCCTTTACCGCTTTTTTCCCCGGCATTATCCGTTTTGTCAAAAGCAAGCTGTTTTTCGGAATGATCATCCTGGTCGTCATGGCCCTGTTGTACGAACCCCTGGGGTTTTTGTCCACCAGCTTTTTGTTTTTAACGGGATACGGCCTTCTCCTGGGCGAGCGGCGTCCGGCGGTATTACTAATTTCCACGGCGGCTATTATGATGCTGCTTTATATCGGTTTCTCCGTGTTTTTGGGAGTGCTGCTTCCCCGGGGATATATACCGTTCCTGAGAAACGCCGCGTTATTTCTGGAATCAATTTTCCAGCGGGTATAAGGGAGAAACTGCATGTTTAGTTTATTGACAAGCGGCCTGGCGCTGGTTTTTGCGCCAAAAATGTTTTTGCTGATTATTTTTGCCGTTTTTTTGGGAACCCTTTTCGGCGCCCTGCCGGGGGTCAGCGCCACCATGGCGGTTACCCTAGGCATTCCCTTTACCTACAAAATGGATCCCGTCAGCGCCATTGCCTTTTTGGTGGCCATCTACTGCGCTTCCATCACCGGAGGGGGCATGACCGCCATCCTCTTTAAGATTCCCGGCGTGCCTTCCAGCGCCCCCACCACCTATGACGGCTATCCCATGGCCCAGCGGGGGGAAGCGGGCAAGGCCCTGGGGGTCCAGCTTATCTGTTCCGCCATAGGCGGAATGCTCGCCGCCCTGGCTATGCTCCTCCTCAGCCCCCAGCTTACCCGGGCGGCTTTGAGCTTTGGCCCCTCGGAACTGTTCGCCATAAGCCTCATGGGCCTCTCCATCCTGACGAGCCTTGATACGGACAATATCTGCCGGACCATTATTTCGGGACTCCTGGGCCTGATCCTGGCCTGTATAGGGCTGGACCCCCTTTTAGGGGTTCCCCGGCTTACCTTCGGCACCCGGTTCCTCACCTCGGGGATAGAAATGATCCCCGTGATGATAGGTTTCTTCGCCGTTACCGAAGTATTAAAACAAACGGAAAAACGGTCAAAGCTGGACGCCGTGGGGGGCACGAAAATAAAAACCGTCATGCCCAGCTTAAAGGAAATGTTCGCCCTCAAATGGACGGTTCTGCGCTGTTCCGTCCTGGGTACGGTGATCGGCATTCTGCCGGGCGCCGGGGCCACCATCGCGGCCTTCCTCTGTTACTCCATGGAACAGAAGCTGTCCAAACATCCGGAAAAGTTCGGCACCGGCTGCCTTGAAGGCATCGCCGCCCCGGAAGCGGGAAATAACGCCGCCACCGGCGGTTCCATGGTGCCCCTCCTTTCCCTGGGTATCCCCGGAGGCAACGCCGCGGCCATCATGATGTCCGCCCTGGTCCTTAAAGGCGTTACCATGGGGCCCCTTTTGCTGGTGAACCAGCCCCAGTACCTTTCCGCCACCTTCGCGTCCATGCTGGTGTCGAACATTGTCATGGTGTTCGCGGCCATTATCATCGCCAAAGTATTTGTCCAGGTATTAAAGATTCCCTACAGCATCCTGGGGCCCACGATTATTATGATGGCCACCATCGGCGCCTTTGCCACCAAAAACACCGCTATCGACGTGATCCTTATGGCCGTGGCCGGTCTTTTTGGTTTTGTGTTTGTTACCTGCAAGCTGAACAGTTCCGCCCTGATCCTGGGGCTGGTGCTGGGAACCATCTGCGAAGCCAACCTGCGCCGGGCCTATATTATGGCCTCCGGCGACACCCTGCTCCAGGTAACGGGCAATATTCTAACGCGGCCGGTAACAACCATCGTGCTGCTGGTATGCGCGGTGGTTCTTGTAAGTCCGGTGGTAAAACCGCTGCTTTTGAAAAGAAAACAGGAAGCCGGCAAATAGTCCGGGTTTCCCCCAAGGAGTTTACCCATGATAGAACTGTACCAAACGGGAGCCTGGCTTTTACGGGGTTCCGAAATTATCCGGGACGACGAGGAAGGCCGGGCAAAACTGAAGGCCCTGGGCGGCAGCCTGGGGAAAACCCTTTCCCCCGAAGAAGGGCGGAAGGGTACCATAGCCTGGGGTATTTTGTCCGCCCATAACAGCGGGGACGA
>JAISOA010000128.1 GCA_031275945.1 Spirochaetaceae bacterium
CAGGACGGCCTTCGGAGCTGGTTTTTGCGGCTATGTTAACCCAGGATTCCCTAAGCTGGTTAAACATATTCCTTACGGTCCTAATCCGGTCTATATCCATCCCCATGTGGGCTTCCAGCAATTCCTTGTTGAACCATGTATACAGGGCAAAGAGGTTTTTGGCTATTTCTCCTCCCTGCTCAAAGTCCAAAGAAACCATAAGTTCGGTAATAATGTCCCGGGCTTTTACAATGCCCTTTCCTATGGTTTCGATTCTGCCGGGATCTTTTTTTCCCGATATGTTAAGACCCATCAGTTCCAGGCTTTTATCGAGCTGCCGTACCGCTTCGTCGTACAGCATGATAATAAGCTGGCCCTGGCTGGCGGTCTTGATCCGGGTTTCTTTGTAAGCTGATAGTGCGTTAGTGTATGCCACGGTTCCCTCCCCGTATGGCCGAAAACCATACATTCAAGTATCGGCAGGGGAATCTATAACTTAAGCTTTTTTTCAATTAAATTCCAGAGCCGGTCTATCCCCCTGCGGGTTTTTGCCGAAACCACCGCCGAACCGGGATATGCTTCCAGCAGGGCCTCCGTTTCCGCCGGGTTCAGTACATCCGCCTTATTAAGGGCCGTAATGAGGGGGATTTTGTCCGCCCCCAGGTCCCGCAGGACCTCCATGACCGTCTTTGTGTGTACTTCCCGGGCGGGATCGGAGGCATCCAGGACATGGATAAGGATAGTTGCCCTGGCCGATTCTTCCAGGGTTGAATGGAATGCGTCTACCAGGTTGTGGGGCAGCCGGCGGATAAATCCTACGGTATCTACAATAATAAGGTTCCGGGACCCTCCGCCGCTGTCCGGCCGGCTGATCCGGCGCGCGGTGGGATCCAGGGTAGCAAAGAGCTTGTCCTCCACCGCCACGGAGGATCCGGTAAGAACCCGGTGCAGGGAGGACTTTCCCGCGTTGGTATACCCCACCAAGGCGCAAACCGGGGTCCCCTGCCGTTCCCGCTGCCGGCGCTGAACCTGGCGCTGCCGGCCCAGGGCTGCCAGTTCTCCCTTTAGGATCCCGATTCTTTGCCGGATAAAGCGCCGGTCGGTTTCCAGGCGGGTCTCGCCGGAACCCCGGGCGGCATAACTGCCCCCCCGCTGCCGGGCCAGGTTGATGTAGCGGTGGGAAAGCCGGGGCAGGGCATAGAGACGTTCCGCCAGTTCCGCCTGCAGAGCCGCCTCCCTGGTTTTTGCCCGGGAGGCAAAGATACGGATAATAAGTTCCTGGCGGTCCATGGTGGAAATACCGCTTAGGTCTTCCCAGTTCCGCTGCTGGGAAGGGCTTAGTTCCCGGTCAAAAACAATACATTCCGCCCCGGCCCGGACGGCCCGGTCCGCCAATTCCCGGGCCTTGCCGCTGCCCATGCCGTACCGGGGGTTTCTTTCCCGCACATGGACCGTTTCCGAACCGGCAACGGCAAGCCCCAGGGTTTCCGCCAGCCCTCCCAGTTCCGCCGTCAGGGCGTCTGCCTCGGTCTTAGAGAGGGTGCCGTCCCGGATACCTGCCAGGAATACCGGGGGAGCCTCCGGTTCAGTGCGGTGCAGTTCTTTCATACCCAAAGGATGGCATAAAATTGAATTTTCCGCTATATTTATTTTTAAGATAAGACTATATGAGAGCTCTTTATATTCCGATATGTAAAATAATTATTCTTTCGACAGGCAGGAATTGGTGACAGTTTCACAAAAGGCAGCGCTTAGCCTTCTTATCTCTGTAATCCTTGTGGCGGGTTTTTCTGTTCTTGCCTTTACCGGATTTTTTAACCTGATCGAGACCCGTTTTTATAATCCTTCGATTACCAATGGTTTAACTAAAGAGGTACAACGGGATGCTCAGGCCGTCCAGGATATTCTGAATGAACAGCAGGAGCACTTTGCCCGGCTCCTGGAGGATCCGGCGATCCGCCGAAGCTTCCTTCCCAACCAGTCCGCCCAGGATATTTTTGAACGTACCCGGCTGTACGGGATCCTTATGGAATCCCAAAAGGGGCTTCAATCGGTGCGGTTTATCGACACCGGCGGGGTCCGGATCCATTTTTCCACCGACCCTGCGGATATTTTGTCCCAAAACAACCAGACCATAAGCTATAAAAACTACGACGAGATAATCCCCTATGTTTCCTATGCCGATTTGGCGGTTTCTTCCGGGGGATCCCCAAAAATTACCCTGGATCAAAACAATGACAGGATAGTCTTTTCCTTTCCGTTTAATGATTCCATGAACATATACCGGGGTACGGCCATGTATTCCCTCTCTATCCGGGCCATCGCGGACAGGCTTATTGCCGAAGGCCGTCTTAAGGTAGGGGAGGATTTCTCGATTATCTCGGTTCCGCCGGGAATAGCGGGGATGGTATCGGGGCTGCCCAATACGGGTAGGGATGTGATTATCCCCATCGTATCTTCGGTCTGGCGGGACGGACTTTTGGGACTTACCGCCCTGGATTCCCAAACTTCCACCTCGACCCTGGCGCTTATTTCCGCCAAGACCGGCCAGGGGCTTATAATGGGCCGGGTGGTGGACGAGGGGCTTTTTGCGTTCCCCCAGACGATGAAGGTTATTCTGCTGGTGTCCATATTTCTTACCGTATTCCTTAGCATATTCTTAGGCTTTAACCTTAGGCCCGATACCATGACGGTGATCCAGAACCGGCTAAAGGGGCTTCAACTTTCTCTTATCCGGGAATATTACGAACGCAAAGGAGAGATGGACTGGGATCACTGGTACAGGGAACTGGAGCAGCGGCGGGAAGATGTCCGGGATGAGTTAAAGCGGGGAGTGGCGGATAAAACGGCTCCGGTACTGCTGGAAGACATCGACACGCTGATTGATAAATCCTGGGACGAGATTTTAACCGCCATAGGCGGCAAGCGGGAAACCCGGCTGGCCATCGACGAAGATAAGCTGCAAAACATCCTAAACCGGATGCTTTTGGCCGCGGGAACTTCGCCGGTTCTGCCCGGCGGCGGTCAGGCCGCCCAGGAAACCATGTCCCTAATTCCGGGGCTCGGGACCCAGGAACCGGCTTCCGGAAAGCCCGGGGTAAAGACAGCGGGAGAAGAGGAACCCGAAGAGATACCGATCCTTGAATACGAGGATGAACTACAAGAGGAAGATTCCGGAGCGCCGCCGACAGCGCAGCTTGTTACGCAAAAAACTTCCGGCGAGGAAACGGAAGAGGCAGAAGAACTGGAAGAATTGGCGGAGCTGGAGGATGCGGAAGAAGCGCCGGACGCGGAGGAGCCGCCTGACACGGAGGAGCTGCCTAGTGCGGAAGAAGTCCCGGAAGTAGAGGAACTGGCGGAAGTAGAAGAGGCCCCGGAGGCGGAGGGGCCGGCGGAAGTAGAAGAGGTTCAGGAAGCGGAGGGACCGGCGGAAGTAGAAGAGGTTCAGGAAGCGGAGGAACCGGCGGAAGTAGAAGAAGTTCCGGAAGCGGAGGAATTGGCGGAAGAACCGGCGGAAGCAGGGAAGGCGCCGGAGGAAAAGCGGCAAAAATCCAATATACAGCTGGTATTCGGCGATGACGATATCCCCACCATTGTAGAAACCTCGGGACTTGAGTTGGTGGATGAGATGGATATGGGGAACCGCCTGGAGATAGAGGCAGAACTGGAAACCCTGGACGAAGATCTTGGCGAAGTTGAGGAACTGGAAGAGGTAGAGGCCGGTCCTGAAGCTTCTTTAAAACCGCCGGATTCCAAACTGGATGAAGCAAGCCGGATAGAATTTACCAATGCAGAAAAGGAAGCGGAAGAGCCGGATTTGCATGTGGGTGTTGAAATAATTTCTCCCTTTACTTCTATGTTTTCTAAATTAGACGATAAGGAAACCTTTACGGCGGAGGAAGAAGAGCCCCGGAAAATCAAAACCTCCGGCAAGCTTGAAGAATTAAATGAACGCTCTTCTATGTCTTTGGTGCATGTTCCCTTTCAGACTGAAGACCAGGGCGAACCGGAGGAACTTGCGGTGGTAAAGCCCGGGGTGATCAAGTATAAAAACGGGGTTAACTACGTGGACGAAAAAGTAAAAACCCCGGATGAAGAAACGGCAAAAAATCTTGACCAGGGCCTTAAAAATTTGGTTGATTCAGTTATTGGAAAAAAATAAGCCCTCATGCCGGAGTATCCGTACCGTGCGGCTTCCGTTAGCGCTGCTCCCGTGAAGCGCCGTCTTAACAGTACTTGACCCGTTCCCGGTCTATGCTTGTACCGGGGCCGTGTCCCGGATATACCCTGGTATTCCCATCCATGGCAAAAAGCCGGCCCAGGCTTTGCTTAAGCAGTTCCCAGTCCCCGCCGGGCAGGTCGGTCCGGCCCAGGCCGGAGCAGAAAAGGGTGTCCCCGCAGATAAGCAGGTTTTCCTCCTTCCAATAAAGGCCGATGGATCCGGGACTATGACCGGGAAGGTGTATCACCGTAAAGGGCCCCAGAATGTCCCCCTCGTTAAGAACCAAGGATGCTTCTTTCAGGGGTTTCCACAGGGCATCCACATACGCCTCGTCCCCGGCGATGCTAAAGTCCCGCCGGTGAAGGTCCAGGGACCGGGGGCCCAATTTAGAGGCCTCCAGAGGATGTATGGCAATGTCCGCTTCGGGAAAGGCCGCTGTCAGTTCCGGCAGGGCGGCGATATGATCAAAATGCCCGTGGGTAAGGACTATAAACCGGGGACGAAGGGCCAACCGCTCCAGGCGGCTTAGGATCCGGTCTCCCTCTCCCCCGGGATCCACCAGGACACATTCTCCGGCGCTTTTGGGCAGGGGGATGATCCAGCAGTTGGTTTGTAGGGCCCCAACGCTTATGCGGGTAATCGTCATGGTTGGGCGGAATCGGGGACCGTTTCACCGGAAGGTCCGGTCAAGCCGGCTTCCGAATCCTCATCCTCTTCCCGGCGGTTGCGGGCATAATTAACCGTTAAGGTTTTACCGCGAAAGACCTGTCCATTTAGGGCCTGGATTATCGCATCCGCCTGGGCGGTACGGACTTGGCAAAATGAATAGTTGTCCAGAATACGGATCGCTCCGATGTCGTTCCTGGAGACCTGGGTTTTTGCGCCTATCAGGGACAGAATTTCCCGGGGGAAAACCTTGCGGCTGCGGCCAATGCTGATAAAAAGCCGCACCGAATCTTCTTCCCCTAAAAACCGGGGAGTTTCGGCGGACCGTTCCTTGCTTGTATCGATTCCCTTCCTGCCGCCGCGGCCCGGGGAGCGCTCGTCCTTTCCCGCCGCCCCCCGGGAGCGGAATTTTGCCCCCGGTCCCTCTTCGGCTAACAGCAGCAGATACGCCGCCATATAGGAGCGGTGAAAAAAAGACACCTCCCGCCGGAATATGGACCGGCAGCGATTTAAAAGGACGGGATCCGCCTCGGTGTGAATTTCTTCTAAAAGTCTGTGTATGCGTGTTCGTATAGCTTCTTCATTCATAGGTTCCCCCGGCTATTAAAGCATGCCCGTCCGGTTTACTCAAGACGGCCTTTTAACTATACTAAAAAAAGATCTTATGGACAACGATGTAATTCCCCAAAAAAGAACGGAAAAAATCAGGATTCTTCCCACAGAGGGGCTTTTTAATGTACGGGAACTTGGGGGCTACCCTGTGGCGGGAGGATATACTAAGTGGGGACTTATTTATCGTGCCGGAGAACCGGAGGGCATGAACAGGGCGGACAAAAAGAATCTGGAAGGCCGGGGAATTAAAACCGTGGTGGATTTCCGGGCGGCCGCGGAACGGCGATCTTTTTTAGGTTATGGTCTTGCCACGGTGACAAAACGGGTGGAACTTCCCATTGACGCGGGAAACCTTATGGGCGCCGTCTCCGGTGAATGGACCTATACCCCGGATACCCGGGGAGCTGCGGCAAAGATGGAAAAACTCTACGCCGCCCTTCCCGGCGAGGCGATTCCCCGGTACCGGGAGCTTTTTGCCCTTCTTGCGGAACCCGCCAATGTTCCCCTGATCTTTCACTGTTCCGCGGGGAAGGACAGAACCGGCCTGGCTTCGGCGCTGCTTCTCCATGCTCTGGGGGCCTCGGAAGAAACAATCATGGAAGATTACCTGCTTTCCGCGGAATGTCTGCGGAGGCTTTACCTGCCCTACATGGAAACCCGGCCGTATATGGTTCCCTTTATGACGGTCCGGAGAAGTTACCTTTTGACCGCCTTGACGGTGATTAAAGACGAATACGGCGGCCTCGACGGGTATCTTACCCGGGAACTGCGGGCGGATATACCGCATCTGCGCCGCCTGTACACGGAAACCCCTGATCCATAGAGACAAGGCCGTGTTACCTGGACCGGGCTTTGCCCTCGCAGCGGCTGCAGGTTCCATAAAAAACCGTTTTTAACGGGTTGATCGTAAAGCGGTGCTTTTTCCTGACATGGGAAGCCACCGTTTCCAGCGTATCGCAGTTCACATGAAAAAGCTTGCCGCAGTTTTCGCATTTTAGGTGGAAATGTTCTTCACAGCGAGAATTGCCGGGGATATACTGGTAACAGGCGCTTTCCCCGTCTTCCAAAAAATAGCGGCGGACCTTTCCGGATTCCACCAGCCGTTCCAGGTGGCGGTATACGGTGGTTTTTCCTATGGGGGATTTAAGGGTCTGGAAGTGGCCGGCTATACCGGCGGCGGTAATATGACTTCCCCCCAGCGAGGCCAGGTAGGTAAGGATCATTCCCCCCTGGCGGGTTTGATACCGGGATGATCGTTCCATGTTTTAGGGTAGCACCGGAAGGGGAGGCTGTCAACATGAAACTGAATTCCGGTTTCATGTTGACTTTTTTTGATCCTCCCGGTATGGTGGGGCTATGGCGGAAATACTCCTGGAGGGCCATGATCTTTCCTTTGCCTACGATGGGCGGACAGTACTGGAGGGTATAAATTTTTCTATACGGGAAAAAGAAAAACTCTGTGTGGTGGGGGAAAACGGTTCGGGGAAAAGTACCTTTCTTAAGGGAATCCTGGGGCTCCAGGCCCCTGTGGGGGGGAGGGTACTAAAAAATCCCGGACTTAAACAAAGCGACATAGGGTACCTGCCCCAGGAAAGCCCCCTGCAAAAGGATTTCCCCGCGGCGGTATTCGAGGTGATCCTTTCGGGACGGCAGAACCGGCGGGGACTGCGGCCCTTTTATACCAGAGAGGACAGGCTCGCGGCGGCGGAAAGCCTGGAAATGCTGGGTCTTAGGGAGCTGGGCCGCCACTGTTTTCGGGAGCTTTCCGGCGGCCAGCGGCGGCGGGTACTTTTGGCCCGGTCCCTCTGTGCGGCGGGCAGGCTGCTCCTGCTGGACGAACCGGCCTCGGGGCTGGATCCTATTATTCAGACCGGTTTATACCAGGTGCTTGAGAAAATAAACAGCGAACTAGGAATGGCGATTATCATGGTGTCCCATGATATCGAGGGAGTATTACAGTTTACCGCTCCGGGAACGGACGGCAGGGCCGGAAGGGTACTTCATCTGGCGGGCCGGCAGCTTTTTGAAGGCAGCGCCGAAGATTACCGGGAATCGGAACCGGGCAGGATCTTTTTGAGCGGACACCGCCATTGCGGGCCCGGCTCGTAAAACGAGCGGGCAAAAAACAACGCAAGGGGGCCGTGAAAAACGGCAAAAAGAGGGAGTTGTATGTATGTAATTCGGGATACGGTTATAAGTATGTTTTCTTTTGCATTTATCCAGCGGGCGGTAATTGTGGGATTTTTAGTTTCCCTCTGCGCCAGCCTTTTGGGGGTAAGCCTGGTACTTAAGCGGTACTCCATGATTGGGGACGGCCTTTCCCATGTGGGTTTTGCCACCCTGGCGGTGGCCACGGCTCTGAACATGGCCCCCCTGGCGGTATCCATACCGGTGGTGGTGGCCTCGGCGTTTTTTCTTTTGCGCCTAAGCGAACATTCAAAAATTCGGGGAGACGCCGCCATTGCCCTGTTTTCTACCGGAGCCCTGGCCATAGGAGTTATGGTTATCTCCATCACCACCGGGATGAACGTGGATGTTTGCAATTATCTTTTTGGCAGCATCCTGGCCATGAGCAAGACCGATGTCCGCTTAAGCATGGTACTTTCGGCGGCGGTGATTTTTTTGTTTGTGATCTTTTATAACAAGATCTTTGCCGTTACCTTTGACGAAAATTTTGCCCGGGCCACCGGCGTTAAGGCGGGACTTTATAATATGGTCATTGCCCTGCTTACGGCGGTAACCATAGTGCTGGGCATGCGGATGATGGGGGCCCTGCTTATTTCGAGCCTTATTATTTTTCCCGCCCTTAGCTCCATGCGCCTTTTTAAAAGTTTTCGGGTGGTTACCATTTCTTCCGCAGCGGTTTCTGTTTCATGCTTTTTTGCAGGCATAATTATTTCCTATGTTTTTGCCACCCCCACCGGGGCCAGTATAGTGGTCGTTAATATACTGCTTTTTATCCTCTTTTCGCTTATTGACGCATTGCGAAGGAGCCTCCGCCGGCGGAACCTAATGCGGGCCGCCGCTACGGCCCTTGCCATGATAGCGCTGGGTTGCAGTAGGCCGCCGGTGTTAAGCACTCCCCAGAATATGGCCGGAACCCGGTCTGTGGAACTTGCGGAGGCGGAAAAAGCCGTCTTTTTAGCGGAACAGGACGGAGACCTAGGCGACGGGGAGCCTTGGGAAGCGGAAACCGGCGTTCAGAGCGGAATTATTGAAATAAAAGAGAAGATGTTCATTGCCCAGATCAACGACGTGTACCTTAACCCTGAAGACTACCTGGGCAAGACTATTAAGCTGGAGGGGCTTTTTAAGATCGACAGTTATGCAGACATGAGCCGGATCTTTTGTTTCGTACTGCGGGATGGACCGGGCTGCTGCGGAAACGACGGCAGCGTGGGCTTTGAGGTAAGCTGGCCCGAGGCCTCCGGTACAAACAGCACGGCGCCCCTGCGTGCAGACCATGAATACCCCCCGCAGGATCAATGGGTCGAGGCCGTGGGAACCCTTGCGTTCTACGAAGAAGAGGGGTACCCCTATCTGTACCTGGCCCTTGATTCGCTAAAGGTAAAGCAAACCCGGGGAAAGGTGTTTGTAAGCCAGTAGATTCCGGTTCCGTCTCATTCGCCGTGGGGTCTACTACCCAAGAACCCGCTTTGCAGGGGAACTTTAGGGCGGTTAGAATTGGCAACCCAACAAAAAGTGGTAGTGGACCCCACGGTTAATGATTTCTTTACGGAACAATCTTGTAAGCGATGTAACGCTTACAAGATACCCCGCCCTCCAGGGCGATGAAGTTCATTCCCATTCAATGGTTGCCGGGGGTTTGCTGGAAATATCATAGGTAACCCGGCCTATGTCCGTAACGGTATTGGTGATACGGGTAGAAATTTCCAGCAGGTCCTTGGAGGGGAAAGGATAGACGCCGGCGGTCATGCCGTCACTGCTGGTGATGGCGCGCAGGGCCAGAACCCAGCCGTATTTGCGGATATCCCCCGCCACACCCACGGACCGTATGGGAAGGAGTACCGCGAAGGCCTGCCAGATCTTATCGTAAAGGCCCCGGGTTTTTAGCTCCTCCATAAAGATCGCATCGGCCTCCCGGAGTATAGCGCACTTTTCTTTTGTTACCTCCCCCAGGATACGGACCCCTAACCCGGGGCCCGGGAAAGGGTGGCGGTTAATCACGGAAGGGGAAATCCCCAGGATACGGCCCAGGGCCCGGACCTCGTCCTTGTAAAGCCTGTCCAGGGGCTCGACGATCCGGCCTTCCCTGCGCTTTGCGTCCACCAGGGGGCTTCCCACATTGTGGTGGCTTTTTATCACATGGGCCTTCTTCCCGATCCCCTGGCCGCTTTCGATTAAATCGGTATAGATCGTACCCTGGGCTAAAAAATAGTTTTCCGGAAGTCCAAGGCGTTTCAGCTCCCGTTCCTGGACACGAATAAAAAGATCCCCTATGGTTTTTCGTTTTTCTTCGGGGTTCTGTTTTCCCTTAAGGGCGGAAAGAAATTCATCCTCCGCCATAAGGATATGAAGGTGTCTGGCCCCGAGGCGTTCCAGGGTGGTTTTTACCTGTCCGGTTTCGCCCCGGCGCATAAGGCCCGTATCAATGTACATTAGGTAAACCTGGTCTGGCCCTAGAATTTTAAGGAGCAGCGCCGCCGCCACGGTGGAATCGACTCCCCCGGAAATAAGAAGCAGCACCGGCGCGGAGCCCACTTTTGCGGCCAGGGAGGCCCGGACTTCTTCGATATGCGCCTCCATGGTCCAACTTTTTTTACAGCCGCAGATTCCAAATACAAACGAAGAGAGGGTCTCCATGCCCCGTTCGCAGTGAGTTACCTCCGGGTGAAACTGGAGGCCGTACCAGGGCTTTTCCCTGTGGACCACCACTGCCGGGTATCCGGTTTCGCTGGTTCCCGTTTCCACAAACCCCGGGGCCAGCTTGGTTAGGGTATCACCGTGGCTCATCCAGGCGGTAAAGACTTCAGTCTTTTTCTTTCCCGGCCGGCCCGGGGATCTTCCTCCAGAACGGACCCTGACTTTGACTCCCCCGTATTCGCGTTTTGCCAGGGGTTTTACCTCTCCGCCGTTATCGACGGTAATGCGCTGAAGGCCGTAGCAGATCCCCAGCAGCGGCAGGCCGCAACTGTAGATCCGCCTGTCCGGTACAGGCCCTGCGGGGGTATAAACGGATTCGGGGGAACCGGAGAGGATAAGACCCCGAAGGGAATATCCGGCCTCCGTATCCGCCAGGACCGCTGCAAGGTCCGCATCGCCGGGGATGATCTCTGTATAGACCCCCAGTTCCCGGATCCGCCGACCGATAAGTTGGGTGGTTTGGCTTCCAAAGTCAAGGATAAGGATCTTATCCATGGTTAGCGCCAGGGGCTTTTGCGGATAATCGTTGCCCGTCTGTCGTACCCGACGGACACTATATCAATGGGGGTTTCGCAGAACCGTTCGATAAACTCGATATATTCCATGGCCGCTTCGGGGAATTCTTCATAGATAAGTCTGTCCGAAAGGGATTGTTTCCAGCCGGAAAAAGTACGAAGGACCGGCTTGGCGTTGTTAAGTTCCGGAATGGAGGCGGGAAACGTTTCGACCACCCGGTCTCCGATGCGGTAGGCTACACAGGCCTTTATTTCATCCAGAGTATCGTAGACGTCCAGGTGGGTCATTACCAGGCTGTCTATGGAATTGGTAAGGCAGGTGTAGCGAAGGGCCACCAGGTCCAGGTAGCCGCAGCGCCGCGGGCGGCCGGTGGTTACGCCGTATTCCCGGCCCGTATCCCGGACAAAACGGCACAGTTCATCCTCCGAATTCGCATCGAATTCACTGGGGAAGGGGCCGTTGCCGACTCTGGTAGAATAGGCCTTAAACACCCCCAGCACCTTATCCAGGGCCCTGGGGCCTATACAGCCGCCGATGGCTGCGCCGGCGGCACAGGACATGCCGCTGGACACATAGGGATAGGTTCCGTGATCCAGATCAAGCAGCGCCCCCTGGGCCCCTTCGAAAAGTATCTGGGTGTTTTTGCGGTGCTTTAAAAACGACGCCAGGTCCACCGTCATGGCTTGCAGTTTTTCCACATAGGGGTCCAGGAATTCCCTGTCGGCTTTTTCCATCTCGTTCATTTTTTCCGCCCAGGACAGATCCGCCAGCCTAATTCCCTCGCGGTCGCTTTTCATGGAATAGGTGATCCCGATGCCCCTGCCGGTGGTGCCTATAGGCTTTTTACGCCGGGCGTCCCGTTCCTTATCTATTTCTATGTACCGGGGAAAGACAATGTGGGCCCTGTCGGAGATAAAAACCCGTCCGGTGGTATCTATGCCCCGGTCGGCAAGGGTCTTAAGTTCATTAAAAAGGGCCGTGGGATCGATCACCATCCCCGCTCCAAGCACCACAAGTTTATCGGGATACAGAATCCCCGCGGGGATTAGATGCAAGGCGTATTCCTGGTCGCCTATGACGATGGTATGTCCCGCGTTTGCGCCCCCCGAAAAACGGACAATTACTTGAGCTTCATTTGCCAGATAGTCAACGATTTTACCCTTACCTTCATCACCCCATTGGGCGCCTATGACAACCACTTTCATAACGATAAGGATATAAAAGAAAACAAGTTAAAACAATAGCTTCATGCAGAGACTAGGTTTCGTGTTTTCCTGTGGGGCTGTGCTTACATCCCATGACGCTGCCCCCCACCACTGTTCCGCAGTAGATGCATTTACTTGCCCCGTGTCCATGGATGTGTTTACGCGTAGGAGTTTGAAGACATCCGTTACCATAGGAAGAGGATCCGCAGTAAATACAGCGTTTTTCGTCGGTATTGTGTTGGTGAAGTCCGTTTAGACTTTTGGGACAACCGGGGCCGAATTTGTTCGAACCGCAATGGACGCATTTAGACATAGAATACTCCTTATCTGTATAGAAATTTCCAAACCTCAAACCTAGATCGAAATTCCTTATCTTTATACATCGGTTTAAAAGCCGGGTACACTTAGCTTCTGCTGTAATTCGGCGATTCCTGGGTAATGGTTACATCGTGGACATGGCTTTCCCGCCAGCCGGCGGTGGTAATTCGTACAAAATTCCGGTACCGTCTTAGTTCTTCGATGTTTTTGCATCCGCAATACCCCATACCTTTACGGAGTCCCGCAACAAGCTGGTAGAGATAGTTCTTTAGCTCCCCCTTATAGGGAACGCGGCCTTCTATGCCCTCGGGGACAGGTTTTTCGTCCTTCCCAATTTGGTAGCGGTCTCCGGCGCCGTCGGTAATAGCCCCCATGCTGCCCATGCCCCGGTATTCTTTAAAGATCCTTCCGTCAAAGAGAATTTCTTTGCCCGGGGCCTCTCTTAAACCGGCAAAGAGGCTGCCGATCATTACCGCCCCGGCCCCTGCGGCTATGGCCTTGGTAATGTCTCCGGAAAATCTAATACCTCCGTCGGCTATCACCGGAATATTGTTTTTTGCCGCCTCTTCGGCGCATTCCAGGACCGCGGTAAACTGGGGGACCCCAATGCCGGCCACAATACGGGTGGTACAGATCGAGCCGGGGCCCACGCCCACCTTAACCGCATCGGCCCCGGCGTCGATAAGCCGCCGGGTTCCCTCTTTGTGGGCCACATTTCCTCCTATAACGGGAACGGCAAATTTCTTTTTTATCCCCGCCACTGCTTCCATGACGTTTACCGTGTCCCCATGGGCGGTGTCCAGGACCACAAAGTCCACCATCGCTTTCTCCAGCAGGGGAAGCCGTACTTTGTAGTCCTGCGGAGAAACCGCAGCCCCCACAATAAGCCGGCCCCTCTTGTCTGTGGCGGCGTTGGGGAAGAGGTCGTGCTTTTCCATATCCTTAACGGTAATAAGCCCCTTTAGGCGGCCCGCGGCATCTACCACCGGCAACTTTTCGATCCGGTGCTTGTCGAATTTTTCCCGGGCCTCGGATACCGTGGGTTCCCCCTGAACAACCACCGGCTGTTTGGTCATAACCTCTGTAACGTTCAAGGTGTTGTCCCGGCAAAACCGAAGGTCCCGGTTGGTAATAATTCCCGTTAAGCGGTCGCTGGAATCTAAAACCGGCATGCCCGAAACATTAAACCGTTCCATTACCAGTTTTACATCCGCAATGGTCGCGTCTTCCCCCACGGTTACCGGGGATCCTATGACCCAGTTAAGGAAACGTTTTACCACGGCAATTTGCCGGGCCTGTTCTTCGGGGCTCAGGTTACGGTGGATCACCCCGGCCCCTCCTTCCAGGGCTATGGCAATGGCCAGCGCATCTTCGGTTACCGTATCCATGGCGCTGGATACCACCGGCACATTAAGCCGTAGTTCTCCGCAAAGCAGGCTGGTGACGTCACAGTCCCGGGGAAGCACATCGCTGTACCCCGGAAGAAGCAGTACGTCATCGTAGGACAGGGCTTCTTTAAACATTTGGCTCCTCCCCGGCATATAAGGGCCGGTTTACAATTTAGCGGAAACCGTCTAAACCAAAAATTTTTTAGCGGTTTTCTGTAATGTCCTTAACCGGATCTTGGGCGGCTGTTAAGGTTCGGTATTTTCCGGCCAATTCCCTGGCCTTCTTAACAGCCAGACCGCAGTACTGTTCCGGGTTTTCAAACCAAATTTTTGCCGCCCCCGCAGGATCGGTTTTTGGTACGGCGCCGATGGCCGCAAGCTGTTCCCCAATCTTTGCCAGGATCTCCGGTTCCGCCGCCAGGGCCGTGGCAAAGGGGATCCCCTCTTTTTCTGCCCGCAGGGTGATTTTCCGGATAATCTCGTGGGCGGCGGATTCCCCTGATTTGGCAAGCAGGATATATGCCGGTTCGGCCAATACCCCGCCGGGAATGCCCCCGCTACCCTTGTGCAGGTTTGCCAAGCATTTTTCCCGGTCCGCGCTAAGGGACGTTATTACGCCTGTCATACGGCTTATGGCCAGACAAAACCCGCTTACATAGTCGGCAATAAAACGCTGGCTTGCGGAATTGGAAAGGTCCCGCTGGTGCTCGCTAATCTGATCCATGAAAAAAGTCAGAACCCTGGGCATAAAGGCTTTCCACAGGCTTTTTACATGCTCCGAATTCCAGGGATTTCGTTTTTGAGGCATGGTGGAAGAACCAACCTGCTCCGCGGCAAAATTTTCCCGGAGCTCGGCAATTTCAGTTCGCTGAAGATTCCGAAGATCATCCGCGAGGTTGGCGATGATCCCAAAGGCGGTATTGTATTCCACAAGCAGCCGAAGAAGATATTCAGGTTCCACGAGCTGGGTTGAATGTTCCGAAGCTTCAAGATCCAATTCCGCCAGGTAAAGCCGTTCCAGTTCTTCCGGATCCCGGACCAGTAGGCTGGTGGCGTTGTAGGCCCCCACGGCTCCGGCCAATTTTCCCCGCAGGCCCCCGGAAAGACGGTCTATTTCCAGAATCGACTTTCCCAGCCGGGATACATACTCCGACATGGCAAATCCCAGGGTGATGGGAACCGCATGCTGACCGTGGGTACGGCCCACCTGGAAGGTTGCGGCCTCCTGTTCGGTAAAATCACAGAGGAGTTCTTCCAGCCGCCGGAGGGCCGGTAATACCACTTCCCTGCAGCAGCCCTTCATCCTCCAGGCCAAGGAACTGTCCAGAATATCCACACTGGTGGCCCCCAGGTGTACCAGGGGGGCGACCTCGGAGGGCACCTTTTTTTTTAGAATGTTCACCAGGGCCCGTATATTATGGCGGGTCTTTTCTTCCTCGGCATATACTTCTGCGGGAAGTACCGATTCCCCGGCTTGGTATAAAACGGAACGCCGTTCCGGGGACAGAGCGATCCCCTCGCAGATCCTCAGGTGGGCGATGATGAGGGCAATTTCGGCCTTAACGCAGGCGCCGATAGAAGCTTCTTCAGAAAGCCACCGGGCCAGGGCGCTGAAAAGAGCTTTTTCGGAAAGGGAATAACGGTGATCAATGGGAGAAATATTCTGAAAGATATTCCGGGTTTCCATACTAGAGTTTGACACACCATGCGGATCTTGTAAAGAGACCTTTCGCTAACATTTCAAAGCGGTTCCGGCCCCCTAAAACCGCAGACGGGCTTTGACGGTGAGGATGAAGCGGCTGCCCCCGGAAGCGCCGGGCGGAATGGGGCCCAACTCTCCCCGGCGGCCGTCCCCGGAGAA
>JAISOA010000165.1 GCA_031275945.1 Spirochaetaceae bacterium
CCCGCTAATCCATAAGGGTCCATAGGGGGGACCGGCAAGCCACTCCGGCGCGGGGGTTAAAAAAAACCTAAAACCCTGAACAAAATGGCCGAAATAGAGGAAAATATCAGGGAAAGCAGCCCCATGGAGATAAGCATCAGCGGGGGACCCCGGAAAGCCACGGGAACCGCTTCCAGGGAAGAGCGCCGGCTGATTTCCCGGAGGATTAACGCCGCGGCCAGGCACCCCAGGGAGAACCCCAGGGAAAGCACCACGGCTTCCGCCGGAGAAACCGCCAGGCGGAGGGTTAAAAAAAGAGACGTCAGCACCAGGCCGTTGTAGGAAGAAAGGGGGATCTCCGCATGGCTTAGGCCGGTACTTTCGGCGAGCTTCCAGGGACTGAAACGCCCCCGCTTTGTTTCGCCGGAATTGTTCAGGGTAAATTTTCCGCCGGGGAAAAAGTAAACAAATACCAGTTCCAGGGCCATGGAGACCAGTACGGCCGTGGGAAAGAGCAGAAAGGATTCCAGAAACCCAAAGGCCGAAGGACTGAGCACATACGTAAAAAAGAACCAAAGTATCAGAACCGATACAAAAAGTATGGACCAAAAAGGGGCGGAAAATTTTCCCCATTCCCGTTCCGGTTTAAAGCCTTCGGGTTCGATAATTTTGGAGATCCCCAGGCCGAACTGGAGCACCAGGTTCAAAGTCAGGCCGGAAAGAACCGCTAATACACCCAGGGTAGTCATTTTTTTTCCTCAGTCCGGGTATACCGGTTTCTAAACCGGCGGAACAGGCTCAGACCATACCCCAGAAGCAGAATCCCCCCGGAGGAACCGGCAATAATCTGCACGGGGAAATACAGAGAGGACTCAAAGGATACCAACGTTACTATACCCTGGGGCCCGCCGGGAAAGGAAAATACGCCGAACCCCAAAGGTTCCCGGATCAGCGCCAGGGCGACGAGTATTCCCCCCAAAACCAGGGCTTCCAAAACAGCCTTTGGGATGGACTCTTCCGGATCATAGATTTCCAGCCGGCGGCACATACCGGAACCGATACAGTACAGCGGGACAAGGAGTATCACAAAGGTGGTTTCCATTGCCAGATAAGGACTGGCAAGCTGGATGAGCATGAGATACAAACTCCCCCAAAAACTGGACAGGAAAACCCAGAGTATTTCCCGCCCCTTTTTGGGAAGGATGGGTTTTGCGAAACTCAGTATCAGTACCGTCAGCCCATAGGTCCAGACAAGCGCCCCGGTAACGGTAAGGGCAAACGCCAAACGGTTTGTGGCCATGATCATAAGTCCCGCGCTGATCAGCGTGGAAAGGGGCGCGTTGGTTCCCCAAAAAAGATGGGATTGTATATGATTGTTCATTTTTTCTCCCTCAATAAGGCTTCCCCCTCGGCCAGGCGGTCAATATAGGTTTGCAGTACCTCCGGGGCCAGCCTATCCAGAATTTGGGCGGAATGGGCGCCCAGGGGTATGGGATACCCAATATCACCCTGGGGGGAGACAAAAACCACATAGGGAGCCAAAAGCCCCTCCACCATGATGGAAAAGATCACCGCCCGGTCTTCACTATTGCTCAGGGAATACCAGCTTCCCAGTTGAGCGGCCTTCGCCGCTTGCCATCGCGGTACCGGTTTATCCGCCGCAAAGGGCGCCTCCAACTGCCGGACTTCCTTTGCAGTACGCAGGGAATTATTGACATTCCGAATGAGAATTCTTCTCCGTACCGGCAGGGTAAGAAACCAGGCAAGGCCGCCGATAAGAAACAGCCCGGCGATCCACCCCAGGAAGATCCCCAGTTCCTTAAGTTTTTTGGAAACCCGTTTGGAATCAGCCCCCGGCATGGGTACCTCCGGTATTGCCGGAAATGCCGGTGTATAGGAAACGGGTTTCAACATACCGAAGGAGCGGCACCAGGGCATTCAGCAGGGCCATGGCAAAGAAAGCACCGTAGAATTCAAAGCCCCGGTAACGAAATACAAAGCTCAGTACGGCCCCCAGAGCCGCGATGATTAATACGCCCGCCCGTGACTTTGGCCTCGTTGAAGGATCGGCGGCCAGGATGAACGCCGCAACCATGGTACCGCCGGTGAAGAGGCCGAAGATTATATCCCCTCCCCCAAAGAGCCTGATGAGGAAGCAATAAACCCCAAGATAGCAAAGGGGTATCCAGGAACGGCTTACCTGGCCGGCGGTAATAATAATCGTGCCTACAAGAAGGGCCAGCAGTCCCCGGTCCGCGATAATCCCCGGTCCGGAAAAAAACAGCAAATCGATATACCCCTCGGGCAGTTCGGAAGCGGTAAGCGAAAAAATCGTTCTATTTAATAAGGGGGTCCAAAATGTATCACGAATTACCAGGGGAGCGGCGGCAGGGTCCAGAAACTCCTGGGCCAGGCTTACGGCCTGGGTGGTGAAGGAGCTGTCCTTTAGGGCGTCGGCAAAAGCCCCTGGCCACCCGAAACGGATAAAGAGCCAGGCCCCCAAAGCGGGATTAACCCAGTTGCATCCCAGGCCGCCGAAACTGTGTTTAACCACCATCATGGCGAACATAGCGCCCAGGAAGGCAAAAAGGGGATGTATCTGATTGGGCAGGAGGAGGGTTAAAACCAGGGCTGAAACAACGCCGCTGCCGTCCCGGTACATTCCGGAGAGGCCCGTATTGGGATCGCCCCCGCTCCGAATGAACTGCCGGAAGGATATATCGTCGATCAGTATTTCCATGAGCAAAGCCCCGATCACCGCGGACAGGGCAATGAACAGGGACGCAAAGGCGTCGGTCATCGAGGATTGTAAAATGGCGAGCCCCGCGCAGCCACTCACCATCCACATCCGGGACGAGCTTGAGCGAACCAGGTTTACCTGAGGTTTTTGAAAGAGAACCCGCCGGGGGGACGGCCCGTGGGGTCCGGCGGCATTGTTCACCGGCAAGCTAGAACCTCCCCTGTAGTTCTTGCAGCGGAGTTCCCCGCGCAAAATTGGCGATAACCGTACTGAGAGGCAGCCGGGAAGGGCAAACCAGCTCGCAGCAGCCGCAGCCGTGGCAATGGTCCGCCATGACCGGACCGGAAACGTCACCGGGACTTCCCGCAAAGCTCCCTGCGGCGGAGGAAACCCTCGCAGCCTTAAAAAGTTCCTCCGGGTCCAGCCCTACAGGACAGACCGCCCGGCATTCACCGCAGCCGATACAGTTCCGGACCTTATCGCTCCGCTTTGTCGGGAGGGCAAAGACCGCATAGCTGTTTTTTATAACCGGTTCATCCAGGTCCTGTACCACACGGCCCAGGATGGGAGAACCGGTGGCTATCCGTCCCGGCGTACCGGTAAACCCGCCGCATTCTTCAAAAAGATCCCCTATCCGGGTACCGATCCGTACCTTCATCACCTGAGGATTTTTTACCGCGGCCCCCCCCACCGCCACATACCGGTCCAGTATGGGCCGCCTCAACTTTACCGCGTCGTGGATTGCCGCCAAGGTAGCGGGCCCCAGGAGCAGGATCTCTCCCAAATCGATCCCTTCCCTTTTCGCGTAGATCCGGAGAACTATCTCCAGTTCCCGCCGGTTCTGCTGGGGGTAGCGGGAACCTACGAGTACAGCCGAAGCGGGGATATTATAGGCAGCAGCTTCCGCCAGGAAAAGATCCCCCAGTTCCCGTTCCCGCCGGGAAACCGCGTAAATGATCCGTTCCGCCATAGAGGCCCGGGCGGCAATAACGCTCCCCTCCACCATTGCCTTAAGCCGTTCCCGGCAGAGTACGTAATCCGCCGCAAGCCAGGGATCGTCAAAGACACAGCGTACCACCAGACTCCGGGGGCCCCTCATGGCCTGAAAGGATGCAATCAGTTCCGACACGGGAAGGCCGGAGCTTTCCATAGTCACCACCCCATATTCCGAAATAAGGTTCCGGAGTTTTACGGGGGAAATATCCTGCCAGGGAAAAATTTCCTCCCTGCGGCCCAGTTTATCAAAAGCCCCTTCCATGCGTATCACCAGGGCTTCGTTGGTATGCCCCTCGAGCATTTTCCAGGAAACGGTACGTACCACCTTCCCGGGCACCACGGCGTGGATATTCGCCGAGCCGGGGTCCAAGCCCCGTCCTACAAGCATCCCCTCCTTTACCGAATCTCCCACAGAAACCGCCGGCAAAGCCCTGCTCCCCGTATGATGAACCAGGGGAATAATCGAAAGAACCGGTAAAAAGGCGGTAACACAGGTATCCCGGGAAGGCGCCGAGGGGTCCTCAAAATGTATTCCGCCCCGGGAAAATGTATATACCTTAGTTTTTATTATCATCTGTCCCTTTCAAAGCCGCGAATTACGCGGCAATTTGTTTATTTATATATATAGAAAATTTTCCTTTCCTTCTACGCCCCCGCCAATCCCGAAGGATCAGGGGAATGCACAGGCCCAGGCTTATTAACAGGTAAATAAGTCCACCGGAACGGGACGCCGTGAAACCAGGATCAATATAGGTATAATTGTTCATAAAATCTATCAGCCCTTCCAGGGGAAAAGGGGGAATTTTTCCCGCATCTTCCGCTAAAAGCTCCCCGGGACCGTCTATGAGCCCGTCTTCCCCCAGGGAATACCGCAGGTAGGATGGGGAAGGGTCCAGCGCCCCGGGGTCCGAACCTAGGGGCATGAACGAAAAATTTTGCTGAAACCGGACATGATCCCGGTACATTTCCGCATTGAGATCCTCCGGGCCTTTCCAGCCAGTCCACTCACGGGAAGAGCGGGGAGCGGAATTCCCGAAAAAAAACATGGGCAGGAACAGGAGAAGAAGAGCGGCCAGGGTAAAGGGAAACATGATCCGGGCATACCCGGAAGGCCGCAGGGCCATATCGCTGATCGGTACCGGCAGAAAACGGATATGTCCCTGGCGATCCCCCTGGTAGGATTCGGTCCGGAGGGAAAGGCAGAGTATGACCAGGAAAAAGAGCAAACCCATGATGACCGTCAACCGGGGAAGGGTCCCAAAGAAGGTGATAATCCCCAGGGCGGCAAGAAACAGAGCGGATAACGCCCAGGTCCCCGGGAGAGCCAGGGCGCCAAGCGCGGCAAAACCGCGGGGAGAATTCAGCGGCTTTTTATACCGCCGGGAAACGAAATATTCCCGTACCGGGTCCCGGAGGAGCCGGGAAAGACCGGCCAGGACCGCTATGAGGGCAAAACCCGGGACATCCAGGGCTGAAAGAACCGCCCAGAGGGGGAGAAAGAAGGCGGTAAACAGGGCTTCCCCGGAAAGCAGCAGGGTGAAAACCGCAGCGGCGGCAAAAAGTACGGCCGGCAAAATGACGGACCCGGGAGGGGTCAAGACCGCCAGGGAAAAAGGGATATCCCCCAGGGCAGATCTGATTCGGCCCTCAAGATCGCCAAAATTTCCCTTTAGGGGAATAAAAATCCGCCGCTCTTCTTGGAAAACAAAAAAGGACCGCAGCCGCTCTGCATACCCGTCATTCCGGAGATCGAAGGGCTCGACCCTGTCCCGGTAGCTATCCAGGGGAACCTTTTCCAATTCCCCAAAATCATCGAGGAACACCCATTGGGATGATTCACCGATGGTATTGATAATCCGCTTCTGCGTTAAAAGTTCCCGAATAAGCCTGTCCGGATAAGAAGCGTCCAGGGTCAAAACAGCATATCCATCCTTTGGACCGGCGCTTTTTTGGACCGGCCGCCCTCCGAAGCCGGTAATTCCGCCATTGAGAAGAAACAACAGAATCCCGGATACCAGAGAAGCGGCTATTGAAATGAACAGGGACTTCAGAAAAGACATGGACCGGAAAACCTACAAATACGCATACGCCGCTGCTATAAATATACCCAAAAGAGCCCCAATTACCACTTCCAAGGGAGTATGCCCCTGCACTTCTTTGATCGGATGGTACTCAAGGCCAAACCGTTCTTCCAGATTTCGCCCCAGGGAGTTGAGGGATTTGCCCTGTATCCCCGATGAACGGCGGACACCCATGGCATCCCTCATTATAATAAGGGATGTAAAAAAAATGACCGCAAATAAATTTGATTGCAGTCCTTCTCTAATGGCTACCGAAGCCGTCATAGCTGAAACTAGGGCCGCATGGCTTGAGGGCATCCCGCCGGTACGCCAGACAATGGTCATCAAAACCTCCCTGCCGTTTTTCCGGTTCGTCTTAAGCAGCATGATCATCGCTTTAACCACCTGAGCGAGAAACCAGCTCGTAACCGCCGACAAAACTATGGGATTTTCGATAAAAGCCTTGACTGATTCTGATCGGATCGACATTGCCATGGACATTATTGTTTAACCATTGCCCAGGAATGTATAAAAGTCAAGGGTAGTTCCGGGTCTCTTCCTTTTCCCGGATTAGTCCGGGAAAGGAAAAAGCATCATAGGTTTATATCGTTTTAACTTATTTTAATTAGATTGTATTGCATTATATGGGATTATATTCTATAAACAAATGGTGAAAAAGAACAAAACCAATAGGAGTCATGAAATGAAGAACGGAACCGGAATGTTTTTTAAAGTTGTATTGGGTACCGTACTTTTTAGTATGGTCGCGTCATCGGTTTTTGCGGGAGGCGGGAAAGAAAAAGCTGCCGAACCTGCTCCGGCGGTGGCCCGGCAGAAAGAACCCCCGACTCAAGCCCCGGTAACTATCCTGGTGGCGGCGGCGGCAAGCCTTAGGAATTCCTTTGAACAGCAGCTTATCCCCGCGTTCCAGAAAAAGTACCCCTGGATCACCGTGGAGGGAACCTACGACAGTTCCGGCAAACTCCAGACCCAGATTGAAGAGGGGCTTGGGGCGGATGTTTTCATGTCCGCCGCACTTACCCAGATGAACAACCTGGTAAACAAAAACCTGATTTCCGGCAGTACCGTAAAGCCCCTGCTGGAAAACAAGGTGGTTCTGATTAAGCCCGTGGGGACCACTACGGCGGTAACAAGCTTTCAGACCATAACTCAGGCAAAGACCATTGCCATGGGAGACCCTGCCAGCGTACCCGCGGGTCAGTATGCCAGAGAAGCCTTTATTACCCTGGGGATTTGGGATGCGGTACAGGCCGCCAAGCCCAGCCTGGGAACTAACGTTACCGAGGTACTTAACTGGGTAGGACAGGGCAGCGCCGATGTGGGCATAGTCTATGGTACCGACGCAATTTCCGTCAAAACCGTGGAGATCATCGCTGAAGCGCCGGCGGGGAGCCATCAGAAGGCAGTCTACCCCGTGGGGATAGTGGCGGCTTCCGCCCATCCCGCGGAAGCGCAGTTGCTGGTGGATTTCCTTGCCTCCCCGGAGGGCCTGGAAATATTCAAGAACTTCGGATTTTCCGCTAATAATTAGCTAATGGATCCGGCGCCCATACTAATTTCCATACGAACCGCCACGGCGGCGATTATGGTTACCTTCTTCCTGGGACTCCTGGCGGCAAAACTGGTCGCCGGGATACGCCGGAAGGAGTGGAAGATGATCCTGGACGGCATCCTTACCCTGCCTCTGGTCCTGCCTCCTACGGTGGCGGGTTTTTTCCTATTGTACATTTTTGGGGTGCGCGGGCCGGTGGGGAAATTCTTCCTCGATTTTTTCAGTATCAAGATTGCCTTCTCCTGGGGGGCCACGGTCTTAGCGGCGGTGGGAATCTCCTTTCCCCTGATGTACCGTTCCGCCCGGGGCGCTCTGGAGCAGGTGGATCAGGATCTTATCTACGTAGGCCGGACCCTGGGCTTTTCGGAATGGCAGATATTCTGGAAGGTAAGCTTTCCCATGGCTATGCCGGGAATTGCCTCCGGGGGTGTCCTGGCCTTTGCCCGGGGGCTGGGGGAATTCGGCGCCACCGCTATGATCGCCGGGAACATCGCCGGCAAGACTCGGACCCTGCCTCTGGCGATTTACTCCGCAGTGTCCTCCGGGGATATGGACATTGCCTATAACTATGTGCTTGTCATCGTTTTCTTTTCCTTTGCGGTGGTGGCCCTGATGAATTACTTTACCGCGCAAGAAAAGCGGATTAAATAATGAGCATTAAGGTCTCCATCCGTAAAAGGCTATCCCGGCAGTTTCAGCTCGAAATGGAATTCGAGAGCCGCCACGGCTGCCTGGGTATATTGGGCGCCTCGGGCTGCGGCAAGAGCATGACCCTCAAGTGTATCGCCGGTATTGAACGCCCCGACGAAGGACACATCTCTGTCAATGGACGGGTCCTCTTTGACTCTTCAAAAAAAATCAACCTCAGACCCCAGGAACGGCGGGTGGGTTATCTCTTCCAGAACTACGCCCTCTTCCCCCGGATGACCGTACTGGGCAATATCATCACCGGCCTTAACGGTAAGCGAAGCGAACATACCCTCAAGGCCCGGACCTGGCTGGACCGCTTCGGCCTGGAAGGGCTGGAGGATCGCTACCCCGCCCAGCTTTCCGGCGGACAGCAGCAGCGAACCGCCCTGGCGCGGATGCTCATCCGGGAACCGGAGGTCATACTCCTGGATGAGCCCTTCTCCGCCCTGGATACGTTTCTCCGGGAACAGATGCAGCTCCAGCTCTTAGAGCTCATGGGTATACACCGGGACCTTATCATGGTCACCCACAGCCGGGACGAGGTTTACAAGATTGCGGATGAACTCCTGGTGATGGACAGCGGCCGGGCCTTCATTCAGGGCAATATCCGCCGGCTCTTCCGGGACCCCGGGACCGTACTGGCCGCCCGCCTTACGGGATGTAAAAACATTTCCCCGGTCTCAGAGACCACGGTAACCGGGACCGGGGATGTGGAAGTCTACGCCAAAGACTGGGGTCTCACACTCCGGCTTCCAAAAGGCGCTTATGGCGGGGCAAACGGAACCAGTGGTACGCGCCGGAAGATCACCCACGTAGGGATACGGGCCCACGATTTTGTTCCGTTCCAGGAAAACACCGGGACGCCAAAAAACGGAACCGGGGGATTTAACCAAGTGCGTATCCATGTCACCAAGCGTTCCGAATCCCCCTTTGAGCATATCATCCTTTTTACCAATGCCGATGCCGCGCCGGATTCCCAAAAGGAACTTTGGTGGCTGTACAGTAAATATACCGGCAGTATAATACCCGGACGGCTCTTTATCCCGCCCGAGGCGATCCTGCTGTTGTTGGATGTGTAACTAACCGGTAAACACTACATGAGTATATACACGCAGTTATGCGACATTTGGTTTTGAAATTAGTTGACAATATTATTTGAAAATAGTCTAATGATAAAAATTATTCAGAAGGATAAGATTATGGAAATTAAACCAGCAAAGAATTTGACCGGAAATATAAACGAGAAAATTAGCTCATTATTTGTTGAGGCTTTTGAGAAAGACTTAAAAATAATATCAAATGATGTAAATAAATTAACAAAAGCATTTACGCATATGTTTGTACCTGAATATTTTTACATCGCTATAATTGATAATGAAATTGCCGGAATGATGGTTTGTGTGGATAAAGAGCATTATTGTATAAACCATAATCAAAAAATATTGATAGAAAATTTAGGTTTAATAAAAGGTTTACTGGCAAACATGATATTCAAGAAATACTTTAATAAATACCCAAAATATCCGGTAGAAATAGATGAGAAAACAGGTTCTATTGAATTTGTTGCGACAAATAATAATTCATTGGATTTGTACCATTAGCATATGGTCTGCCGGTTTATTTATATT
>JAISOA010000170.1 GCA_031275945.1 Spirochaetaceae bacterium
GTATGTACTGTTGAAGGGCTTAGGTATCCTAAGCCCGGCCTTCCCGCCGGCGGAGGCCGGGATGGGGTACGGGATGCTCTTTGTCATCGGCCTTATCACCTCGGTACACTGTATCGCCATGTGCGGCGGCATTAACCTTTCCCAATGTATACCAAACGCCGCCGTTATGCCCCAGGAAGGGCAGCGACGGAACGTGCTGTTCCCCCCTATCTTCTACAACGCCGGCCGGGTTATTTCCTATACCGCCCTGGGCCTTATGGCCGGAACCTTAGGCTCTGTGATCGATATATCAGGGCGGTTTCGGGGTATTGTACAGCTAATCGCCGGGATATTCATGGTTATCATGGGCATCAATATGCTTGGCATATTTCCATGGCTCCGCCGCTTTAATCCGCATATGCCGAAAATTTTTGCGAAAAAGATTGAAGGACAAAAAGCCGGAAGCAAAAACCCGCTCATTATCGGCCTCTTAAACGGCCTTATGCCCTGCGGCCCCTTACAGGCCATGCAGTTATACGCGCTCTCCTCGGACAGTCCCCTTGCCGGCGGCATCTCCATGTTCCTCTTTAGCATGGGTACGGTTCCTCTGATGTTTGGTATCGGGGCCCTAAGTTCAGTATTAAGCAAAAAATTTACCCGCCGGGTAATGAAGATAGGAGCGATACTGGTAACGGTAATGGGCATAACCATGTTCAGCTACGGCTGGGGGCTTTCCGGTTTCAATTTTAATATTGCCGATAAGTTTCTCGCCGCTGTCAATCCCTTTTCTTCAAAGACGGCGGCAAGCGGCGAAGACGCTTTCGTACCCATAATCGAAAACGGCGTACAGATCGTCAATTCCCTGTTACTCCCCGGCCGTTACCCGGCAATCACCGTACAACAGGGTATTCCGGTCCGGTGGACCATTACCGCCCCCCAGGGCAGCATCAACGGCTGTAATAACCGCATGATTATCCGGGAATACAACATCGAACACCGCTTCCAGCCCGGCGAAAATGTGATCGAGTTTATGCCGGAAAAACCCGGCAGGTTTTCTTACTCCTGCTGGATGGGGATGATCCGCAGTTCCATCACGGTGGTGGAAGAAGGTCAAAGCGTAGCCGGCATTGGCGATCCGGGCTTAAACCCAAGTCCCGCCGGCGCGGCCATTCCCACCGGCAAGGTTGTGTTAGCCGAGATTCAAAGCCCGGAACAATATGGCGTTCCGTATCAGACTATAACTATCAATCTTCGGGATGAGGGCATAGACCCGGCGATTGTCGTACTACAGCGAAACATGCCTACGCTGATAACCATCAATAACGATTCCCTTGATCCGGGAAACAGCCGCCTTATCTTTCCTGCCTATTACACACAGCTGGACGTGAAACAGGGGGATAACCTTATTCAGTTAATGCCCGCCGGGACCTTTGATTTTTTCACCGGCGACAATGTATTCTATGGGTATGTGAAGGTAGTGGACGACATAAACAACGTGGACATCCAAGCGGTAAAGACGGAAGCCGGTAATTTTGAAACCCAAATTTACCCCGACTCTTACTTTGAACAGGCAGGAGGCTCAGGCTGTTGTGTACGGTAATTCTAAACCGGCTATAATTGTAATACATCCGGCGTTTACGATAAACAAGGAGAAGGCAGTGGTAGAAATAATAAAGAAAAGAATCCATACGGCGTTCTTACTGGGGATGCTCCTTATATCCAATGGTATTTTTGCCCAGACCGGCGGACAAAACATAGTTAAGCCTGTGGTTGTTGACCGTGATCTGGTTATCCGGATTTCCGAAGTAACGGAAAACGCCGTCTTTTACCCGGTGGACATCGAAGGTACCCGGCTTGAAGTATTGGCGGTAAAGGCTCCGGACGGTACGATACGCACGGCCTTTAACACCTGCCAGGTGTGTTACGGATCGGGCCGGGGCTTTTACAAGCAGCAGGGCACGGTGCTTGTCTGCCAGAACTGCGGCAACCGGTTCCGTATGAGCCAGGTGGGGCTGCGTTCCGGGGGCTGCAATCCGGTTCCAATTTTCGATACCCACAAGACGGTAACAGCCACAACCATTACCATTTCGCGAAACGTTTTAAGAGAGGCAAAAGTTATTTTTGCCCGCTGGCGCAGAGGGTAAAGAACTGTATACCGCAAAGAAAAACAGGGGGAGAAAATAGAGTTGTTCGGAAATTTCAGTTTCTGAACAACAACCGCTTAAAAACCGCAAAATGCGGAGCATTTTGCCGAGACTTGGCGGTTAAAGCCCGTTGGACTTTAACCAGCGCTAACCGCAGGTTAGCAGACAACCGGCCGGATTGTCGAACAAGTCCAATGTCTAGTTTAACTAAAGGAACAACCATGCAAAGCGAAACACTACGCATCGGCGGCATGACCTGCGCAGCCTGCGCAGCCCGGGTGGAAAAAGCCCTGGGCAAGCTAGAGGGCGTTACCGGCGCTTCGGTAAACCTTGCCACGGAAAAGGCCAGGGTGGTTTACGATCCCCTTAAGGTGCGGATTTCCGCCGTTAAAGAAACGATTGAAAAAGCGGGATACAAGGCCCTGGACTTTTCCAAAGAGGGGGCGGTAGACGAGGACAGGATCCGCAAAGAAAAGGAAATTAAAACCCTCTGGACAAAATTTATCGTCGCCGCCGTTTTAGGACTTCCTCTGCTCTATATCGCAATGGCGCCGATGATAAAGGTGTTCTCTCTGCCGTTCCCCAAAGCCTTGGCCCCAATGCATTTTCCCCTGCGCTATGCGCTGGCTGAGTTACTATTGGTCATTCCCATTATCATAGCGGGTAACAAGTTTTACACCCTGGGCTTCAAAAACCTGTTTCACCGCAGCCCCAACATGGACAGCCTTATCGCCATCGGCACCACGGCGGCGGTTGCCTACAGCGTTTACAATATATTTGAAATCGCCAACGGCAATTTTAACGCCGTGGACGCGCTTTATTTTGAAACCGCCGGGGTGATCATCGCCCTCATTCTTTTGGGTAAATCCCTTGAGGCCGTGTCCAAGGGCCGTACCGGCGAAGCGATTAAACGCCTCATGGGCCTTTCGCCGAAAACGGCGATCATCATAGAGAACGGGGAAGAAAAAGAAATCCCCATTGACGAGGTAATTCCCGGCGACATCATCATCGTAAAGCCCGGCGCTAAAATCCCCGTGGACGGCGTTGTTACCGAAGGCCAAACTGCCGTTGACCAATCTATGCTCACCGGTGAGAGTATGCCCGTGGACAAAAAGCCCGGCGATAAGGTTTTCGGAGCCACGATTAACGTCAACGGCGTAATCCGCTTTAGGGCTGAAAAAGTCGGCGGAGAAACCGCCCTGGCGCAAATTATCAAACTGGTGGAGGATGCGCAGGGCAGCAAGGCTCCCATAGCGCAAATGGCCGACATTGTCTCCGGTTACTTTGTACCCATCGTCTGCGCCATCGCCCTTGTGGCCGGCGCCTTATGGTTTGCCGCCGCTTCCGCAGGATTAGTAACATTAGCCCCCGGAAAATCAATGATTGAATTTGCCTTAACGATTTTCATTTCCGTTTTGGTTATCGCCTGCCCCTGTGCCCTGGGACTTGCAACTCCCACCGCAATTATGGTAGGCACCGGCAAGGGAGCGGAAAACGGTATATTAATTAAAGGCGGAGCGGCCCTTGAAACTACCCACAGGATCAACACGATTGTGTTTGACAAAACCGGGACCATCACCGAGGGCAAGCCAGAAGTTACCGATGTTGTTCCGGTTCCCGGCGTCCAGGAAAGTTGTCTCTTGCAGATAACGGCCTCCGCCGAAAAGGGCAGCGAACACCCCCTTGGGCAGGCCATTGTACAGGGAGCGCTCAAACAAGGGCTTGAGATTTTTACCGCTGAAAACTTTCAGTCCATCACGGGCCGGGGCATTGAAGCCGGTATCAAAGGCCGCATGGTTCTTGCCGGAAACAAAAAGCTCATGGAGGAGAAAGGAATTTCCCTTGCCGAACTTGAGGAGGCGTCGGATCGCCTTGCAGTCGAGGGCAAAACCCCGATGTACGTTGCCCTTGACGGCAAACTGGCCGGAATTGTGGCCGTGGCGGATGTGCTAAAAAAGAGCAGCAAGGCGGCCATTGAGGGCCTTAAAAAAATGGGCATTGAAGTTGCCATAATCACCGGAGACAACAAAAAGACCGCCGCCGCCATCGCCAAACAGGTGGGCATTGACCGGGTACTTTCCGAAGTTCTGCCCCAGGACAAATCCGCCGAGGTTAAAAAATTGCAGGACGCAGGACGCAAGGTTGCGATGGTTGGGGACGGTATTAACGATGCCCCGGCCTTGGCCCAGGCGGACATCGGCATCGCCATCGGCAGCGGGACCGACGTGGCAATGGAAAGCGCGGACATCGTGTTAATGCATTCCGATTTAATGGATGTACCCACGGCGATCACCCTAAGCAGGCGGACAATCCGCACCATCAAGCAAAACCTGTTCTGGGCCTTCGGCTATAACGTGTTGGGAATCCCCATTGCCGCCGGATTGCTCTATATTTTCGGAGGGCCCCTTCTTAATCCCATATTCGCCGCCGCCGCCATGAGCATGAGTTCCATATCGGTACTAAGCAATGCTTTACGGCTCAAGCGGTTGAAAGTTCCCCCGGCGGCCAAAGAACAGCCGGAGAAGGCCCGAGAAACCGCGGCGGCGCATGGGTAAAGGCTTAAGGGGTAAGCCTTAAACCGCCTATGCCCTCTGCCTAGAAGCTTGTTGCGCTTCGCTCATAAAACCGTATAAAAATTCACGAATGTGAACTTTTATACGGTACAAACTCCCAAAGGAGCTCCGTTAATTGGGATTTTTTACATGAAGGGCGCCAAAGACGCCTGAGCAAAAAATCCACCAGTGCAACAGGCCCCTAGTCCTCCGAATCTTCGGCCTCGGGTTCCGCTTCTTCCGGCCGCCCTCCCTGGGCCGCGATTGTCTCTTCTTCTTCCAGAGCCTCCAGGGCCGCAAGTTTTCGCTGTTCCAGAATTTCCTGCATCTGGACCTCCAGATCCTGGCTGTCTTCGTCAAAGAGCTTAACCGCCTGGTAGCGCCTCATGCCGGTTCCGGCGGGGATGGGATGGCCGATGATAATATTTTCTTTAAGCCCCCGGAGGGAATCGGTGGCCCCTGCAATGGCCGCATTGGTAAGCACCCTGGTAGTTTCCTGGAAACTTGCCGCGGAAAGAAAAGAATCGATATTCAGAGACGCCTTGGTTATTCCCTGGAACATAGGCCGGGCTACAGCGGGCTGCCCCCCTTCGGCAATAACCCGGTTGTTTTCTTCGTGAAAACGGTATTTGTCTACCATGGCGCCGAAAATAAACCGGGTATCCCCCACGGCGACAATTTCCACCTTCCGCATCATCTGGCGGACAATCACCCCGATATGCTTGTCGTTGATCGACACGCCCTGAAGCCGGTATACCTGCTGGATTTCGTCCATAAGATACCGCTGCAAGGTTGCCTCCCCCAAAATATACAGTATATCATGTGGATTCACGGACCCCACACACAGGGCTTCCCCGGCCTCCACCGAATCGCCGTCCCGGACTAAAAGCCGCTTGGTCATGGGGACCAGGTGCTTGTATTCCTTGCCGAAGGAATCACTTACCACCAGAATTCGCTTGCCCTTGATTATGCCCTTAAACGATACAACCCCCGAAACCTGTGCCAACACCGCAGGGCTCTTGGGCTTGCGGGCTTCAAAAAGTTCGGAAACCCGGGGAAGACCGGAAGTAATATCCATGGCCTTGGCGCTTTCTTTAAGGGTCTTGGCTATGGTCCGCCCGGCCTGGATCTTTTCACCCTCATCCACCTGGATATAGGCCCCGCCGGGAAGAAAATACGAAACAAGCTCGTTGCCGTCGTCGTCGGTAATAAAGATTCGGGGCTGTTTGCTTTCCAGCTGGAACTCGGTTACCCGCTTTTCAATATTCCCCGTTTCCTCGTCGATTTCTTCTTTAAGGGTGGTACCGGGAATAATATCTTCGTATTTTACGATGCCGCTTTCTTCGGCTATAATCGGATCGCTAAAGGGATCAAAGGTAGCGATGGTTTTTTCTGCCTCGACCACATCCCCTACCCTAGCTAGAAATTCAGATCCGTTACGAATCTCAATTTTTTGATCCTGCCCGATAAGCAACAAGGTTTTTGCCCTGCCGCGGCTCTGCCCGCCCAGCACCATCGCATAGGCAATCTCCGGAGAAAGAATCTCTTTAGCCCCGTGCCGGATAATGGGTTCCCCCCGGATAATCCGCTTTCCGTCCTCCACCAAAAGCTCATCCTTGGGTTCAAGCTTATATTCCCGCATTACCTTATTAACCACCGCATAACCCTTGCGGGTAAAGAGCCAATGGCCGGAAGACACCCCGTCTCCCAGTTCTACATGGGCTCCAAAAGCATCCCGAATATAAACGGGATATTTAAGGAAGATCCGGTTTTCTTCGCTTATCTTGGTAGCCGCCCCCCCGATATGGAAGGTCCGCATGGTAAGCTGGGTACCGGGTTGTCCAATGGACTGGGCGGCAATGGTTCCTACCGCTTCGCCTATATCCACGGAGCGGTTGGTGGCCAGGTTCCTGCCGTAACATCTACGGCAGACCCCGTGCTTTGCCTCGCAGGTAAGGACCGTTCTAATCCGTACCGATTCAACTCCCGCCTCGTCGATCCGGTTGGCAACTTCTTCGGTGATCTCTTCATTAACGTCCACAATCAATTCACCGGTAATAGGATGTTTTACCCGTTCCAGGGTATAGCGGCCCACGATGCGGTCCCGCAGGGGTTCCACAATGTCTTCGCCGTCCTTAATGGCCGAATAGGAGATGCCGTTAATGGTTCCGCAGTCATCTTCGTTTACCACCACATCCTGGGCAATGTCCACAAGCCGGCGGGTAAGGTAGCCCGCTTCGGCGGTTTTAAGGGCCGTATCCGCAAGCCCCTTTCTGGCGCCGTTGGTGGAAATAAAGAATTCGATAACCGAAAGCCCTTCTTTAAAGTTTGACCTGATGGGAAGCTCTATAATATCCCCCGAGGGTTTGGCCATAAGCCCCCGCATCCCCGCCAACTGGCGGATCTGGTTGCGGCTTCCCCGGGCGCCGGAGTTGGCCATCATGTAAACCGAGTTAAAGCCGTCCCGGTCTGCCTCCAAGGTTTTCATCATAATATTGGTAAGGTCTTCGTTGGTCTTTGACCATACCTCCACGACCCGGTTGTACCGCTCCTCTTGCGTAATATGTCCCAGCCGGTACTGTTTTTGGATCGACTCTACTTCCTTATTGGCCCTGTCGATCATCTCCGTCTTTTCTTTGGGCACCACAATATCATCCACCCCTATGGTGGCTCCAAAGATCGTAGAATACCGGTATCCCGTGGCTTTGATCGCATCCAGCATTTTTACCGTGGTCCAGGAGCCTTTTTCGGTAAAGATATGTTCTATAAGGGCCCGCAGTTCCTTGTCCTTTAGCTCGTAATTAATAAAGGGGATCTCTCCGGGCATTTCTTCATTAAACATCAGCCGGCCCGCGGTGGTCTCCACAAGAGAGCCGGGAGCAAGTTCCATGGGCTTGCCCACCTTTTCCCAGACAAGTTTTTTCGGGGATCGTACTTTAATCGCCGCTTCCCAATCCAGGGCCTTTGCTTCCACCGCCATAAGCGCCTCTTCCGTAGAAGTATAGCGGCGTCCCGTTCCCTTGGCGTTAGGCTTAATCCGGGTAAGAAAATTTATTCCCAACACCATGTCCTGGGAAGGAAACACGATGGTTTTTCCGTTGGCGGGGTTAAGAAGGTTTCTGGCGCTAAGCATAAGGGTCCAGCATTCCATCTGGGCCGCCTGGGTTAAGGGCACATGGACCGCCATCTGATCCCCGTCAAAGTCCGCATTAAACGCATGGCAGACCAGGGGATGGAGTTTAATGGCCTTGCCCTCCACCAGCACCGGCTCAAAGGCCTGGATCCCCAGCCTGTGCAGGGTGGGGGCCCGGTTAAGCAGCACCGGATGTTCCTGCACCACCTCGTCAAGGATCGCAAAAACTTCCGGGGTTTCCTGCTCCACTAAAAGCTTGGCCTTTTTTATATTGTAGACCACGTCTTTATCTACCAGCCGTTTCATAATAAAGGGTTTAAACAGTTCCAAGGCCATTTTTGTAGGAAGCCCGCATTGCCACATTTTTAGATCCGGCCCCACGGTGATTACCGAGCGGCCCGAATAATCCACCCGTTTACCCAGAAGATTTTGACGGAACCGCCCCTGCTTGCCCTTGAGCATATCGCTGATCGATTTAAGGGGTCTGTTGCTGGCCCCCTTAACCACCCGTTTTTTCTTGGAATTATCAAAAAGAGCGTCCACCGCTTCCTGAAGCATCCGCTTTTCGTTACGAATAATAATATCCGGGGCGTTAAGGGTCTGAAGCCGTTTAAGCCGGTTGTTCCGGTTGATCACCCGGCGGTAGAGGTCGTTAAGGTCCGAGGTGGCAAAACGGCCCCCGTCAAGCTGTACCATGGGGCGCAGTTCCGGCGGTATGACCGGAA
>JAISOA010000026.1 GCA_031275945.1 Spirochaetaceae bacterium
AATACATCCTGAGCATACGCGCTATCCCCTTCGGCTGCCTGCCCCGCCGGCCGGTCTTGGGGTAAAAGGGCGCTGTCTTTTCTTGAAACGCCGCCCAGGGAATAACCGCGTCCATCGCGCCCAGAAACTTTTCCCGTCTCCCTGTCCGTTTCCTTTGCGCATATTCTATATTGGTAAAGGTTTGTTGGTTTGCCATGTTTTCAGGGTATCAGAAAACAAAGATTTAATCAGCGTTGCCCTAGTTTTCCCAGCCGTTCGCAGGCCTCTTCCACATCCTGCCGATGGCCGAAGGCCGAAAAGCGTATAAAGGATTGGCCCGAAGGACCAAAGCCTGCCCCCGGGGTCGTAAGTACCCGGCAGCTTTTCAGGATTTCGGCAAACACATCCCAGCTGTCCCGGCCGGGAAACCGGGCCCAGATGTAGGGCGAGTTATCACCCCCCACGCAGGAAACGCCTAGCCCTTCCAGGGCGGTTCGGATACATTTTGCATTTCCCAGGTAAAAGTCGCAGAGCTGCCGTATCTCTTGCAAGCCCTCGGGGGAGAGGGCGGCAAGTCCCCCGGCCTGGGCTATGTTGGAAGCGCCGTTAAAAATCGTACCCATAACCCGGTTCCAATCGGCGTTAATGCTCTCGCCGCCGGCATAGTGCAGTTCCTTGGGCACCACGGTCCAGCCAAGCCTGACCCCGGTAAAACCCGCGGGCTTGGAAAAAGAATTAACCTCCACGGCGCATTCCCGGGCGCCGGGAATAGCAAAAATTGTTTTGGGCAGCGCCGGATCTCGGATATACTCCGCATAGGCTGCGTCAAAAACAATAAGGCACCCCTTTTTTTTTGCCGCGGTCACCAGCTCTTCAAGCTGGGCTTTGGCAGCCACCGCGCCGGTGGGATTGTTGGGGGAACAAAAGTAAAAGACGGAATTTTCCTGAAGCTTTGAAAGATCCGGAAAATAAGAATTTTCTGCGGTGCAGGGAAGATAGCTTATGCCGCCGTAACCTTCGCCGGTCCAGGGACCGGCCGCACCGGTAAGCACGGAGCCGTCTACGTATACCGGATAAGACGGATCCTGTACCGCCACTTTACTGTCCGGCCCAAAAAGAAGCTGGAGCCGGCCAATGTCGCACTTAGCCCCGTCGGAAATAAAAATTTCATCCGCCGAAAAGGGATCTCCGCCGGTTTCCGGGTAAAATACCCTGGAAATCTTTTCCCGCAGTTCCAAAAGACCCTCGTCCTGGTACCCGGAATAGCCCTCCGGAACGCCAAGCTGCCGGGCTCCTTCGATAAGGCCCCGATCTATGTGGGGTAATATGGGTTCCGTGGTATTACCCACCCCCAGGCTGATTATCCGGGTTTCAGGTTTCGCCGGATCCTCCGGATAGGCGGCGGCAAACTCCCGCCGCCGCCGGGCGATCTCGGGAAAAAGATAGCCCGCCTTAAGAGCCCCCAGGCGGGGATTACGGCTAATCATAGGTTCTCCTGAAAATTTTTAAACGCCTCCCTATCCAGGGTAGCAAAATAATCTTCCACCGTTTCCGGCCTGCGGATCTGCATAATGGTTCCATCGCTGCGGAGCAAAAGTTCACCACACCGGAGTTTTCCATTATAGTTAAATCCCATGGCTCTGCCGTGGGCTCCCGCATCGTGGATGATCACCAAATCCCCCGGATCGATTTTAGGGAGGGAACGTTGTATGGCAAACTTGTCGTTGTTTTCGCAGAGACTGCCCACCACATCGTAGGTTTCTGTGGAGGGGGCGGTTTCCTTTCCCGCCACAGTAATATGGTGATACGCGGTGCTGTACAGGGCGGGGCGCATGAGATCGGCCATGCAGGAATCAAGACCAATGTATTCCCGGTAAATGCTCTTGGTGTGAATGGCGGTGGACACAAGCCAGCCGTAGGGGCCCGTAATCGCCCGGCCCCATTCTATACGGATCCGCAGGGACCCCAGGCCGGCGGGAACAATAATGCTCCGGTAAAGGCCCTCGATGCCTTCGGCAAGCTCCTGGTAATCGATGGCCTGGTCTTCAACCTTGTAGGGTATGCCTACGCCGCCCCCCAGGTTTATAAATTCAAGGGCAAGGCCGGTTTTTTCTTTTATTTCCACCGCCAGTTCAAAAAGCATCCGTGCCGTTTCGATGTGGTACTCCAGGAAAAGTTCGTTGGAAGCCACCATGGCGTGGATGCCAAAACGGCGGGCCCCTTTTGCTGCCAGCAGAGGATATGCCCGCAGGATCTGGTCCCGGGTAAAACCGTACTTTGCCTCCAGGGGTTTACCGATGATGGCGTTCCCCGATTTTGCGGATCCGGGATTGTAACGGCAGGAAATAAGCTCCGGGATTCCCGCATGGCGTTCCAAGTAGTCAATATGCGTAAAATCGTCCAGGTTAATCACCGCCCCTAAATCACGGGCCGCCTTGTATTCCCGTGCAGGCGTCTCATTGGAACTGAACATGATTCTTTCGCCCCGGATCCCCGCCATGTCCGCCAGAAGCAGTTCCGCATAGCTGGAGCAGTCAGCGCCAAAACCCTCGCTGGAAAGGATCTTTAGGATAAACGGATTCGGCAGAGCCTTGACGGCAAAATATTCCAAAAAACCAGGAAGAATGCCGAAGGCCCGAGTAAGAGCCCGGGCATTTTCCCGGATACCCCGTTCATCGTAAAGGTAAAAGGGGGTAGGGTACCGGCGAACCAGTTTCTCCAATTCTTCCTTTGGCAGGGGAAAGGTTTTTTCACCCATGACAGCTCCTTAGGGCAGATAACCCTTATATTTTAGCAGTTCCGCATTTAAAATCCCGCCCCCCGCGGCGCCCCGGATAGTATTATGGGAAAGGGCCGTAAAGCGCAGATCAAACACATTGCAGGGCCGAATACGCCCCACGGTTATCGCCATGCCCTTGCCGGAATTCCGGTCCTTACGGGGTTGGGGCCGGTCCGCGTCTTCCTGCAGAACAATGGGATGTTCCGGCGCCATGGGAAAACCCTCCTCTTGGGGCAGGGCCGTAAAATCGATCCAGATTTTTTTTATTTCGCCGACAGAAGGCTTTTTGGAACCAAATTCCAGGTTTACACAGGCGGTATGGCCATCGGTAACAGGAACCCTGTTGCAGTGGGCGCTGATCTCCGGCTTCTTCGCGTTAACAATGGCGCCGTCCACAATGGTCCCAAATATCTTTAAAGGCTCCTGCTCGGATTTTTCCTCTTCTCCCGGGATAAAGGGAATTAGGTTGTCGATTAGGTCCCAGCCGGGAACCCCCGGATAACCCGCACCGGAAATGGCCTGCATGGTTGTTACCAGGATCCGCTTTAGATCGTATCCCTTTTGTTGTAACGCATGCAAAGGGATCATATAACTTTGAATCGAACAGTTAGGCTTTACCACGATAAAGCCCCGGTCCCAGCGGCGATTTTTCCGCTGGGACGGAATAAGATCCGCATGATGGGGGTTCACCTCGGGAATAAGCATGGGTATGTCTGTCCCCCAACGGTTTGCCGATGCATTGGAAACCACCGGAATCCCCGCGGCGGCGTAGGCTTCTTCCAAGAGCCTGATTTTTTCCTTGTCCATATCCAGGGCGGAAAACACAAAACTGCAACAGCCCTCCCGGTGGGCGCTAAGCGCCCGGGATACATCGTTAGCGTCCTCCACGGTAAGTTCCCCTACCCCGGCGCCCCAGCCGGTTTCAAGGCGCCAGCGTCCGGCCGCTGCATCCCGGTAGCTTTTGCCCGCGCTCCTGCTCGATGCGGCAACATAGCCCACCCGAAACCAGGGATGATCCGCCAGCAGGGTAATGTACATCTGCCCCACCATGCCGGTAGCGCCAAGGATGCCCACGGGTATTCTGTTCATGGAAGAATTGTAAAAAAAAGCGGAAAGAGTTTCAAGGTTCCGCATTGCGCCATAAAAAACCTTGCCGAAAAAAAGATCATGCCCCACATTGAAAATGGTACCCAAATTAGTATGAGAACGCGAAACCGGGGCTTCGACGGAGTATCAAACCCGGCTTCGAATGAAGAATTAGCAATTTTCTCCGGCGGCTTTTGCCGAAAGTTCTGGAAACCCAACCGGGGTTCCCGAAGCTTCCCATACGCTACACCACCGTATGGCCTTTTTTCCTGGTATTAAGGAAGGACCTTTTGTAGTTCCTCTTTCGCCAGTACAAGTACCACCCGGCCTTCCCTTAAGAGCCGGCGATTAGCCTCGCTGGAAAGAATTAACAAGGCATCGTCCTTATCGATAATGGGATCCGTGGGGACCTCTCCAAAAACTCCCCGGGCGATGATCCGCAGGGGATTTTCTCCCACCAGGGAAGCAAGGTCCCCGTCAATTCCCGAAGGGCCTTGGCCCATGATCTTGTCCCGGGTAGTGTAGCGGACCATACTTTCGCCGGCGTAATCTGCGGCTTCATTTTTTGCGGAGGACCGCGGGGCCGGGGTTTGCCCGGAGTCCGGAAAGTTCCGGTTTTGCCGGCGGTCAAAATTCGGGTCAATCATGTTTCGTTCATAAAGAAGGGTCATCTCGCTGTCCCAGATCTTTGGAAACATACAGGGAACCATGGGGGCCGACGAAGAACGGCCGTGGATCCGCAGGGTCTCATCGGCAATAATAATAATTCCCGTATACCTGTCCGTGGGCGAAGGAATCAAGGGGCTCTGTATTTCCCGGGGCCTGGTATGGCGAATAAGCTGCCGGGATATGTCCCGCAGGTTTACGGAATAGCGGGCAAAGATCCTGGAAAGGTCCGGGGAAAGGGAAGGGGGGATACGGTGGGCATTTGCCGCAAAACTGTCTCCGGTACGAAGGGATATTTCTCCCCGGTCTATCAGATTCCCCACGGTGGATGCCGAATCCACCTGGATGGCAAGAACAAAGGGCTGGATTAGGGCGAGGTATTCATCTTCCAGTAAGGCTTCCGCCCGGGCTCTTCCCGCCGGAAGCCGAATCCCCGCCCCTGCAAGGTCCAGAGTAACGGTGGCGCTTAGCTCCATCCGCTCCCACTCCAGGGTGCCGTTTACAAGTGTTCCCTGGGCGCCGGCGTTTATAAGGGTCAAGGCAAGGAACGGGACCAAGCAGTACCGTGGTTTCATTAGCGGCTAACCGGCATTTTAAGGGTGCTTCCCTCCCTTAATGTATCGTTAAGTCCCATATTGTTAATCCGGGCCAGGGTTTCGGGATCGGTGTTGTAGGCCAGGGCGATGGACCACAGGGTTTCTCCCCGCTTAACAAGGTGGGTTCCGGAAACAGAAACGTTTTCCATCCGGGGTCCGGCGGCGGCGGCAATGTTGGTTCCTTTTAGGGCGGGGATAATAAGACGGACCCCTATTTTAAGGTACCGGTCCCGCAATCCCGGGTTGTGGCCGCGGATTTGGCTTTCTGAAACCCCGTAGCGGCTGGCTATGCCCGAAAGGGTATCGCCGGAGCGGATCGTATGGAAGTAGTATTTTATTAGGGTTAGTTCAGGATCCTCCAGAACCGACGCAATTGCCGGGGCTTGGGCGGCGGGAACCTTGATATGATAATTGGGATCCGGGGGCGTAATACCGTAAAAAAGTTCCCCGTTTGCTTTTTTTAGTTCCGTCCCGGGAAGTCCCGCGTATTCCGCCACCATGTTTAGATCCACCGATCGTCCCACGGCTATGCGGATCCACTGGGGATCTTCCGGCCATATGGGTTCAAGACCGTGGCGGCGGGGGTTCGATAAAATATAAGATACCGCCAAAAGTTTGGGGATGTAATGGATCGTTTCGTTTTTAAAAACCCGCCGCTTACAGAGTTCCCAATAGTTTTCGCCGGGGTATTTTTTCATGGCGTTAAGGACCGTTCCCAGGCCGGCGTTATAGGCAGACAGGGTTAGCTCCCAGTTGCCTATCCGTTTGAACTCGGTTTCCAGTTTATCCAGGGCCCCCAGGGTGGACTTCCAAAAATCCCGGCGCTCGTCCATCCAGTCGGTGATTCTCATGCCGTAGGGATTGATGCTGTTTCGCATAAACTGCCATAGGCCCGTGGCGCCGGAACGGCTTACGGCGGTAACCGAATAGGCCGATTCAATCACCGGCAGGTAGATAAGTTCCTGGGGAAGGCCTCGCCTTTCAATCTCTCCCCGGATAAAGGCCAGGTAGGGTTCGCTCCGCTGCATAATCGTTGTAAGCCACCTGCGCCCTCCTCCGGTGGAATACTGCTCGATGTACCGCTGGGTTAACGGCTCATCAAGCCCCGTAAGGGTAAACAGGACGGGGGCCTCGTCGTGGGGTTTTGATGCATAGGGTTGAACGTACTTAACCTGGCGAAGGGGTCTGGCAATAGGTTCACCGGGAACTATTTCCAAATGCTCCGTCTCGTCCAGTTGATAATTTACCAGTTCTTCGGCCCCGGTTAACAAAACGGGGACGGTTAATGCAATCAAAAGCAGCAAGACATTTCTCATTTGATCATCCTATCACTGAAGGGTTCCCATTGGCAAGAGAAGAAAAGAATTGTTATAGTAAAAGTATGCGTCAAACTCGCCGAATTACCGCCCATATTATTTTTATTGCCGGTCTTTTCCTTATGCTCCTGGGTATCGGGTTCCTTGTAGGGGCCCTGACGGGAATTTCCCGGTTGTCTGTATTATGGGCCTCTCTTTTTGTCATTATCGGCGCATTTTGCGCGGTTTTAGCCGTAAAATTAAACAAACGTCCCCTGTACCTGTTTTTTGCCACTTTTTTTATCCTTATTGGCGTATTTCTGTTTTTTTCCGCCTTAAAAATTATTCCCATTACCCTGGCCCAGGGCTGGCCCCTGCTTTCGGTTTTTTCCGGCCTGGCCCTGCTGCCCGCGGGACTGCGGCATTACCGGGCATTCAAGTATAAATACCTTATTCCTTCCCTGGCCTTTGTGGTTCTGGGCTGTACGCTTTTGGTCTTTTCGTTTAAAGTGGTTTCTTTTTCGTTTAAGCGCTTTGTTATCAACTGGTGGCCCTTGCTAATCGTATTGGGGGGGATTATACTTATCCTCCTTTCGCTTAGTTCCGGGCCCGGGAACAGGGATGAGGTTTCGTGAAATTTCCGGTTACCACTCCGGTTCTATTTTTGCTGTGTTTGTTTTTTTCCTGCACGTCCCCGTCCCGGACAGCCCCCCCGGTTAACGATAATTCCGGTTCCCCCTCCGGCCCCCTGGAAGAATTGCAGTACCAGGTGGAGCTGGGCACTCCCGATTCCCTTAGGGAGGCCTCGCGACTGCTCCAAAACCGGGACCTGGCTTTGTCCGAAACGGCCGGGTCCCTGGGCGCTGCGGGCCGGGCCATTTACGAGGCCCTTTACCCCGGTATCAACATTTCCTTTCCCGGCGGCAACCCCCCGATAAACCATCCCTATGCCCGAATTTTACGGGAAGCCGGAGGGGGAAACTATGTTCCCCCTCCCCAGGGGTCCCGGGATTTTTTGGAATATGTTCTTCCTTTCCTGGCCTATTACGGGACCGAAGTTCCCAGGGCGGGACTGCGGAATGTTCTGGCCTACTTAGACCGGGCTGCCCAGCTTAATCCCCGGTCCGTTCTGGTTCCGCTGTTTCGGGGATTTGCCTTGGAAAAAACCGGGGACAATTCCCAGGCAGAGGAGGCGTACCGGCAGGCCTTGGATATATCCGCCACCTGCTACCCCGCCGAGCTGGGCCTGATACGGCTTCTTATGCTTCAGGGGGCGGATGAGAGCCTGCCCCGGCTACAGGATCTTTCCCGCCGTTATCCCGGCAACCGGGAAATGAAGCGGCTCCTGATCCGGCTTTATGCGGACCGGCAGGATTGGCCGGGGGCCGATGGGATAATTGCCGAAATGCTCCGGCAAAATAGCCGGGACGGGGAAATTCTTCTTTTACGGGCCCGAATTCTACTGGACCGGGGGTTGTTTCAGCAGGCCCAGGTAAGCCTGGACACGTATGCTTCTATCGATACCGGCAGCCGGGAGTATATTTTTTTACGGGCCCGGATACAGGCCGAAGCCCACCGGAACCGGGAAGCGGCCCTGAATTACCTGCGGCCCCTAAGCCGCTCGTACCCGGCGGACACTGAAATAGCCCTCTACATGGCCCGCCTGCTGCTGGAATCCCCCCGGACGGAGGAAAATACCGAAGGAAAAACAATCCTTAACCGGCTTCTGGGGGATCCTTCCCCGGCGGTACTGGCCTTGGCGGTGGAGAATTCCATTGGACAGGAAAACTGGAAGGACGCCAAGGCCTATTCGGACAAACTTCTGGCCCGGCAAAAAAACAACCGGGACCTGTTTAACGCATACCTGATCGAACGAGCCCTGGGGAACTATGCCGCCGCCCTGTCCCATGCCCGGGAATTGTACAACCGGGATTCTTCCAGCGAAGAGGCGGTGTCTTCGTATATCACCGCACTAACCGAAACGGGCCGGCAATCCGAAGCATCCCGGATTATTGAGCAAGGTCTGGCAGCGGTTCCCGGAGGGACCCAGAAGAGCAGGTACTATTACCTTCGTTCAAGGCTGCGAACCAACGAAGATGCCCTGATGAACGATCTTCGGTCAAGTCTTTTCGAAGATCCGCTTAACCTTGACGCGTTGATTGCGATGTTTGAAATTTACCACCGCCGAAAGGATGAACGGCGGGCGGCATATTATCTGCGGCAGGCTTTGACTATTGCTCCCAATAATCCCCAGCTTAAGCGTTACGAGGCGGAGTACCGCTCGGTTTTGGGACAGTAAGCCGGCAGCGGCTTTGGATTACAGCAGAACGACCCGCTTACCGTTGACGGGGAATACTCCAAAAAGCCGGTCTAGGGAATCTTCCGCCCCGTAGGAGGCCCCGGCGGTTTTATTGTACGCATCAATAACCAGGGTCTTTTCTTCGGCATTACCGGAAAAAACCGCCGAGGCCCAGGCCGCCCGGAACAGCCCCTTTTGGGCCAGCTCCGCGGTAGAAAGAGCTCCATACCGGCGGGCCCCCTGGCTGTCCACCACGGCCACGGGACCATCGTACCCGATGGTAAAGATAAAGTGTTCCCGGGACAACATTACGGAACGGGAGAAAAATCGGCCTTAGTTACCCCGCACAGGGGACAGACCCAGTCGTCCGGAATATCTTTAAATGCGGTACCAGGCTGTATACCGCCGCCGGGATCCCCCACGACGGGATCGTATACATAACCGCAGAGCTTACAAACGTATTTTCCCATGGCTTACTCCTTAGTATAAAGGTAATGGAAAAGTCCGCCCTTGTCCACAACGCCGGCGGTTTTCTATAGATATGCTACAGGGCCGCAGCCGGGTTTTCTTTCCCGCTTGAATATCTTCCGGGTTTATGGTAGGGTTGTACCCTAATCACCTCTAAGGATGTTAATATGAACCAATTAGTTTTTTCACTGCTTATGGCCGCGCCGGGAGGCGGATCGGGGACAACCCAGCAAAACCTGCTGGGTATGCTTCCTATTGTTTTAATAATTGCCATTTTTTACTTCTTTATTATCCGGCCCCAGAATAAAAAACAAAAAGAAACCCAGCGCATGCTGGCGGACCTTAAAAAGGGAGACCGGATTGTAACCATCGGGGGTATCCATGGGGTTATCCAGAGCGTCAGGGAAGGATCGCTTATTCTTAAAGTAGACGAAAACTGCAAAATAGAATTTTCCCGGAATGCCGTTGCGTCGGTAGAATCCTCCGGCAGGGCCGAAAAGACCAGCGAAAATTCACCGGAAGCTTCAACAGAAGAAAAATGAAGAAACGGTACCGGTTTTTTATTGTCCTTATGACGGTGGGGCTATGCCTGGTGTTTCTCTATCCCACCGCCCGGTGGTATTTTTTTGTACCCAAGGATGAACAGAACCTGGCCCTGGGTTCCCGGGAGCAGATTAGGGATTATGCCCGCCGGACCGCCGGGCAGGACATGGAAAAATTAATTGCTGCCGCTAGGAACGGGGAAGAGATTCCGGAAGGGATGGAATTTCTTGTAGACGAGGCAAGAAAAATCTATAAAACGTCCGGCCGGGAGATCCCTAAAACCTGGGACGCCGTTGCGGTACTGCGGGTCTTTTCCCGTTCCGAGGTCCAGAAGGTTGTTGAATCCCATTACCGGGACAGAATTTTTAAATTAAAGAACCTTCAGCAAAATGCCGTCCAATTGGGGTTGGATCTTTCCGGGGGCCTTTCCATTGTACTCCAGGGCGATATGCAAGCCCTGGATAAACGGTTCCGGGAACAGTATGGCCGCGGTATTACCGACGAAGAACGGGAAACCCTGTTTAACCAGGCCCTGGAGGTCTTGAGCCGCCGCATCGACCGGTTTGGCCTTACCGAACCGGTTATACGCAAACAGGGGACCGATCAGATCTATGTGGAAATCCCCGGCCTTGCAGATCCGGAGCGGATTCGGAATATCATCATGGGTAAAGGAGGGCTGGCATTCCACATTGTGGATGAAGAAGCCACCGAAACTTTTTACCGCTACCTGCAGGAGCATCCCGGCACGGTTCCCAACGAAGACGGAACACTTCCCGTGGAGGGCATAGTGCCGGATGATGTGTTGATCCTGGGGGTCTATGAACGGGACAGTTACGGCCTTGACGAATGGAAGAGCTATGCGGCGGTTAAAAAACAGGTAGGACTGGACGGAACCCACATCCGGGACGCCCGAGCCGAACGAGCCGGGCAATTAAGTGAGCCGGTGGCGGTTTTTCTTTTGGATTCCGAGGGGGGAGAGATCTTTTATACGTTTACCTCTGCCAACACAAAGAAACCCATGGCTATTGTATTGGACAACCGCATTAGATCCATCGCCATAATTAACGAGGGAATTCACGAATCGGTACAGTTACGGGGTCTTGATATGGGCGAAGCAAATGACATTGCCATTATCCTTAGAACCGCCGCCCTGCCGGTGGAACTGACTGTGGTTAACCAGCAGTCCATCGGGCCGTCTTTGGGGGCGGACACCATTACCCGGGGCCTGTATGCCCTTCTGGGAGGCCTGGCGGTGGTAATGATCTTTATGCTGCTGTATTACCGTACCGCAGGGATCAACGCCATTGTTGCCCAGGCCCTTAATATATACCTTATGTTTAGCATCCTTTCGGTCCTTAACTTTACCTTAACCCTGCCCAGTATTGCGGGCTTTATTTTAACCATAGGAATGGCCGTGGACGCCAATGTAATTATCTTTGAACGGATGAAGGAAGAACTGCGCCTGGGCAAGGGACGCCGGGCGGCGGTAGATGCGGGGTTTGAAAAGGCCTTTTGGGCGATCATGGATTCCAATATTACCACCTTCATAGCCGCCCTGTTTCTGTCCCAACTGGGAACCGGGCCCATTAAGGGTTTTGCGGTAAGCCTGGCCATCGGGGTGTTTTCTTCGGTATTTACCGCCCTCTTTGTTTCCCGGCTTATTTTTGATTTCAGTACCGATGTGATGGGCAGTAAAAAGCTCTTGGTAGGCTGGTTTATCAGACCCATCCAGGCGGATCATTCCGAAAGTAGGGTATGATGAACAGAATCATAAGGTTTTCCCGGTGTTTTGTTTTTACCGCAATTCTTTCCCTGGCCCTTATTGCCGCAGGAATTACCGGGTATTTTGTAAAGGGCGGTTTTAATGTGGGGATTGATTTTCAAGCGGGGCTGATTCAGGAAATTCAACTTGCCCCCAGGGCCTTTAGCTTAAGTTATGACGGTCCGGGGAATGCTGTTCTTTCCCTAAACGGGGTCAGTCTAAGCGTAGTGGTTTCCGGGGTCGGCATTCAGGGCTTTACCAACCAGTACCTGCTGGCCGATTATGGCACCATCGGAGCTTTTGCCCAGGATCTGGATCAGATCGAGGGAGTTTCTGTTTCGGCCGAGGTTCCCGGATCCACCCCCTTTGCGCTTTTAGCACTGGACGCTCAATCTACTTCGACCCTGGGTCCCGACCCATATTGGGTTCACTACCTTGCCCCCGGGGCCGCGCCGGTTTCGACGGAGGAACTGTCCCAGGCTCTTTCCAGCTTTGGAAGCCCGGCGGTTCAAGTCCTGGGGGACCCTGCGGATCGGCGTTTTATGATCCGTATACAGGAAGATGCCATAACCGAGAACTTTCAAACCACCGATATCGGCAATGCCTTGGATCAGTATTTCGGCGAAGGGGAAACGGTGGTTACCAGTTCTAATTACGTGGGGTCCCGGTTCTCCAAAACCCTGGCGGATCAGGCGGTGTGGCTTTTAAGCGCCACTTTGCTGCTTATTTTGCTGTATGCTTCCGTACGGTTTAAACCCCAATACGCCATTGGAGCGGTACTGGCAATAATACACGATGGCCTTATTATGGTAGCCTTTATTGCCTGGTCCCGGATGGAATTTAATACCACCACCATCGCAGCAATCCTTACTATCCTGGGGTATTCGATCAATGATACCATCGTTATCTTTGACAGAATTAGGGAAACCAGGCACAATTTTCCCGGCGATAATTTCGAAGTGGTTCTTAACCGGTCTATCACCGAAACCCTGGGCCGGACCTTTATTACCACCATAACCACCATGCTGGCGGTGCTGTCCCTGTACATCTTTACCACCGGTTCAATGAAGGATTTTGCCCTGGCCCTGCTTGTGGGTTTAATTTCCGGGGTTTATTCAACGATTTTTATTGCTTCCGGTTTTGTGTTTTTCTGGGACCGCTATATTCCCCGGAGCAGGGTAAAAAAAGAAACGGAAGTTATTTCTGCCGCCGAAACCTAGACCATGACGGTAATTCGGGCCCGGGTCCTTGGGTTTTGTATGGGGGTCCGCCGGGCCGTTGATTTGGCGGAGGAGGAATTGGCTCCGGATGGATCGGCTGTTTCCGGAGTCTATTCCTACGGCCCTCTGATCCACAATCCCCAAATTTTACGGGCCCTTGAAAAGCGGGGGCTTGGCATCATCGACGAGAACGACCCGGCGAATCCGGTCCATCCATCGGTGGTACTTGTGCGGGCCCACGGGATAAACCCTGCCCTGGAAGAAAACATCCGCCGCCGGGGGGCCCGAATTGTGGATGCAACCTGCCCCAAGGTTAAGGCCAATCAAAAAACCGCCCTGAACCTGGCAAGGCGGGGTTTAATCGTTTTTATCGCCGGTGAAAAAACCCATGCGGAGGTGCAGGGCATTGCCGGTTATGTTGAAGCCGGTGCGGCGATGTCCGGCAAAACGGCGTCCGGCAAATCAGTGGCGCTTGACGAGGTGTCAGCCGGCGGGACGGCCTGTCCCAGGGCCTGGATTATTGTGGGAAACGCCGCCGAAGCTAAAGCCGCCGCATACGTCCTGCGCCGGGAACAGCCCGGGGTGAAGGCGGCTCTTATTGCCCAAACCACCCTTTCCGAAGACGAGTATGCCCTCATAGCGGAGGCAATTACAGAAACTTTTCCCGATCTGGAAATACACAGCACCATATGCGGGGCCACCCGGGAACGGCAGGATGCGTTGCGGGAGCTTTGCATTCGCTGCGATGCCATTGTCATTGCCGGCGGAAAAGAGTCCGCCAATACCCGGCGGCTCCTTGCCATAGCCCGGCAATGCGGCAAACCCGCGTGGCTTATCGAAACCGCCGCAGACCTGCCGCCGGAACTAAAGGAGTATCAAACCCTGGGGCTTAGCGCCGGGGCGTCAACCCCGGATGGTGTTATTGAAGAAATCTTTGCCGTACTTACGAGGGGTGAAAAAAAATTGCTTTGAATACGGTGTTCCGGTTTTCGTTGTAATGATTTGTTTTGTAACTTGAATATTTAACGGACAATAGGTATATTTTTCTACAATGTTTAAAGCTATTGAACTGGAAAAAGCCTACAATCCCCGGCTTTTTGAAGATGCCATTTATCAACGGTGGAAAGATTCCGGGGCATTTGCACCCCACGGAACAGGCGAAAGCTTTACGATTGTTATTCCCCCCCCCAACGTAACCGGAGTACTTCATCTGGGCCACGGGCTTAACAATTCTCTCCAGGATATTATTATTCGTTTTCGTCGCATGAGGGGGGAAAAAACCCTGTGGGTACCGGGTACCGATCATGCCGGAATTGCCACCCAGAATGTGGTGGAAAAAAGGCTTCGGGCACAGGGCCTGAGCCGCCAAGACCTGGGGCGGGAAAAATTTATTGAAGAAACCTGGAAAGTCAAAACCGAACATCATAAAATTATTTCCCGCCAGCTGGCCAGAATCGGAGCTTCTGTGGACTGGAGCCGGGAACGTTTTACCCTGGACGAAGGTCTTTCAAAGGCCGTGCGGGAGGTGTTTGTAACCCTATATGAACGGGACCTGTTGTACAAGGGAAATTATCTTGTAAACTGGTGCTGCTCCTGCGGAACCGCCCTTTCGGATGACGAAGTGGAACACGATGAGAGCCCCGGAAAAATGTATCATATTCGCTATCCGGTGGCGGGCGAAAAAGACCGGTTTATCGAGATTGCCACTACCAGGCCCGAAACCATGCTTGGAGACACCGCCGTGGCGGTTCATCCCGGGGATCCGCGGTATACGGACTTTGTGGGGAAAAAGCTTATTCTTCCCCTGACGGGCCGGGAAATTCCTGTGGTAGCCGATACCTACGTGGACAAAAAATTCGGCACCGGGGCGGTAAAAATTACCCCCGCCCACGATCCCAACGACTGGGAACTGGCCAAACGGCATGATCTTCCGGCCATTAACATTCTTAATCCCGACGGCAGACTGAACGGCGAAGTTCCCGAAGCATACCGGGGCTTAACGGTACAAAAAGCCCGGGATGCGGTGGTGGAGGATCTAAAAAACGGCGGCTTTTTTATTAAGGACGAGGATATAACTCACGCGGTGGGTCACTGTTACCGCTGCCGGACGGTGATCGAACCGTTTCTTTCGGAACAGTGGTTTGTGCGGATGAAACCCCTGGCGGAAAAAGCCTTGGAAAGCTGGAGGCGGGGGGAACTGGTGTTTTATCCCCGGCGATGGGAACATACCTACGAACATTGGCTTTCCGGTATTCGGGATTGGTGCATCAGCCGCCAGCTCTGGTGGGGCCACCGTATTCCCGCCTGGACCTGCGGCGACTGCAGAAAAACCTTCGTATCCCGGGTTGATCTTTCCGCCTGTCCCCATTGCGGTTCCGCCAATATCACACAGGATCCCGATGTGCTTGACACGTGGTTTTCAAGCTGGCTCTGGCCCTTTACGACCCTGGGATGGGAGGATCCATCCTGCAGAACCGGCGACTATACGGCCTTCTATCCCACCTCGGCGCTGATTACCGCCTACGATATTATTTTCTTCTGGGTTGCCAGGATGATCATGGCGGGTCTTGAGTTTACCGGCAAAGCGCCTTTCCGGGATATTTATATCCACGGCCTTATCCGGGACAAAAAGGGCCGTAAGATGAGCAAAAGCCTGGGAAATGGCCTGGATCCGCTGGAACTGGTGGACGAATTCGGCGCCGACGCGCTTAAATTTACCCTGGCCTTCATGTGCGCCCAGGGTCAGGATATTCTTATCGATAAAGAATCTTTCAAACTGGGCTCAAAATTTGCCAATAAAATCTGGAATGCCAGCCGGTATATTTTAATGAACCTTGAAGGCTGTTCCCTGGCAGCCAATCCGGAACTGGCCCCCGTTGACAGGTGGATCTATTCCCGGCTCAACGGCGCCGCCGGATACATTACCGAGGCCTTTCTTTCGTACCGTTTTAACGACGCCGCCCAAAAAGCCTATGAATATTTCTGGAACGATTTTTGCGACTGGTATGTGGAGGCCACAAAACTTTCCATGAAGGGCGGGGACGACACGGAAAGGGACAGGGCTGTGACGGTACTGCTTGCGGTGCTGGCCGAATCCCTGCGGCTCCTGCATCCCCTGCTTCCCTTTGTAACTGAAGAAATTTACGGTAAGCTGCCCGGGGCATGTAAACAAAACGAAGAGGGTAACCCGGAGGGGCTTCTTATTAATGCGGAGTACCCCCGTTACAGCGACGGGCGCCGGGATATTCATGGGGAGGAGCGGTTTTCGTTTTTACAGGATCTGGTCCGGCAGATACGGACCCTTCGCGCCGAGTGTACCATAGCTCCAGATAAACGCCTGCGCTGCGAAGTAAGAACCGGCGGAGAAACAAGCCGGGAAAAAGCGGCCTTTCTCCGGGAAAACGCCGGCTTGGTCAAGCTCCTGGCCGGTTTGGGGGATCTGCTTGTTGCCGGGGCCCAAGCCGGCGTGGTGGACAGAGCCGGCGGCACTTCAGAAACAGCCGGGCCGGGGAAAGCCTCCGCCGGAGCCATAGTCTTGGCGGGCCAGGACTACGAAGCCCGTGTTTATATAGCCGAGGCAGTTAACATGACCGCCCTGGCGGAAAAATTCCGGCACAACCTGGAACGGGATAAAAAGTATGTCTCTTCCCTGGAGGCAAAAATCTCCAATCCCGATTTTATTAAAAACGCTCCCCCCGAATTGGTTGACGGCGAAAGGCGAAAACTTGCCGAGGCAAAAGAAAGAACCGGAACCATCGAAGCGTATCTAAGGGATATGGCCGGGGCCAAGGAGCGTGAATGACCAGCTATGAGATGATGCTCCTTAAGGGGACATATCTTGCTCCGTATATTCAGCTTGCCACCCTGCTTATCGGTAAGATCCGGGAAGGGGGAGGGAATATGTTCCGCCACCAAATCGACACCATGGCTACCCTTATCGACTACGGCCACATTGATTCGGTGCTTCTTAAGGCGTCCCTGGTTCACGATGTTGTGGAGGATATTCCTGAATTTAATCACAACCTGCTGCTTTCGATAGACTTTGAAAGCCCCGCGGTTTACGATCTTGTGCTGCAGGTTACCCGCAATCCCGGGGAAGCCAAGGGAGAATTTCTTACCCGGATTAGAGAAGCGGGTTCACGAAACGCCAAAATACTTAAAACCGCCGACCGGATATCCAATATGATTTCTTTGGGGTATGTAAACAATACCGAGTTTATCGCCCGCTATACTGATGAAACGGAAGAATATATCTACCCCATAGCCGAAGAAGTTGACAAAAACATGTTTTTTGAACTTGAGTCCCTGGTAAATTCACGCCGCCGGTATCTTTCGGTCATTCAGCAAACATAGGAAGCTCCCATAAAATCAACAATTCCGCCGCACAATGCCTTGCATTGTGCCGTTTTTAAGTGGTTGTTGTTGTTTAAAAACTGAAGTTTTTAAACAACCCTAATAACATAATCAACGACAAATCCGCTTAATAAGGCAAAGGCGATTACAAAGACACAATAAAACACAAAATGCTTTATCCCCAAAATAATTTTCACCGCCCCCAAGTTGGTGATCTTTGTGGCGGGGCCGGTTATCATAAAGGCCGTAGCGCTTCCCATGCTCATACCATCCGACAGCCAGGTTAGTAAAAGCGGTATGGTTCCGCCGCCGCACATATAGAGCGGTACTCCGATAGTGGCCGCCATCAGGAGACCAAACCCCTGGTTTTCCTTGCCAAATAGGGAAGCCATCACTTCGGCGGGAACATGGCGTTGAAAAAGAGCGGAAAGGATCACGCCGATAAGAAAATAAAGGCCCGTAGCCTTGATATTCCTTCCCATATTTTTAAGGAATCGTACAAAAAGATTCGGAGCTGTATCCCGGTTTAGAAGCTCGGCAAAACCGGAAAAAGTAAAGAATTTTTTATTTTTGAACAGGTATCGCACACAAAGTCCCGCGACAATGCCGCATACAAAACAACCGGCAAAACGGATAAGCAGCGCCGCCGGTCCCAGCGCGGCGCTGTAGAAAAGCAACTGCGGGTTGAGCAAAATTGAACTCATCATAAACGCGGCAAGCCAGTCGTCTTCCATGCCTTTTTCGGAAAAGGATGCGGCAATCGGAATAGTGCCGTACATACACAGGGGGGAAGCAATGCCGATAAGGGAAGCGGGAATTATGCCCACTACCCCCAACTTTTTCCCTTGTAACGCGGCAAAGAGGCCGTGTATTTTTTCTTTGCCGAACACGGAAATGACCGATCCCAGTATCATGCCTAGGATCCAGTACCCGGCAATCTGCCGAAACTGGATGTCAAAATAGTACCAGAAGTAAATCAATTCACGGGTGAGTATTTTAGCCATTTAAGATAACCAGCTTACATTCCTTGCCGCCAAGGCCGATTGCCGCGACCTGGTCTATGGTCAAAAGGCCGTTCCGGGATTTAACGCGATTAATCCCGTATCTCCCGTTCAACCGCCCACTGATGGCCATGGACCAATCACGGGAAGGGCGGTCCGAAGCCAGCGGAGAATAAAAAGCACATGCGATATTCCGGTCAATGCGGAGCGAAATCATCCTGCGCTCCTCCTTATGGGAATAGTATAATCCCGGAGATGAATAATCAACAACTCCGCCGCAGAGCTCGAACCTTTGGTTCGCGGGGTATGTTGTTCTCGTACGGTATTTGGATCCGGGTTTAATACTTTTGTGACCACCCTGGAGACTCCTCCGCGCAAGCGGCTTCTTGGGCAATAAACCCTCAATACACGAATAAAAAGGGCAATATAATCCGGTCCCGGGCAGCTTAACCGGAAATACAAAGGGCAGTTCTGGTCAAAATCATAGTTCTGCTCAATTCGTTCCTCAGGTCCGGTGACTCTCCACCGGGACACTTCCATATTCGATTTTTGTCTTTCCATGGCAACTGTCCGGCTTGGGTATTCCCTTGTGTAATTTCGCGTCCGTTGGTTTCAGGGTTAGAAATCTGTTATACATAAACGGCATTTTTATTGTTTTCAATATCAATTTGATTCTAATTCCCAATGTGCTCATAAAACATTTATGTCCCATATTATTCCTAAGTAAAAAGAGATTGTTAGGTGTATACCGGTTCAATAATATGAAACTTTTCGGATATGTATTTTTATAATAGAGTTGTTTAAAGACTGAAGTTTTTAAACAACAACCGCTTAAAAACAGCAAAATGCGGAGCATTTTGCAAGACTTGTTCAATAACCAACCGGGTTATTGAACAAGTCCACTGTACCCCCGGTCAGAATGGAATATCAGACCCTCCCGAGCCTTCCGGGTGGCAAAGGCCATCTCTACGGCGGGAATGGCCGTATGGACACTCTCCATATCGTCGCTGAAGGCCCAGCCAATGACCTTCCGGGCATAAAGGTCAAGTACTACCGTCAGATATATCCAGCCTCCCAGGGTACGTAGGTACGTAATGTCCGACATCCATTTCTCCCCGCCCCTGTCGGCCTGAAACTCACGGTTCAGAACATTCCCGCAGACCGCTAGTCCGTGATTCGAGATGGTCGTGGGGATGAACTTCCACCTCCCCCGGGCATTAAGGCCGTTTTCCCGCATCACCCGGGCCACTTTCTTGCCGCTTGCCCGCTTCCCATAGTCCCGGCGCAGGGCTTCCCTCACCCGGGGACTGCCATACCGGTAGTGATGCTGCTCTTGTATCCGGACAATCAGATCCGCCAGTTCCCCGTCCCCTTCCTTCCGTACCCCGGCCTCCCCCTTCTTCGCCCACTTGTAATAGGCACTGCTACTGACTCCCAAAACCCCGGCCATCTCCCGAATGGTGTATTCGTCTCGGTGTTCACTCATGAACCGGTACACCAGTAGCGGGGTCCCTCCTGCGCGAAGATGACCAACGCTTTTTTTAGAATTTCGTTCGCCTCCCTGAGTGCCTTGACTTCCTTCCGCAGACGGGTAAGCTCCTGGTCCCGTGGCCGCCCGTGTCCGGGGAAGGGCGCCTGGCCTGTGCCCCCTGTTTCCCGGGACTGCTGTATCCACCGGTAAAACATATTCTCATTGACCCCTAAATCCACGGCTACCTGGCGTACCGGCTTCTCATGCTTCCCTGCCGGCGCTACCGCTTCGGCCTTGAATTCCTTCGGGTATACCCGCCGTTAGGTCCGGAGCGATAGTATGACATCTTGACACTCCCTCCCCTTCCCCGTACCGTTGATCAATGTCCTCCGGCGTTTTTTTCGTCCTGCCTGAAAATTTTTTCTCTCTCCTGGCGGCAGGCCCGGCATGACGAAAACCCCGCGGCGGCTGAGCGACTGGAAAGAAAAAATCATCGGGGCCTTTTTAAGCCGCTATCCGGTTTCTTCCGGGCAGGAAGGAACGAACGAACGGAACGCGATGCGCCTCCGTTCCGTTTCGGTATTTCCCGGCTTTGACGCGGCAAGCCCCGACGAAAAAGAATCTTACCTTGAGGCCGCCGAAGCTCTGGAACGGAAAGGTCTTCTTAGTCTGAAATGGGAAAAGCGTGGCGAGGGAGAGCGGCTAAAAACCCTGAGCTGCGCGAACATGGGGAAGCTCTTTGAAGCCGCCGGTGAAAAAGACCCCCGCGTTGAGGCCGAAGAAATCAGGGCGCTGCTCGAAAATAAAATCACCGCCATGGAACCCCGCCTTGAAGGCCGGAACGTGCCCAAAGATCAGGCCGCCGGCCTGTTTCCGTTTTTGCGCCGCCTTTCGGAAAGGGTCTCTCCTCTTGAAACAGCCCGGGGACTGGACCTCCGCGGCGTAGAGGATTTTATCCGTCTTGTGGAATTCCTTTCCACTCCTGAATCCGGCGCAAGTCTTACCACAAGAGCCCTGTCGGCATTTCTTTACAACGATTCCAAACGCCTTGAAATTCTCCTTGAGCTTTTCGGCCCCCTTTTGGCCCAGGCCCAAAAACAGGGAATACCCGTACCGCGGCTTTCGTTTCTGGAACGCTCGTTCCCCGACACGATGATTTCGGGGAAGCTCGTTTTTGAGTGTGACGGAAAGCCCCTGGTAAACGCACCGGGCCTTGTTCTGGGCCTTCCCCTTTCAAGTGCCGCAAGCATACGGGCCATACGGACAATCGCCGCAAACAAAGGCCCCGCGGTTTTGACCGTAGAAAACAAGGAAACCTTTTACGCCCTGGGCGACCCCCAAAGGGACATCCGCTATGACTGTTTTTTGTATACCGGCGGGTACCCCAACCAGGCCGCCGCCGCGATAATACGGGTTCTTGCCGCTTCCGGTTTTCGCTTTTACCATGCCGGAGACCTTGACCCCGACGGCATCCTCATCCTTCAACATGTCCGGGACCTTGCCGGGCAGCCCGTTACGCCGGTGCAGATGAACGCCGCCGCGTTTGACCGCTATCTTTTCTCCGCCCGGCCTCTTACCGGTACCATGCTCCGCCAGCTTGAAAAAATCCGCGAAGACACCCGGGCAATCCCCGGCCTCGCCGGGCTCATCCGCCGAATCGAAGAAACAAGCCGCGGCGTTGAACAGGAGATCATTGATTACCGGGGATAAAACCACGAACCCTATTGCGTCAAAAGAAAGCTCGTAAAAGGAGAATTTAGGAAGAAACTTTATAATTCTTCATTATCTCATGGTTTTAACCATTTTGTCTATGGGGAATCTCTAAAAACTTCAGTTTTTAGAGATTCCTTCTACATCACCAGCAACCATGTTATTCCTGCTATAATGCACACAAGCCCCCCGCCACCAAATTTCAACCGGGCAAAACCTCGACCCCACATATTCGCTGTTCCCTCTATCTTTTGCGTGTTGTAGCCATGCCCCTGGAAAATCCAATCCCAGTTACAAACAGCGGCGGTAATCATAAACGCCCCAACTAAAATCGCAAATACTCCAAAATACTTAGGTTGTTCCTTAAACAATTTTCCAATGCGTTCAAAAATATCGGGTTCCTTGTTCATAGTTTCTCCTGTGTTATGTTTCTCCAGAACATATTAGTTCAAGATTATCTTCGGTAGTTCTAATACATGCCTTTTCCAAATCTTTAGAAAAAGTTATATGCCCATTTATTGGACTTGTTCAATAACCCGGTTGGTTATTGAACAAGTCTTGCAAAATGCTCCGCATTTTGCTGTTTTTAAGCAACTCTATTTTATGCGCGAAGCGCAACAATCTCCCAGGGCGCGCCGTTTCGCTTTTTTGGTATGGGGTCTTACCGCAGAAAGGCGCCGCGCGCCTTTAATACCAGGAGGGCCTACTGGTCCTTTGTTTTAAGCACCGCCAAAAACGCGCTTTGGGGCAGTTCTACATCGCCCACCATACGCATCCGTTTTTTTCCTTCTTTTTGCTTTTCCAGGAGTTTTCGCTTGCGGGTAATGTCCCCGCCGTAGCATTTTGCCAGTACATCTTTACGAAGGGGATTTACCGTTTCCCGGGCGATAATTTGGCTTCCTATGGCGCCCTGGATGGGGATCTTAAACTGCTGCCGGGGGATCTCGTCCCGAAGGCGTTCACAGACCACCCGGGCCCTGTCATAGGCCCTGTCCCTGAATACCAGTTGGGAAAGGGCGTCCACCACTTTGCCGTTAAGCAGTATGTCAAGCTTAGCCAATTCCGTCCCCTTGTAGCCGGTAATTTCGTAATCAAAGGAAGCATAACCCCGGCTGGTACTTTTAAGGCGGTCGTAAAAATCAAAAAGCACCTCCGCCAGGGGCATGTCGTATATAAGCTGGACCCGTTTTTCGTCCAGGTAACTCATGGTGGTCTGAATCCCCCGTTTTTCCATGCAAAGGTTCATAATGTTTCCCAGGTATTCCGCGGGGGTAATAATCTCTGCCCGGATATACGGTTCCTCGGCGGCGGCGATTCGGTCTTCGCCGGGGTATTCCATGGGATTATCCACCATGAGTTCCCCGCCCTGGCGTAAATGAAAACGGTATTTTACCGACGGAGCGGTAAAGATCACCGATTGGTCAAATTCCCGTTCAAGCCGTTCCTGAATTACCTCCAGGTGGAGCAGTCCTAAAAAACCGCAGCGGAACCCAAAACCTAATGCGGCGGAAGAATCTTTTTCATAAATCAGAGATGCATCGTTAAGCTTAAGTTTTTCCAGGCCCGTTTTTAATTCTTCGTAGTCATTTGAGTCCACGGGGTATATGGACGAAAATACCACGGGCTTTACTTCCCTGAATCCCGGCAGGGGATCCATGCAGGGGTTCTCCGCCCCGGTAACCGTATCCCCCACCCTAACATCGCCGACGGTCTTGATACCTGCGATAATATACCCCACGGTTCCGGTGGAAAGTTCCGGGGTTTCCAGCAAGGCCAGCTTAAACACCCCCAGGGTTTCCACATCGTATTCGGAACCGTTGGAAAGGAAGCGGATCTTCATTCCTTTTTGGATGCGGCCGTCAAAAACCCGAAGGTGGACAATAACCCCCCGGTAGGGATCGTAGTGGCAGTCGAAGATCAAGGCCCGAAGGGGGGCGGCGGAACTGCCCTGGGGCGGGGGTATCCGGTCCACAATGGCCTCGAAAAGCTCGTCCACCCCCGTTCCCTGCCGGGCGGAAACCAGCAGAACCTCTTCAGAATTAAGCCCCAGTTCTTTTTCAATCTGGGTTTTGGTACCGGGAATATCCGCGGCGGCCATATCAATTTTATTAATCACCGGGATAATTTCCAGGTTGTGTTCCAGGGCCAGGTACATATTGGAAAGAGTCTGGGCCTGTACTCCCTGGGTGGCGTCTACCAGCAGTAAGGCCCCCTCGCAGGAACTGATGGCCCGGGATACTTCGTAGCTAAAATCCACATGCCCCGGAGTATCCACCAGGTTAAGCTGGTATTCCCTCCTTCCCGGAGAGGTATAGGGGATGGTTACCGCCTGGCTCTTGATGGTGATCCCCCGTTCCCGTTCAATTTCCATATTGTCCAGGATCTGATCCTGAAAATTCCGGTCTTCTACCAGGCGGCCCTTTTGGATAAGCCTGTCCGCCAAGGTTGACTTGCCGTGATCAATATGGGCGATTATGCAGAAGTTCCTGATCCGGGAATTGTCCGGAGTTGTGTCTGTGCCGGTCATGAAAAGAGTGTATCAAAGACAAGCAGAAAGTTACAGCCGCCGGGTTGCCGGATCCGCCGGCATGTTCCGGCGCTACAAAGTATCGGGAGAGTCCAGCAATGCCGGAAGCCTCATGAATGTTTCTATAAAACCTGAACGGCGTTTTTTTACCGAGATGTCCATGAAGGCTATGCCCGATTCTTTTTCAATCCGAAAGGCCTTGATCGAGACAGGATCCTGTTCGGAAAGTCCCACTTCGTCGGCGATGGACCCCCGGATTACCCGCTTAACAAAAAAAGAAACGGAAAAGCCCTTTCCCACGGCGGGGGCAAGGATCATGCCGTAGAGGGGGGCGGCCATCCGTTCCTTACTGTCTTTCTCCGCCGCCTCTGCCAGGGGTATTTCGGGCCGGGAAGCGGTTCTGATAATTCGCCGTTCGGTAACGCCCGTTTCGGGATCCGTGAGTTCCAAAGAAACCAGTTCCCCGGGCCTGGCGGGGAAGAGCCTGTCCTGCAGGGCGGGGATCAGGAAGCCCTGGGGGGCCGTAACCTTTTCGCCGTTGATGGAATTAATTATCAAGCCCTCCTGCAGTTTTTGTTCCCATGCGGGGGTATAGGGAGCTACGTAGATAATTTCCGCCCGGAGGGAAGAAGATCCCGCCTCGGCAATGGTAAGGCCAAGCCAGGGACGTTCAGCCTTTCCCCCCTTAAGCATTGCCGGCAAGGCCGCGGCAAGCCGTTCCGCGGGAATCGCAAAGTTAAGTCCCTGGTACTGTTCCACCCCGGCAAAGGCAATTCCCACCAGGCGGCCATCCCGGTCTATGATGGGCCCGCCGGAATTGCCGGGGTGTATCGCCGCATCAATTTGAATTACGTCTCCCAGTTGAAGAAAACGCCGTCCCAGGGCGGAAACGATCCCCTGGGTTACGGTTTTTTCAAGCCCCCCGGGGGATCCAATAGCATAGATCGTATCCCCCGCCTTAGGTATGCCCCGGTCAATCACGGGGAAGACATAGTCGCTCTTGTAGTCCGCCTTGATCAGCGCCAAATCCATGGCCTTGTCCCAGCCCACGGCCCTGGCCCGGATCCGCGGGCTGGAGGCGTCTCCCATGCGGATATACATCCGGGAATACCCTTCGTAGGATGGATCCACCTCGCTGGCAATGACATGGTAATTGGTAATAAGCAGTCCCGAGGAATCTACAAAAAAGGCGGATCCCAGGATCCGGTCCGGATAGGTCATACCCCGTTCGGTGCGGAACCCCCGATCCACCAGGACGGTGGCAACCCCCTTGACCATATCGCTTACCATGTCCCTACCCTCGGCATATTCCCGCAGGTTTGGAGGAATAGCCGCCGGGGTTTCCCCCAGCCTCCCTTTGAGGGTCGCCTCGTCCGCGGCCTGAAGAAAAAACGCCGCCGTCCGGCGCTGCTTCTGTTCCACCGCCCGTTCCAAAAAGGGCAATAGATCGGACAGAGAAAGGGGTTTTAGTTCATGGGAGCGGACCGCGGAAAGAAAGGCTTTAAGATTGCTTCCCTCTTCCATGGCGGCCCTTGCTTCGGAAAGGATAATTTCCGGCTCCGCACCGGTATTTTCTACGGTAATACCCATGGCCGAAAGCGATCGGGCCAGGGACGCAGCGTCTTCCCAGCGTTCTTCGCGTAGGGCCAGGGCTTGGGCGTCCCGCATATTTATTCCCGCCTGCTGTTCCAGTTCTTCAAGGCGTTTGGCGGTTTCATCGCTAAAATCCTGGGCATAACGGCTTCTTTCGCCGTAGGTGGCGCGGTATCCCATAATAAGGTGGATGGCCCGGGTGGGATCCTCGGCGGTATATTTTTCGATATCTGCCATCCGATACTCGCTGGTTGATTTTGGCGGGCTAAGCCGTTCTTCTGCGGAGGTACATGCAAAAAAGCCCCCCAGAACGCAGAAGACGGCCAGACAGCGAAAGAATATATACTTATATTTCTTTTTCATTGTTCTGTTTCCCTTGTTCCGTCCTTATCAAGATCCCAGGATTTTTTTATGGTCCCGTCCTCCTGGAACGTTTCGGCATACTCAAAAATCCCGTCCCCATCCCAGTCACTTTCGGATACCGCCACGGAGTATGGCCGGAGGGCGCTGAAGTGCCGGACGGTTTCTATTCTGCCATCCATGTCTAAATCCAGCCGTTGGATACGGGGCCGGCCTTCGCTGAATTCCGTTTCCGCCGCGGTTTTTCCATCCAGGTAAATCCAGGATTTTACCGGAACACCCCCGCGCAGTTCTATCCGTTCCCTGCCCCCCGGAAATTCCGCATTGGGCTGCTCCAGGATAGCCGAAAAGGCAAGAAGGCTCCGTTCGGTAAGAACCGGCAGCGGCTCCTGGCGAAGGGGATAGTCCGGCCCCCCTTCCACCAGGGGGGCAAAGCGGAGGGGGGTATAAAAATAATCCGCCGGCCGGGGTGTATACCGCCGGTCTTCAAGTTCCGCATGGAGTACCGCGGGGTACTGTTCCCACCACAACTGAAGCCATCTTTTGGGTTCGCTGTTCAACGGAACTG
>JAISOA010000033.1 GCA_031275945.1 Spirochaetaceae bacterium
AAGCCGTTCATGGAGGCTCCCGCGGACGGCCATGCCGGAGGGAATGTTCTTGCGGATAAAGGCGTCAAGTTTGTCGAACCGCAGGTTCCCCCTTCCCAGGTTACAGGCGCAGACCCCGCAGCCAATATCAACGCCGATTACCGAAGGGATAATCAGGGAATTGCTTGTGGCGGTAAAACCCACCACGGTTCCCTTTCCCAGGTGAACGTCCGGCATGATTCGCACAGTGGTATCCGCAAAGGCCGGATGGTCCAGGTAGTGGCGCAGCTTGTCTTCGCAGTTCGCCTCTATCGCTTTGGCGTAGACCAGCGCTTCATTGTGTTTTCCGGTAACTTTAATTGGTTGTATCATTATATTTCCTCTGTAACAGTTGTAAGGTTTCCCCGTCGTAAACCCGGACGGGGTTTCCCCGCTCAAGCTCGTGGTGGGTGTGCCGCAGTCCCGAACGGGATTTCCCTTCCGACACGGTCTTTTCGTTTTCAAAAAGAGCAGCCAGGCGGAGCAGGGCCAGCCGTTTGTTATGCCATTGGGATCGTTCATTCCGGGCAACGGCGCTTTTACCGGTAGGAATATGGACCGCCCGGACGGCGGTTTCCGTCTTGTTCACGTTTTGACCGCCGGGGCCTCCCGAGCGGGCGGTTTCAAACCGGACATCATCAGGGGAGAAACCCGTTCCTTTTTCAGGGAGGGTGTAGGGCTTTACCGAGACAAACCAGTTTTTCCGCCTGTGATGGGGCCGGTAGCGGCTCTGCCAAATCCACCGGATAACCCCCGTCCAGGAAGCCGCGAAGGAAGGGCCGTCCTTCCCTTCAAGGGCCAGCAGGCCTGAGCGGATGTTTCCCGGTATGCGGGACGGTTCTGTTTCCAGTATTCTTGCCGAGACCGCCTTTCCATGGGCGGCCTCATCTGCTATGTCTTTCATAATAAGCCGTAGCGTGAGGGCGGCGGCATGGGCGCATTCTTCGGGACCGTTCCCCGAGGAGATGCTTAACCAGAGTGTTTCCACAATAACTCCTGTCGTACAGTAAGCGGCTGCAATCCGCATAGAATACGGATAGACAGATAACTGCTGCCGGTAAGAGCCGTGAGGAAACAGGTAAAGGCCGGTGTTTGGTGAACCGTTACCGGGAACCGGAGGCTGTTACCGGGTTCGTGTAAAAAGATGGGATAATTGATAGATATGTCATCAGTGCGCCTCCTCAATCAAAGTTTGGTTTCAAATCCGCAGTCTTGAAACGTAAGGTTAGCTTAAACATAGAAATCAGATATTGTCAAGGCATTACGGGCATCGCGTTGCCTGTTAAAGACCAGCAGAAATATTTCCTTTTCTATGCCGCCGAGAAGAAGGGCCGGCTTTTGTCCGCTTTTCCCCTTGACTAAAACGCCGGTATGGGTTACTAAGTAACCAATGAAACGTAATGCAATCAGGATAAAAGAAGACCCCGAAAGGGAAGCCGCTAACCGGGAAGCGGAACAACGCCGGGAAAAGGAGAAAGCCGCCCGAAAGGCCAATGCCGAGAAACAGAAGCGGTATCGGGAGGGCATGAAAGCCCAGGGCTATAAGGCGAGGCTCATCTGGGAGAAACCTTTGGAATCAGGCTGGGTCAGGGTGGCAGCTCCGGTGATTCGTGAAAACTCCCTCAATATCGCCGCCGATAATCCGGCTATGAAAGAAGTCCTGGACAGGCTGTCCGGTACGTTCATTTATGAGTGCAAACGGCAGAAGATAGCCGAAAGGGTATGGAAACCGGTCTACAGGGACGTACTGACCCTGCTCAAACCGCTGGGGATTGAGGAATAGAGGGTTACTTAGTAACCCATTGATATAGGCCATTTTTTCGAATAAACTATTTTTTGAGTGGATGGATTCATGAACAATTTTTATGACCCGATTATTGAGGAAGTCAGGAAGAACAGGGCAAAACTACTTGAAATGTACGGCGGTATTGAAGGCTTGAACAGCCACTTGGAAGATGAGCGACCTCGCTTGGAAAAAGAAGGCTGGCACTTTGCCACTCCGGAAGAATTAGCCGCTTTAAAGCACCATCACAGGATAGTCGAAGAACCGATGGTTACCTAACAACCACGATACCCCCAATTGTTTGACTTGCTATAAATACCCTATTAGGGTTATACTGGATACGGGGTTCATTATGGAGCTTACGTTAACCGTTCCCGATATGGCGAATCTGTCCAAAACAGACGCCCAGCTTCTTTTCGCTATGAAGCTCTTTGAAGCGGAAAAACTCTCTCTCGGTAAGGCTGCTGAAGTAGCAGAGCTTTCATACCGGACCTTTTATGAACTGCTCATCCGCTATGGTATTCCAATAGTCTCCATGACCGAGGAAGACGTACAAGAGGAAATAGCGAATGTTGACCGGTTTTTATGATAAAATCGTCATTTCGGATACCAGTTGCCTTATCGCCTTTACCAATATTAACCGCCTGAATCTTTTGCAAACATTATGTCCCGCTATTATAACAACGCCGGAGGTGGCCGCTGAGTATAAAAGCCCCCTGCCACAATGGGTTACGATTAGGGCGGTTAAGGACGAAGCCAAAATCAAGTCTATCAGTACGCTACTCGGTTTGGGTGAATCCAGCGCTATTGCCTTGGCTTTGGAGACCGAAAATGCCCTGGTTATCCTGGATGATAAACGGGCTCGCAGTTATGCAAAGAATGTCGGGCTTAATTATACCGGCATTGTCGGCCTTTTGCGCCTGGGTTACAAGAAAGGGCTTATTCAGGATATAGATTCCATCATATCAGATTTGCATGCAATCCAATTTCATCTTCCTGACAATGTGGAAGAGCTTATCAAGCAATAAAGAATACTTAATTTTCTTAATTCATTATCAATTATATTGAAAAATATTTAATAATATTATATGATATTAAAATATATTGATGTAAATTGAGAGGTAATAATGCTTACGGATTTTGGTAAAATAGTGAAAAAGCTTATGGTGGATGAGGATATTAGCCAGGGGCAGTTAGCTCAAGACCTTGGCATATCCCCTGCCATGCTTTCCAACTATATGACCGGAAAAAATATCCCGGAAATGAAAATAGTTGAAAAGTGCATTAAGCGATTCAAGCTGCAAAACGCGGCGGTGAAAGACATCTTTTCAAAGGTTCTTTCCAGTACAGCTAAAGTGAACCGCAAAATTATTCTGGACACACGATATTTCAAAGAGGGACGGCTTGATTTGCTTGTTCAAGTAATTACGATTTTGCTGTTATTTCATCCAACCTTAACGGTAACCGACGGTTCAACTTATACGAACCTTGAAGACGACATAAAAAAGTTTTATTTTTATTTAGAAGGTCAGGAAATCACCTACGAATCCCAAGTGTAGCAAAAAATGTAGCAAAAATAGTGATATTTACTGACTTGACATGACATCTAGACAGTGCTAAATAATAGTAGAGAATTATTATTCAGACCGATTTTCATCCCGACAACGGGGGTTCGACTCCCCCAGGAGATGA
>JAISOA010000173.1 GCA_031275945.1 Spirochaetaceae bacterium
AAACGCCCATTCCTTGGGCCGGGCTGTTTCCCTTGCCGCCATGGACGCCGTTTATGCCCTGGCCAGGGAATGGGATCTGCCCGTTCATCTGGACGGCGCCCGGATCTTTAATGCCGCCGCCGCCCTGGGCTGCGGCGTCGAAGACATTGCCCGCCGCTCGTCCTCGGTTATGGTATGCCTTTCCAAGGGACTCTGTGCGCCGGTGGGCTCGCTTTTGGCAGGACCCGCCGGCTTTATTGAAGAGGCCCGGTACAAACGGAAGATCATGGGGGGCGGCCTGCGGCAGGCGGGGATCCTGGCCGCAGCGGGGATCCTGGCCTTGAAAGAGCAGCCGCAATTTCTGCCGGAGGATCACAGCCGGGCCCGAAAACTGGAAGAGGCCTTGGCGAAAATTCCGGGGATCGATCTTATCAGGGGCGATATTAACATGGTTTTTTTTCGCTGGAATGCGGTGGAAGATACGGCCTGGACGGGGGCGGTAACGGAAGCGTTCCGCCAGCAGCGGATCATCATCCATCCCCCGGAGGGAAAACTTTTCCGATTTGTTATTCACCACTGGATTGGGGATCCTGAACTTGAGGCAATCATAAAAGCTTCCCGGGCAGTTTTTGGCGGAGACTCCGCCGAGTTTTTTAGGTAAGCCATGGCGGCAAAACCGGGACTCTACGAACAGCGGCGAAACAGGGTATATGACTGGATGGCCAGGGAAGGGATAAGCATGGCCGTGTTCGAGGATGCCGAAGGCCGCAGGGATTCAAACATCCGCTGGCTTACGGGACAGCCCGGGGATGCGCTGCTTTTTCTTACTGTGGGACGAAAGGCCCTTTTAATGCCCTGGGACATTAACATTGCCAAGCTCCATGCCCATGCCGAACATATCCGGCCCTACGGCGAATTTGACCGGAACCCCGTTACGGCTTGCTTAAAAGCCGCGGGGATATTTAAACTGCCTGCAAATTCCAGAATCGAAATTCCCTCCTCCACCCCCTATCCCCGGTTTCTTAAATTTATAGAAGCCTTGATGAGCTTTGACGTTATTTGCCGGGAAGAAGAGGGTCTGGAGGCGGTCCTAAAAACCTTTAGAATGGTAAAGGACGATGAAGAGATACGAATTTACCGGCGGGCCGCAAAGATTACCAATGGGCTTATTGAAATTCTGGAAAAACAGCTTCGGGCGGGAAAAATAAGGTCCGAATACGATGCGGTCCGGCTTATTGAAGAGGAATGCCGGAAGCAGGGCTGTGAGGGAACGGGGTTTGAAACCCTGGCCGCCGGTCCCGGCCGAAGCTTTGCCATCCACGCCTTTCCTGCCTATACTACAGAAGCCTTTGGATCCAGGGGCCTTTCTATTCTGGATTTTGGGGTAAAGTACCGCGGGTACACCACCGACGTTACCCTTACGGTGGCTTCGGGCATTTCCCGGTCCCAGGAACGGCTTTTGGGGCTTACCGAACGGGCCTACAAATTTGCCCTGGATATGGTCCGGCCCGGAGAAGCTGCTTTGGACATTGCCGCGGCGGTGGACTCTTTTTTTGCCAAATCAAACAAAACCATGCCCCACGCCCTGGGCCATGGCATAGGCCTGGAGGCCCACGAAGAACCGGTTCTGCGCAGCCGGAACAGCAGCGGGATCCTGGAACCGGGGATGATAATAACCCTGGAGCCGGGGCTTTACGATCCCCGGCTTGGCGGATGCCGGCTCGAAAACGACATACTGGTAACGGCACAGGGTCCCGAAGTCTTAACCTCTTCTAAAATTATCCGGCTGTAAAAGCTGCACCGCTACCCCGTCCCATAGTTTTTACTATTATGAAAATGGGTTTCGTTTTCATATTGACACAAAAAAACGGGCCATGCTATAGTTTTGTTGCGGAACCCCGTTCCGCCCATAGGAGGTATTTTTATGATAAAACATCCGGTTGTAGTAATCGGCCTGGCGGTTTTGCTTTGTACCGGGGCTTGTACAAAACAAAGAAATGTCCAAAACAGCGAAGGAAAAATTAACGTTACGGCGGTTAATTTTCCGGCCTATGACTTTGCTAGAACCATTGCCGGGGACAGGGTAAACCTGGTTATGCTGCTGCCCCCGGCGGCGGAAAGCCATTCGTACGAACCCACCCCCAGCGACATACTTACTATCCAGAACAGCGATATTTTTATTTACACCGGCGGTGAAAGTGACGACTGGGTAGAACAAATTCTGGAATCCATGGATACGGCGTCCATGGACATTATTACCCTTATGGGCTGCGTTGAAACCGTGGAAGAAGAAGTAGTCGAGGGCATGGAAGAAGAAGAGGAGGAGGAAGAAGGCCCTGCCTACGATGAGCATGTCTGGACATCCCCCGGGAACGTCAAACTTATTGCAGAAGTCATAGCGGAAGAGCTCTGCAAAAAGGACGAAGCCAACGCCGCCGCATACCGGCAAAACGCCGCAGAGTACCTGGTCCGGCTTGACGAGCTGGACGCCGCATTTAAAGCGGTGGTGGAGGGCGCCAAACGAAAAACCATTGTCCTGGCCGACCGCTTCCCGTTCCGGTATTTTGCCGATGCCTACGGGCTTTCGTATTTTGCCGCCTTTCCCGGCTGCTCCACCGAGACGGAACCCAGCGCCGCCACGGTTGCATTTCTTATCAATAAAATACGGGCCGAGAATATTCCGGTTGTTTTTCACATAGAGCTTTCCAACGAAAAGATGGCGGATACCATCAGCGAAGCCACGGGCGCGAAGAAACTGCTCCTCCACGCAGCCCACAATGTATCCCGGGATGATTTTGAAAGGGGCTTTACATATTTGCAGCTGCAACAGGGCAATGTGGACCGCCTGAAGGAAGCCCTATGGTAGGAAAACCTTAAGCGGGGAATCTTGCGGAACCGTCTACTTTGTAAGGTTTTCCACAAGAGACGCAGCCTGGCGGTCGGTTTCAACAAGTAGTTTTTCTTCCGTTCCTTTCAGGCGGTAATGGATAACAAGCGCCGGCGCTGCGGGGCTAAGGATTTTTTTCCACCACCGGGTTTCGATAACCAGCTTTGCGGACACTATACTTTCCCGGGGAATAAAAAATGTTTTTTCCTCGGGAAGGTCGCCGCCCGTGGTTATTCTGGTAAGGGCCGTAAGCCAGCCTTCATGGGGAAAGTGGTGAAACCGGAATCCTCCGGTGGTGGCCATGACCAAACCCCAAAGGGGATAGGTATATTCGGCCCAGCCGCTTATATAACGGCCCAGGGTTCTGGCCAAAACTTTTTCGTGGATCTTCTCTTCATATTCCCGCCAGAATTTATCGATATCCGTTCCTTCTTTTTTTCGTAAAAGCATAGACCACTATACCACGCTAGGTTTTCTCGGTAAATTCCCCCATGCGCCTAAACCGGCGATACCGCCGTTCCGGAAGCTCCGCGGGAGGAATCGCAGAAAGCCTGGCCATGGCCCCGGATATATACGCTTCAAGGTTTTTTGCGGTTCCTTCAAGGTTTTCTTCTTCGGCTATAACGATATCGCAAATTCCCATGTCCTGTAGATCCTCCGCTCCAATCTTCATTAGTTCCGCCGCTTCCTTTTCCCGGCCCGGATCTTTCCAAAGGATGGATGCAAAGCCCCGGGGATTAATTACCGAGTACAGGGCGTTTTCCAGCATGGCCAGTTCATCGCAGACCCCCAGGGCCAAAGCGCCGCCGGAACCGCCCTCGCCAATGACTACCGAAATTACCGGCACCGCCAAGGTCATAAATTCCGCCAAGTTCCGGGCAATGGCATTCCCCTGCCCCCGTTCTTCCGCCTCCACACCGCAAAATGCTCCGGGGGTATCTATAAAACACAGTACCGGCCGGTGGAATTTTTCTCCCTGCCGGGCCAGGCGGAGAGCTTTGCGGTAACCTTCGGGATGGGGCATGGAAAAATTGGTTCGTTTAAGCCCCTCAATATCGACTCCCCGGGGCTGGGCGATTACCGTAACAGGAAGCCCTTTAAACACGGCCAGGCCCCCCATAAGCGCCGGATCATCCCCAAAAGACCGGTCTCCGTGGAATTCGATAAACTCATCAAAGAGAAGGGGGATAAAATGCTGGGGCCCCGGACGGCTAAGGCTACGAAGCCGTTCCAGCTTTTGTACCACCGTAAGTTTTGCAGAGGCCAAAGCGGCGGGACTATGGGCCGCAACACCTTCAGCCGGGGCGGCAAAATTGCGGACCGGGGTAATCCGGTGCAGCCGGAGCAGCCGGGCTAGGAGGGGCCGCAGTTTTTCCCGGGGGCTTAGCATGTCCGCAAAGCCGTGCTCCAAAATAAATTCCGCGGTCTGAAAATGATCCGGCAAAGAATGGCCTATGGTATCGTGGATCACCCGCTTGCCCGCAAAACCCACGGTAACCCCCGGTTCGGCAATGATAATGTCCCCCAGGGATGCGAAAGAAGCCTGCACTCCCCCGGTGGTAGGATCACATATAACGCTTATGTATAAGTGCCCGGCCCCGCCGTGCAGCGCCGCGGCTCCGGCGGTTTTTGCCATCTGCATCAGGGCCACGGTTCCTTCCTGCATCCGGGCGCCTCCGGAGGCGGTAAAGATAATTACCGGCAGTTTCTGCGCCGTCCCGTATTCAAAAAGACGGGTTATCTTTTCTCCCACCACACTGCCCATACTGGCCATTAAAAAATGACTGTCCATGATGCCCACAAGAGTTTTTTCCCCCTCGACGGTGCAAACGCCGGTAACCACCGCCTCTGGAATTCCGTTTTCCTTCTGCAGGGCCGCCAGTTTTTCCCGGTACCCCGGGTATCCTATGGGATTACCGGATTCCATGGTCCCGTCTAATTCGGTAAAGCTTCCTTCATCGGCGATAAGGACAAGCCGTTCCCTCCAGTTTAGCCTGACCTTGGAGTAAAGCTGCCCGTTTTGCGGAATTTCCATGGGATAAGTATATCAAAAAAGCCCACAAGTACAACAGGATCCGGCACTTCACTCCGGAGTTTCGCTCCACTGTGCACCTAGGGACAGACAACACGGAAACTAAGACCTTCGCCGTGGAGGTAAGGGTTGAGGTTGAACCGGGAGGACACCTCGCACAGGGACGCAGCGGCATGGTCCCAAGAGCCCCCCCGCAACACCCGGGTCGTGCCCGAAGCGGCGCCCACGGGATCGGACTCTGATCCCGTACTGATGCTTCTGCTGAACCAGTCCCAGCACCACTCCTCTGCATTCCCGCTCATGTCATACAGCCCCAGGGTGTTCGCCGCCTTTTCCCCGACCGGATGGGTGCCGTTTGGTGAATTACCGTGGTGCCATGCCACATCGTTCAGCGTATTGCTCCCCGCATAGGCATACGTAAACGGCGTAGTGAGGGCAGGCGTCCTCCCGCCCCGGGCCGCGTATTCCCACTGGGCCTCCGTGGGCAGCCGGTAGCCCAAGGCCCCCGGCTTCATCACCGCACTGTCCGCCGCCGTACCGGTTCCTCTGGTATTGGTGGAAACCCGCAGCACCGTGCCATACCCGCTGCCGGTATAATACACAGGATCCTTCCCGTTCATCTCGCTGTACGCGTTGCACCATACTATCGCGTCCCGCCAGGTAATCCCCGTTACCGGTTCCGTTTTTGCCCCACTTGTGGGAGCGGCCCCGCCGGTTCCGTCATGTCCCTCTCGGCCCGGGTTGGCAAAGGTATATCCGTTGCTTGCCGCCCACTGCTTCACCTCATACCATAACTCATAGGTGGTTTCGTACCTAGCAATCTTAAAGGGGCTTAAGCGCACCGTGCGGCCTGCCATGAACGTGCTCACCTCCCATATATGCCAATCACTGGAGTGATACGCGCTGTGGCCGGTGATTTCTACGGCGTTGGAGGCGTCGGGCGTGGTCAGGACCATCTCCCGGTATTGGGCCGGGGTGGTAAAGGTATAGCCGGACGGGCCGCCCTCCCCCCCGGCGGGGTTTGAATAGGCTATACCAATCAGCAGGGCAAACAGAACACCCGCCGTAATGTTTCGCCGTAGTTTTTTCATATCCCGCTCCGTATGTTTTCGGTCAATTCTTTGTCATCCTCGACAATGGCCTGCATAGTATAGACAATGGCGCTGAGAACAACAAGTTGGTATACCGTTGTTTTCAAGGGTTTACGAAAATCCTCCTCACGTATCTCTCCGGGCTTGATAGGTTTTATAGTGGGGTCTAATACCCAAAAGCCCGCTTACTGGTTTGCGGGGAGAGGCTTGCGGCGGGGAGGTTCATTTTTCACCACGATGTTTTTACGGACATTTTTATGAACACTGGAAAAACCTAAAATACTCTGCCGTATGGCGGCGGTAAAATTTCTTATCCCCCCCGGAGTATTGCTGTATGCGCCGGGGAACAGTTCGTTCTGCATGCAGACTTGGTAAATATACCGGTCATCGGGATTTACCCCGGTCCAGGGGTCCCCCTTGCCAAGGCCGTATTTATCGTTTCCCCCGATCCTCACCGGCACCACGGGACAACCCGAATAAAGAGAGACCCGGGCGGCTCCTTTTTTGTACAAGCCCTTTTCATGCCGGGGGGTCCTGGTTCCTTCAGGAAAAATAATAATGCAGTTCCCTTCTTCAAGGGATCTCTTACAATCCTCCAATAATGTTTCCATGTTTGCGTTGTTGGGGATGTACAGTTGCCGGGTCACTCCGCGGACAATGGTCTTGCCAAGGCTGCCCCGGACTATGCAATCACCGTTGGGAATAAGGGCCAGAAGCATAACCACATCAAGCAGGGAAGGATGATTGGCCACCACAATTTTACCCGAAAGATTCCGGTACCGCAGCCTGTCCTCGGCCTCCAATCGTACAATCCCCAGGGTGGTCATGATCCACACAAAAAACCGGAAACAAAGCGAAACAAGCGCCCGGGCTTTTTTCTGAAACCGGCCCCGGGGGTGAAAAATCAACCGCAGGGGAGGGAAAACCACCGTAACCAGGATAAGGGTTCCCAGGCCAAAAATAAAAAAAGACAACCACTTGGCAAAGACCCGCCAGGCATATCCCAGGATCCTGATGCTTCTCATCCGGGGACTCCGGTGTTGCCGTTTGTTTCGGGGACCATGCCGGCGCCAAGGGCCTGTAACAATTCTTCGGGGCTGTTGCAGTCCGCAGGCAGGGGGATGCCCGGTAGAGGAACGCCGGATTGGGCGGAACGGGAACACAGCAGAATCGCCAGGGCCAGGGCCGGTGGAGGATCCTGCATCAGGGCCAGGTATTCACCGGGGATTTCTTCGTCCGCATAGACCAGGGCCAGGGGGGCGCCTTCCGCCGCACCCGGCGTCGCAGTGGATACCACATCACTCGCCGTAGTAAACGCCGCATCACAGACCGCACCGGACGCCGCGGCGCCGTTTTCGGATGATTCCGCCGGAAACGGCGGCCTGGGGCTGTGCAGGCATGCGGCGGCCCCCAACAGGGCAAAGCGAAAATTATTTTCCCCGGGATACACGGCACTGTACCCGGTACTTAGGCCGAAGGCCATGGAGGCCAAGGCCGGAGGAGCGTTAAATACCGAAAGGGAAAAATCCGCCGGTTTTATGTCCCCTTCAACAATAAGGGTTTTGTTAATTTTAAGCTGCCGGCTTAGCTCCCCCCGGAATGAGACAAAATAAATCTTTGTATTCCGGGGCAGAGGCATAAGATCGTGGAGGACCCGGATGGTCATGCGGGAAACCATGGACAGCCGGCGGCGAAAAAGGGGATCGGTAAAATCGATGCCCGGTTCTTTTTCCGTCAAGGATGGCCGCCAATAACTGTACTTTAAAACCCGACAGTTTTGAAGGCTCATGCGTATAACATAAAACACAGCAGGGAATAGCTGTTGGAACCCAATTCATGCCATTCATGTGTAAGCACAAAACCCGCGGCTTCTACCGCCCGGCGCAATTCATCGTACCGGTACATCTTGCTTCTTCCGTTTGCCATGCAGGTAAAATAAAGGCTGGTAGCCTGAAGTGAAAAGGCCGCGGCCTGAAAACGCTGTTTGTCCCACAGGGGCTCCAGAACGTAAACCGGAGTACCGGAATGTATGGCGGCGGCAACCTTTTTTAAAATTGCCGTAACATCCTCCAGGGCAAAACAGTCCAGGAATTGGCTCATCCATACCGCATCCGCCCCGGGCAGAACGGCGGCGGGATCCAGAACATCGCAGGGATATACGGAGATCCGGTCCCCAAAGCCCGCGGCGGCGGCGTTTTGTTCCGCCACCGCAGTTTGTCCGGGAAGATCCGCCACCGTTACCCGAACCTGCGGATCGTGGCCGCAACATTGTACGGCCCATTTGGCGGTATTGCCCCCTATATCCAGAAGATGCCGGGGCCTGGAGGTTCCAAATACGAGGGGAAGGGCCTCGGGGAAGGCAATATCGGAATAAAAATGATCAAAGGCAAACCAGCTTTTTTTTGGACCCTCGGGCAGGGACGAAAGGGCCTGATAAATGGTTTCCCACCGGGGGCCAAAAATTTCCAGCCCCCGGGGTTTTCCGGTTTTTACCGATTCGGTTAAGGCAAAGGCCCCTTGGTAACAAATATCGTTCACAAAATTAAAATTAACGGCGGTCATTTCGTCTTCCAGCAGGAACCACCCGGTCTTTCCCAGCACAAACCGTTCTTCGCTGTCCGCGGGTTTTACCACCCCCATGCCCAGGGCTATTTCCAGAAGGACCCCGGCGCCATAGGGGGAAATGTCCGCCCGCTCCGCGGCCTCTTCCCGGCTAAGCCCCCGATCCCCCGCATCCAGCACGGCCCGGAGTATGCCTAGATCCCGCAGGGCCCGCATCGCCTGAAACACCAGGGGGCCAAAGGCTATTTTTTGGGCCTCGAACTTTGCATCCACCGCCCGGATATCCTTCCTATACGCATCTAACGCCATTTTTCACACCTTCCGCCGTTATAGGCCAAAACCTTCTCCTCCTGCTTAATTTCCACAATTTCACAGTTATTGGAACAGCCGGAACAAAAAAATCCGGCGCTCTTTATATCGCAGTCCGAAACCGCAAAACCCCTAAACCGGCTTTCCTGTATAGAAGCTTCCGCCGCATAGAGGGCCGATCCCAGGGCGCCCATAACCATATTGTACCCGGGCACAATCACGGGATGGCCCAGCAGAACTTCAAAGGCCCGCCGAATGCCCGGATTACTGCTGACTCCCCCCTGAAAAAGAAAGGGGGGCAGCAGTTCCTTTCCCCGGCAGACATTGCCGGTAAAATTCCGGGCCAGGGCCATACAAAGACCCATCACTATGTCCTTTTGGCTGTACCCGATTTGCTGTTTATGTATCATATCAGATTCCGCAAAAACAGTGCAGCGTCCCGCAATGGCCACCGGAGACTCGGACTGCATTGCCAGTTCCCCGAATTCTTCGATTGAAAGACCTAAACGCCGGGCCTGGGAATCCAAAAAACTTCCGGTCCCGGCCGCACAGACCAGGTTCATGGCAAAGTCTACCACATGGCCGTTCCTAATAATGGTAACTTTGCTGTCCTGTCCGCCAATTTCAATAATGGTCTGCGTATCCGGGTACAGCCTAAGCGCCGCCCGGGCATGGGCGGAAATTTCGTTCTTTACAAGATCCGCTCCGATAAGGGCCCCTGCCAGGGCCCGGCCCGATCCGGTGGTACAAACCCCGGCAATCCGGTATTCCGCCCCGATCCGGTGGTTCCGAATTGCCGCCAGCCCTTCCTGGATGGTTTTTACCGGATCCCCGGAACCCCGCAGATACGATGTATATACCACCTTTTTCTGTTCGTCAACCAAAACAAAATTGATGCTGATGGACCCTACGTCCAGTCCCAGGAAGGCGTTTTTCATGTTGTCCCTGCCCTGCCGGAACGCCGTTCCCGCAAAACATCCACAAAGGCTTCCAACCGGGTTATAAGCCCGGCTTCGGCGGTATGCTCGTCAAAGGACAATTCCAGTACAGGAAAATCTTTTTTCCGGGAAATTTCCGCGATGATGGGCCTAACGGAAACTTCGGGCATGCAACCCGCCGGGCACAGGTGGACCATGCCGTCCCAGCCCTCTTGGGCGCAATGAATGGTATGGGCCACCGAATCCAGGGCATGCCCGCCCACGGGGTTGTTTAGCCAGGGCCGGGCTATCTTTGCCAATTCCTTCCGGGTATGGGCCTTGTTTTTTCCCGCGGGGATGCCAAAGATATTTGCCAGTTCCGCCCCTAAAAGAAAAAAATTCCGCACCTCCGCCCCAAGTTCACCTAAGGTCTCTTCTATGTTGTGGTTTAAGGCCCGGTCCCGTAAAAGCGATATTTCCCCAATAAGCCCAATCCGCAAAACCTCCCCTGCAACCGGGGAAGTCCTAAGGGCCCTAAAACGCTCCGTAAACCGGGGCTCTAGCCGGCGGACTTCCTTTCTGGTCTTGGCCCCGGCAAGTTCCGCCAGACCCTGCCGGAACAGTTCCGTGGTACTTCCCCGCTCCCTTTCCCTAGGGCGGGTTTTCCAGCTTTCAATTTCCAGAATATCAATAATCTTGATTTTTTCCAATGCCAGCAGAACCGCTTTAACAAAAGGAATGGGAGCGGGATCAAAATACCGGATCACCGGAGGTTTAATGCCGTCAAAACCCAGACCCCATATCCGTATTGGAAGCCCCAGATCGTGCAAAATACTTTCCAGGAGCTTCCGGTAATAGCTAAGGCGGCAGGTACCCATGCTGTTTACCATCAGGGCGTGTTCACACCCGGCCCTGCCGGCTGCAATAAAATGCCCCAGATGGGCTTTAAAGGGAAGACACAGAGACTCGGGGGCCGAGGCGATTCCCAGTTCCATTTCTTCCCGGGTTGTATAGGTAGAGCTCCAGGGTTCAATGCCCATTGCCCGGACCGCGGAATCCAGGGCAATGGTATAATTACCCAGATTAGGAATTGCCAGCCGTTCGCTTTTCCGGGCCATCAGGGGCTCCCGCCGGAACGGGCCCAGTCTAAAGAATCGGCAAAGGCTTCCAGTCTTGTTTCAATTCCGGCAAGCCCCGTATGCTCGTCCACTTTTAGTTCCAGATACGGAAGCTTCCGTTCCAGGCAGAGCCGGCGGAATATATCGGCGCATACCGAGTCGGGCCCGCAGTTAAAGGTACTTAGCTGTATTACCGCCTTATAGCCGTCACTATCAACCGACAGCAGCTTTTGGTATATTTTGTTAAAAGTACACCAGCGAATATACGAAGGGGGCAGGGCACGATCTTCAAAGGTCATGGTTTCAAGGGGAAAC
>JAISOA010000102.1 GCA_031275945.1 Spirochaetaceae bacterium
CCCTCTATCCCCAGAAGGCTTGTAAAGCCGTCGTCCCCTTTCTTTGTGCTAATGCTCATATTCTTTTCCAACTCCTTGTTATAGTATCAAATTTTACCGAAAAAGGGTATACTTTTACTATGCTTAACCGGCTTACCGATGAATTGGCGGTCTGTGGCCTTAACGCCGTCAAGGCCCTGGGAACAGTTCACCCCGAAAGGATAAATCGTTTTTTCTTGCGGGAAGACAGGCTTTCGCTTTTTACCCGGTTGTGCAAAATTCTGGCGGAGCGAAAACGGCCCTACAAAATATGTGAAGACGAGGAACTGGAAAAAATCTGCAAATCCAGATACCACCAGGGGGTGGTGGCGATGATCCATGCGCCCCGGGCAGAGGGGGTACTGCCGGAAGAGCTTTCGGCCTGGGCCTCGGGGGGAAAAACCGCCCTGCTCCTGTGCGATATAGAAAATGATCACAACCTGGGGGCCCTTATCAGGTGCGCCGCCTTCTTCGATGCGTCCCCCATTATCCTTACGCCGGGGAGCAGCGCCCTTACCACCAGTGCCTGCCGGGTGGCCGAGGGAGGGGTGGAGCACGTAGAATTTCGCTCCGTTCGCAACCCCGGGGCATTTCTGCAAAGCGCTTCAAAACTTCTTGTTACCATTGGTACCGATCCCCGGGCCAGGATCCGCATTACCGATCTGCCCCGGCTTATTAAGGACCGGTTTCCCCGCGGCAGGGCCGGAGTAATTCTGGCGATGGGGAATGAAGAGGCGGGGCTGCCCCAGGAACTTAAAGAACAGTGTACTCTGCTGGCCCGGATTCCCGGCACCGGGGCCATTGAAAGCCTGAATGTGGCCCAGGCGGCGGCGCTCTTCTTACAGGAACTATATGAACGATGAAAGCGCCCAGGATCTGATCAGTACCGTCCGGCGGCGGATTGAAAGCCGGTACCGGCGCATTTTCTTTGTTCACCGGGAACTGACAAGGCTGAATGCGGCGGCAAAAACAAACACCGCCTTACAGCGGGGACCAGTACAAAACAGAACCGGAACGGCCCAAAAACCCGGCGAACCCGGCCCCCTGCATAACAATTTTGAGGATTTTGTTTTTAGCCAGATCGATTTTTCGATATACAATACAATTGATGCGGAAGAATACAACTTGTTGTTTAACCGGGGACTGGAAGATTTTGACGAACCTTTCTTCCAAAAAGCCTTTAACATGAACCGGGAGGCGGTTCGCCGGACCATTGCGGAGGCCTATATCAAAGCGGGACCTTTTTTTATTCGCCGGAGCGCCAGCCTCCTCTTGTTGTCGATCATGCGGACCCTCCATACGTCCCTGGAATTTGCCCCCCTCCTTACAAAAGCGGATGTTTCCGGGGAAGACCATCTGCGGACGCTGATTGGGGCCCTGGACGGGGTGGTAATCCGCCATGCGGACGGTACGGAGACCCGTCTCTTTGTACCGGCGGCCGGGGACGCGGGTACAAAAACCGGTCCCCGGCCCCTGCTCTGCGGAACCTTTTATCCCCTAAACAAGCCCTGGACCATTACCCTTATCGGGGAACCGGAGAGCTAATATCCGGGGCCTCTACCCGGTCCCGGCATCCATATCCTTCTTAGTCGTGGAGGCCAATCCCGGGAAGGGACTCCCATATTTGGGGTTTTTCCAGATTTTCCAGCCCCCATTGATCCCTTAGGCGGTCTTCCGAAAGTTCCAGGATCCGATCCACCGCAAAGGTTTTCCAATTATTCCAGCTGTACAAAAAATCGGAGGACGTATCGTCCTTCCATTTCCATTGCCCCTCTTCGGCGGAACGGCGCTTGTCCATATACGAAATAAAAAACCCGCCGTCGGCAAAAAAGGTAATGATATGATCCGGTCCGGTTCCCTGAATGTCTTTACCATCCAGTTTTAAGGACCGCCAGGAACGGCAGAGCAATTCGGTTCTGCGGGAAAGATCTATAGGAGCCGGTTCAAGGGTATGCAGATCCGGCGTTTCCGCCTTCGCCGTATCCGAGGGGGGGCTCGCGGAACGATCCTGTGCGGCGCCGTCCTGCACAGAGGTGTTCTCTACGGCGCTATCCTGTACGGCGCCGCCCCGTGCGGAGTTATTCTGTATAGGGCCCGGAGGACCGTTTGCAAAGGCCGGGGAGTGCCCCCTTCCGTCCGGAACAGGCCCCCCGGCGTTTTCCCTGATAATCGCCTCGGTAAAACCGGCCTGTTCCAGGCGGCGTAGGTACCCGGGGATCTCCGATGCGGGGACCCGGGGAACAAATACCCTAGTAAAGCCTCCCCAGGATTCAAAGCCGGCGGCAAAGCCGGCGGATTCTAAAATTTTAAAGGCCCGTTCGGCGTTAGCGGCAACCCTAAACGCGCCGATCTGGATGTTGTACAGGGCCCTTGTTTCACCGCAGGGAAGGGAGCCGATTACCCGGATACGGGATTGGGTAAAACAAAGATCGGGGAGTAAAAAAAGGCCCGCCCAAAAAAGGAACTTTATTAGTTTTACGTTTTTTGTTTCCACCGGGTTTCCTGAAGCGCCTTAGGGCGCTGCCGCTAAATGATCCTGGATTCTTTTTAATATCCCCTCCAGGGCCGGATCGGAGGATATCGGTACTCCGTTCCTTAGTTCAAAAAGCCCGTAGGCATTTTTCATAAAAATCCGGGTCCGGTAATCACCGTAATACACATCCTGGACAATAAAGATTATATCCGCCAGATAATAAACCTTAAACCGGAATATGGGAAGGCCCTCGTTGATATGCTGAAAAAGAACGATTTTTACCTCGCCGTTCAAGGTGGAAGACAGGATATCATCAAAATCGGCGTCTGTCCCCGTCCGTTTGTTGGTCAACTTAAAAAGATTTTGGTTATAATTGTCGATGGCGCTTATATTCTTTAAAAGAGCCTCCTGTTTGGCATCAAACACAACATTCCAAAAATCCATGGTTACCCGGCCATCCCGGGGAAACCCTAAAAAACCCTGAAGGGTTTTTACCGTTCCCGCCGTCAAGGGGCCGTACCAGCCGTCGGCTTCGCCTAGTTTTTTAAACCCCAGGGACAAAAGCCGGTTTTGTATGCGCCGGACATCCTGGCCGTTCATGCGCCTGTTTTTTATTTCCAGGACCCTGGAAAAATTCTGGCCCAAAAGGCCCTGGGCCGCCACCAGAAGAAAAAGGAAAAAAATGCCGTTTCTTTTTTTCATCCTATTCCCCCTTTATACACCATGGACTAGATCCGCCGACGGTTTTGTCCGCGGGGGATTATTGGACTTGTGAGATAACCTGAGTTGGTTATCTGCTAACCCGCGGTTAGCGCTGGTTAAAGTCCAACGGGCTTTAACCGCCAAGTCCAGGCAAAATGCTCCGCATTTTGCGGTTTTTAAGCGGTTGTTGTTCAGAAACTGAAGGTTCCGAACAACTCTATTCAATTTCTGAATCCAGTTCTTCAAATTCTTCCTGTTCGATATTCTCAAGTTTCTTGATTATCTGGACCGCCATTTTTTTGCCGATAACCCCCGGCCGGCAAAGAAATTTTTTCTTGTGCCCGATATTAAGGGAGTAGGGATCCCCGACCCGTACATTGTACAGATTTACAATGTCCCCTATCCTAAGGGATACTACCTCTTTAATCGGAAGCTGTATCCTGCCAATCTCTGCGGCCACCAGCACGTCCACGGTG
>JAISOA010000104.1 GCA_031275945.1 Spirochaetaceae bacterium
GGACAAGGAAACCCAGCGGGCGGTATTGTTCCTTGGGATCTGTTATTTAACCGATTTCTAGGGACCCGCTGAAAAACCCGGTGTTTTTCGCTTCCCTAGGGCTTTTATGTCTTGCCGGAAGCGCATAGGAACATATCACAGGAAACAAATAGGATTGCAAACCATGGAAGAAACTGCAAAAAAACCAAACCCCGAAACGCCGGGGGGATCAGATTTTATCAGCGAATTTATTAAGGAAGATCTTGCCTCGGGGCGTTTTACCTATGTCCACACCCGGTTTCCCCCGGAACCAAACGGCTGGCTCCACATAGGGCACTGCAAGGCTATGATGCTGGATTTTATCATGGCGGAACGGTTTGGGGGTAAGTGTAACCTCCGGTTTGACGACACCAATCCCGAAAAAGAAGACATCTCCTATGTGGAAGCGATTAAGCGGGATGTACGGTGGCTTGGCTTTGACTGGGAGGATCGGGAATATTATGCTTCGGATTATTACGAATACCTTTACGAATTAGCCGTTAAGATCATTAAAAAAGGACATGCCTATGTGGACGATCTTTCCGAAGAAGAAATAAGCGAATACCGGGGAACGGCGGTTCCGGATAAACATAATATCACCCAGACCCCTCCCGGACGGAATAGCCCCTGGCGGGATCGTCCGGTGGAGGAAAACCTGGACCTCTTTGCCCGGATGAGGGGGGGGGAATTTGCCGATGGGTCAAAAACTCTGCGGGCCAAGATCGATATGGGGGATCCAAACCTGCTTATGAGGGACCCGGTAATGTACCGTATACGGCGGGATACCCATTACCGGACGGGAAACAGGTGGTGCATCTATCCCATGTACGATTTTCAGCATCCCCTGTCGGACGCCAAAGAAAGGATAACCCATTCTCTCTGTTCCCTGGAATACGAGATTCACCGGCCCCTGTATGAGTGGTTTATCCGGGAGGCGGAGGTGTTCCCGTCACGGCAGATTGAATTTGCCCGGCTTAACCTAACCCGCACGGTCCTGAGCAAACGTTACCTGTTACGGCTGGTCCAGGAAAAACACGTTTCCGCCTGGGACGATCCCCGGATGCCTACTCTGGCGGGGCTCCGCCGGCGGGGATATACTCCCGAAGCCCTGCGGAACTTTGTGTCCCAAATCGGGATCGCCAAAACCGACAGTACCGTGGATATACTGTTTCTTGAATACTGCCTGCGGGAAAATTTAAACAAAACAAGCCGCCGGGCCATGGCGGTGCTTAGGCCCCTAAAGCTTATCATTGAAAATTGGCCGGAGGGAAAAACCGAAGACCTGGAGGCGGTAAACAATCCCGAGGATCAAGGGGCCGGAACCCGGGTCATACGTTTTAGTAGGGAACTGTGGATAGAACAGGACGATTTTGAAGAAGTTCCCCCCCCTAAATATTTTCGCCTGTTCCCCGGGAATTCGGTGCGGCTTCGCTACGGGTATATTGTTACCTGTACGGGCTGCGACAAGGACCCGGCGGGTACTGTACAGGCGGTCCGCTGTACCTACGATCCGGAAACCAAGGGCGGTAATGCTTCCGATAACCGCAAGGTAAGGGGGACCATACACTGGCTTTCCGCGGCCGATGCGGTTCCCTTGGAAGTGCGGCTGTATGATTACCTTTTTAGCGCCGAAAAACCTATGGAGGTGCCGGTCCGTTCTCCCCGGGAACCCGGAGGGACGGAAGCTGCGCCGGGGTCTTTCCTGGACAACCTGAACCCCCAATCTTTGGAAATAATTTCAACGGCCTATGGGGAACCCTGCCTGGCTGTCGCAAAGCCCGGGGAGCGGTTTCAGTTTGAACGGCTGGGTTATTTTGTCCGGGATTGTCCGTCCGAAGCGGGGGAAGAAGGAAACACTGGCGATAGGCCCGTATATAATAAAACCGTGGGCCTTCGGGATACCTGGGCAAAGATAACTAAAAAAAATCAATAACCGCCTGCAATCCAAATCCAGGGTCTATCTTAAGGAGGTAAAGAATGGCGGCGTCAAAGGTGTATTTTACCAACATGCGAACTCAGGTAGGGGAAAGCCTGCTTGCCAAAATGGAACGGCTTATAAGCGCCGCGGGGATTGGACAAATTGATTTTACCCGGAAATATGCGGCCATTAAAATCCATTTTGGCGAACCGGGGAACCTGGCTTTTCTGCGGCCCAACTTTGCTAAGGTGGTGGCGGATATGATAAAGGCCCGGGGCGGCATGCCCTTTCTTACGGACTGCAATACCCTGTATGTGGGCCGGCGGAACAACGCGCTGGTCCACATGGATGCGGCCTTTGAAAACGGCTATACCCCCTTTTCTACGGGGTGCCAAAACATTATCGCCGACGGTCTTAAGGGACTTGATGATGTGGAAGTGCCGGTTACGGGCGGGATTTACTGTAAGACCGCAAAAATTGGCAGGGCTATTATGGATGCGGATATCATTATTTCCCTGAGTCATTTCAAGGGCCATGAAAACACCGGTTTTGGCGGGGCCCTAAAAAATATCGGCATGGGAAGCGGTAGCCGGGCGGGAAAGATGCAGATGCACAACGACAGCAAACCCGAGGTGGACCAAAGCGCCTGTACGGGCTGCCGGGTTTGCGCAAAATTTTGTAACGAAAAGGCCATTACCTTTGGGACAGATAAAAAGGCCCGGATCGAACCGGGTATTTGTGTGGGCTGCGGCCGCTGTATTGGGGCATGTAATTTCCATGCTATTTCCTGTCATTGGGATTCCGGCAACGAGGCCCTAAACTGCAAGATTGCCGAATATGCCCTGGCGGTGCTGGCCGGACGGCCCAATTTCCATATCAACGTGGTAAACCAGGTTTCCCCCTATTGCGACTGTCATAACGAAAGTGATGCGGCCATTGTGCCGGATATCGGGATCTTTGCGGGGTTTGATCCGGTGGCCCTGGACAAGGCCTGCATCGATGCGGTAAACCAGGCCCCGGCGGTGGAAACCAGCATACTGGGAGAAAGGGAGCGGACCCACAGGGATGCCCGGGGTTTTAGCGATTATTTGGCGGATTTGCACCCTACTACCCGCTGGCAGACACAGATAGAACACGCCGAAAAAATAGGCCTGGGCAGCGGGAACTACGAGCTTGTTACAGTACGCTAAGGGTCCGGGGAAAATGCGTATTCCTTGATGAATCCAGGTTCGTAGAGTACTGGTTTACACGCGCATGAAAAGGGCCGTTGTCCGCGTATCAATAATAATTGATCCGGTAATCGGCAATTTTAACAAAGCCTAGGTTGTCGTATGCCTTTAGGGCCGGAAGATTTGCCTTTTTAACAAAGAGGGTAAATTTTTTTTGCAAAGGATGCAGTGCCCGGATTATTCCGGCGGTCATAGCCTGGGCAATGCCCCGGTTCCTGAATTCGGGCAACACATAGACCCCCCCGATCTGGAGGCAGCTAAAGGATTGGGCGTTGATGTTGATCTTCCCCACCACAGAGCCCTTTAATTCGGCGATGAGGATCAAATCCGTGGAAACCAGCTGTTCCAGGGACCGGCGGCATGCGGCGGGGTTAAACGCCGAGCCCCGGGGCAAAACTTCTTCCTGTTCATACCCTTTCTGGAGGGGAAAGATCCCGTCCAGATCCGATACCCGGGGCCTGCGGATAATAAGCCCCCGGGGGCCGGTAAAACTTTCCATGGCCGTAGGGGGTGTTTGTTCTTTGGCGTCCCGATCGTCCCAGGCAAGGCTGCGCAGCTCGTAGTCATATTTTTCCCCGGTACGCAGGCCCTTCCTGGTAAGCTCCGGTTCCAGCAGGTCCATATCCGCCGCAAGGCCCTGCATGGCGTGGAGGGGCTGGCGGTTCATAAGCAAAGAAAAAAAGGGGGGAAGAATGGGGTTCCGGAAAAACCGGAATACCGGATAGAGGATCCGGTGGGCGTATATAAGAACGCCCTGGAGTCCCCCGTTCCCTGTTAGCCAAATATGGTCCTGATTTGTCCGTGTGATAAACCGGAACGAGGCTCCCACACAGTAGGGTTCCCGTTCCCGCAAAAAAGCTTCCGCGGCCGGAACGGTACGCCGGGAAATTTTTTTCCACATATTCATGGCATCGCGCCGCCCCCGCATGTATGGCAGGGTTTACTGATAGTGTAGCCCCCTGATCCTGTCAATGTATGCGGCGGCGCAATGGGCCGCCACTGCCCCCTCGCCGGCCGCCACCACCACCTGGCGAAAGGGGGAAGAACGCACATCCCCTGCGGCAAAAAGTCCCGGTATGGACGCCGCCATGGTCTCGTCGGTGATAACATAGCCTGCCTCGTCCAGTCTTAGCCCCAGAGCCGCCGCCAAGGAGGTTTGCGGGATTGAGCCGGCAAAGATAAATACCGCGTCCATGGGTTCTTCCCGGGAACCCTCCGGCCCTTCCAGGATCACCGATGTAACCCGGGCATCCCCTTTAATGGCCAGAAGCCTGGTATTAAACAGCACCGTAATGCGGGGATTAGCCAAAACCCGTTCCGCCAGGGAGCCCTGGGCCCGGAACATGCTTTTACGGTGAATCATGATCACCCTTTCGCTAAGGCGGCTTAGGTATTGGGCTTCATCGCATGCCGAATCTCCGCCCCCTACCACAAGAATCCGTTTGTCTTTAAAAAAAGGACCGTCGCAGGTGGCGCAGTACGAAACACCCCGGCCGGACAGTTCGGTTTCTCCCGGAACTTCCAGTTTGCGCCGGGAAGCGCCGGTGGCCAGGATCAATGCAGGGGTGTGAAGCGTGCTGCCACCGCTTAGGGTTACGGCAAACAGTCCCCCTTCCCGGGCCAGGTTTTTGGCCCCCTCCAAAATAAATTTCGCTCCGAAAGCCTCGGCCTGCCGGTGAAGGTCCGCGGAAAATTCAAACCCCGAACGGGGGGGGGTATCCCCCCGGGCCACATTGCCGGGATAATTTTCCAATACATCAATGTTCAAGGCCTGTCCGCCCGGAGCCATCTGCTCCAGGACCAGAACTTTAAGATTTGCCCGGGAGCCGTACTGGGCGGCGCTAAGCCCCGCGGGACCTGCTCCTATAATTAAAAGATCCGCATCGTAATGGGTCATAATATTATTTTAATAAAAGTGTGGTATAATGTTAAGTGATGAACTATCTCTTTTTTTTTACCGGACTAGTATTCCTTCCGTCTTTGGGATTTTCCCAGTTTCCCTCCCTGGAGGCGTCCCCCAATGCCTACGAATATCACCGGCTTGTCAGTTCCCAAAACAGCCGGGATTACTGGCGGGATATAGCGGCGGCGGCGCTGTGGGCATCTTCTCTTAACACCGGTCCGGGGGCGGAAGAAAAGGCCGCCGCCCTGGTAGACCGCATTACCGCGGCGGTGGAAGAATTAACCGCCATGCCGGATCTTCCTTCGCAAAGCAGAGGGCGGGCCGAATATGTGCTTACCTTTCTTCACCGGCGGTTTTTAAAATCCTATTCGGAATATCAAACCAGGGTGGACGAAATCTTTGTTTCGGGCCGGTATAACTGTGTTTCTTCCGCGGTGCTGTACATGGTTTTGGGATTTTCCGTGGACCTTGATATAAGCGGCGTGGTTACCAAGGATCATGCCTTTGTAACGGTGAATACGGGATCCGCCCCGGTGGATGTAGAAACCACCAACCCCTACGGGTTTGATCCGGGGAACCGCAGAGAATTCCACGACAATTTTGGAAAGACCACGGGCTTTGTCTATGTACCCGCCCGGAATTACCGGGACCGGGTGGCAATTAATGCACCGGAGATGGTTTCGTTGATCCTCTCTAACCGTATTTCAATTTTGGAGCGGGGAAACCACTATGCCGAAGCGGTTCCCCTGGCAATAAACAGGGCGGTTCTGCTCCGGGGAACGGCGGACAGTTCCGCCGGAGAGGCAGATCAGAGCAGGGCCGATTTTTTTGAAGACCCCCACAGGGATATAATGAACCGGCTTTTTAATTTTGGCTCCCATCTTGTAAAGACCGGAAAGGAAGATGAAGCCCTGGCCTGGGCCCTGTATGCAGGATCCCGGTTTCCCAGCCGGGAACAGTGGCAGGAATTTATCTATGCGGCGATAAACAATAAGCTGGTAAAACTTATCCGTTCCAGAAAGATCACCGATGCCCGAACCGCCCTGAACACCCTGGGAGCGGTAAAAGAAAAACTTAGCCCCGGCCAATACCAGGCTCTGGAATTAATTGTACTTGAAGCGGAAGGGGCAGAGATGATTAACGGGATTAAAAATCCTGGCGAAGCGGAGGCAGCGTTGGCCTTTCTTGCCCGAATTTGGGAACGATTGCCGGAACTGCGCCGGGAAGAAATGCGGACCACCGCGGTGCTTAAAGAGGCGGAACGGATAGGGCGTTCCGGGGATTGGATACGCGGTATGGAATGGTTGAGGAACGCCATAGAAAAGTACGGATCAAACACCAGGCTTGAGTCGGCCCATAGAACCTTCCGCCAAAACAGGGTGGGGGAACTCCACAACCAGTTTGCGTCCCTTTTTAACAAACGGGATTACGGGGGCGCCCGGGAATTTATACAGAAGGCCCTGGCCGAATTCCCCGGAGAAAACCGGCTGATGCAGGATTTAACCCTAGTGGAAAGGGCCCTGGCGCAATAAAAAATGAACTGTTTTATTCATGCGGATATGGATGCCTTTTATGCCGCGGTGGAACAGCTGGATCATCCGGAATACCGGGGAAAGCCCGTTATAGTGGGGGGACTTCCCGGAGACAGGCGCAGTGTCGTGTCCACCGCTTCCTATGAAGCCCGGGCCTGGGGGGTCCATTCCGCCATGCCTTTGGTACAGGCCGTAAAACTCTGTCCCGGCGGCATATACCTGCGGGGAAATATGAAGCGATACCGGGAAAAATCGAAAGAGGTAATGGCGGTATTTGCCGAATTTTCCCCGGAACTTCAGCAGCTTTCTGTAGACGAAGCCTTTTTAAATATTACGGGAATGGAAAAATTGTTTGGTCCGCCGGAAATTCTGGCCAAAAAACTTAAGAAGGCGGTCTATGAAGAAACTGGTCTTACCGTATCGGCGGGAGTTGCTTCCAACAAGTATGTGGCAAAGATTGCTTCGGGAATGTCAAAGCCTAACGGATTGTATGTTGTTCCCCCGGGGCAGGAAGAGCAATTTATGCTTTCTTTGCCGGTAAGCAAGATTTGGGGCGCCGGCGGAAAGACCCAGGAACTGTTTGCCCGGCACGGATTTAAAACCTGTGCGGATCTTCACCGACTTTCCCGGAAACTTAGCGTTTCCGTATTTGGACAATCCTTTGGCGATTTTATTTACCGCGCCGTCCGGGGCGAAGCGGCGGAAACTTTTGAAGCCGAGCGGGAAAGCCGTTCCATGAGCGCCGAACGGACTTTTTCCTATGATCTATACGACGAATTTGAAATAGAGACCCAGCTTTTTGACATTGCCTCAGAAGTGTTTTTTAGGCTGCTCCAAACGGAGTTTCAAAGCAGGACGATTTTTATCAAGATCCGCTACGGGGAAGATTTTTCTACCATAAGCGGCCGGGAAACATTTCAAACTCCCCTGGGAACCCTAAATGAATTTTATGAAAAACTTCTTGCCCTGTTTCGCAGGAAATACAGGGCTGGACAGGGCATACGGCTCCTTGGGGCGGGGCTTGGCAGTCTGGAAACAAAAGACACTCTGCAACAAAAAGAATTTTTTAATGAGGCTAAAGAAAGGGAAGAACAATTAGAGCAATCGATTCTTAAGATCAATGCCAGATTTCCCGGCGCGGCGCTTAAACGGGGCCGCTCCTGGCTGGCTTAAGAACCGATAAGCTTTAGCCCGCCGCATCTGGTTTTTTAGCGTATCCCTAGGGCTTTCTTTTGAAGCGCAGGAGTTCCGGTTATAACCGGCCCCCAGGCCGGTTTACGGTAAATCAATTTTTTGCCGGTTGTTAAGATAATCCTTTTTTATGCCATATATTTTTCTTTGCCAGGCAATAATAAGCCTCCGTGGTGCAAGCGCATAAACGTAGTTTACAACGGGATACAATTTTACGCCACTGTATGGCGGCGTATGAACCGTTCTTCCAATTGCCGGCCCGAAGGGCTGATTAAACCAGACTTCCGAATAAAAGCTGTTTCTTGCGTGACAAATAATTCTGGGTTTGCTGTAGAGGGGGCTAATCAAAGCAATCAGGATTTGGTATAGTGGAGTATGAAATTTCTTGGCGGGGCCTTGCTGGCCCTTATGGTATTTGTTGCCTGCGTTCATTCAGAGGGGGGCTCTGCCCCTCCAAAACTTACAGAACGATCTCCCCAAAGGATTTACCGCTATTATCTTGAGGTGTCTTCCAATATTGTGGGCTTTAATCTGCTGGTAAATGGCGCCGAACTACTTGTGGTGGAGGGAAAAACTCACTCATCCCAGGTGGATATTAACGATTGGATGGTTTCGGGGGATAACGAGCTTGTCATAAGCATCACTTGGCCCGAGGGAGTAAAGTTTGCCCCGGGAACATCTTCCGCTTCATTTACGCTTTTTGCCAATGATACAATTCTGCGGGAATACCGGTGGCCCACCGCCGCGGCAGCCGATGTGGCCGCTTCCTATCCATATACTATCTCCGAAACCTTTAAACCCGTGGTTTTTCCCCGGGTACTAGTAGAAAAGGCAGAAAAGGTTATCTCTTCCGCCGGAACCCTGTCTCAGGCGGATCAGGAAGAAATCGCCGCCCTGGCCGAAGACCTGCGAAGGGCCTTTGCCGAAAAAAATCTTGCTGGGATTAACAACATTTTTAGGGTTAAGTACGCCGACCTTGCCGCTGCCCGGTTTACCTCTGCCTCAGCCATTAGAACAGAAATGGCCGCCGTTTACGGGGATCTTATGGAAAAGGAAGCCTATACCGTCCGGCCCTTTTACGGGCGTTATGGTTATTTTTCCACCGCCGATGACAGGCTGGTAAAGGTGGTCCAGGGCCGTATAGGATTCCCTGAACCGGCTCTGGTAATTACCTGGCGGGAAGGCCGAAGGACCCTGCGTCACGATCTGGACCTATACTTTGCAAAAATTGACGGCAAATGGGTAATTCTTAGGTAATTATATATGAGTATTATCGAAGCGATCTTTCTAGGAATAGTTCAGGGTTTAACGGAATTTCTTCCCATAAGCAGTTCCGGACATTTGGTGCTGGTTCAAAAAATTCTGGGTATATCCACCCCGGCTCTGTTTTTTGATACCCTGCTTCACGGGGGAACCCTCCTGGCGGTGGTGGTGGTGCTACGCCGGGATCTGTGGAACCTTATCCGCCGTCCCTTTCAGCGGCTTAGCGCCCTGCTTATAATGGCCACGGCAGTTACCGTGGCCATTGCCCTTATTTTTAAGGACCAAATTGAACAAAGTTTTGCCTCCGGCCGTTGGCTGGGACAGGCTTTTCTTTTAACCGCCCTGGCCCTTTTTGTTTCGGAATACCTCTCCCGCCGCCCCGGAAATCCCCGGAACGATGCGGAAATGGATTGGTTTGATGCGGTGTTTATCGGGGGCCTTCAGGGTATTGCCATTATACCGGGAATATCAAGGGCTGGGTTTACTATTTCCGGCGCTCTTTCCCGAAAACTGGAACGGAACCTGGTAGCCCGGTTTTCTTTTCTTCTTTCTGTTCCGGCAATTCTGGGAGCCCTGGTGCTTCAACTAAAAGAATTGTACGAGATTTCTCGTTTTGAAAGCGTTAACCCCGCAGTGACCAATGAGCTTATCCGGGGGTTTAGCCCCATGGCCCTTATTGCAGGAACTCTGGCGGCGGCGCTTGTTGGTTTTGCCACCATAACGCTAATGCTCAGAATTATACGGGAACGTTCATTAGTGGGGTTTGCCGTTTATACCGCCATACTGGGACTGCTGATTCTGCTGGATCAAAAATTTACCCACATCGTATTTTAATCCCCGGCGGGTTTTCTCCGCCCCTATTCGGCCATCTCGGAAAGGGGTATGGGCTTGGGTGAATCGTTTTCCCCCTCTATGCGGGAAAACTCTTCCAGAAGTTCCCTGCCCCGTTTTGAAAGGCGGGCGGGCACTTGAACCATCAGCTTAATCCACAGGGATCCCCGGCGTCCACCGGAGGGGACCCCCTCATCGCGGATCCGCAGCAGTTTGCCGTTAGCCGTCCCCGGGGGAATTTTAACCTTAAGGGTTTTTCCTTCCAGGGTATTAACATGGACATCTGCCCCCAGGGCCGCCTGGGTAATCGAAATGGGCACGGCGCAGTACAGGTCCAAATCCTGCCGTTCAAAAAATTCGTGGGCTTTTATCCTAATAAAGACATACAGATCCCCCGGGGGGCCGCCACCGGGACCGGCGTCGCCCTGCCGTGGTATGACTACCCGTTTACCGTTTTCCACCCCCGGCGGAATGGTAACCATGATCTTTTGCCGTTTGCGCTGGGTTCCGCTTCCCCCGCAGTCCCGGCAGGGTTTTTCGATAATGTACCCTTCCCCATGGCAGTTGTGGCAGGTAGAAGCCACGGAAAAAAAGCCCTGACTATGCCGTACTTGTCCCGAGCCCTGGCAAACGGGGCAAACCTTCTTTCCCGATCCGCCCTCCGCACCGGTACCCTTGCAGGTGGGGCATGCGTCGTTTTTTGTATACTGAATTTCCACCTTGGTACCAAAGACGGCGTCTTTAAAGGGAATTTCAATATCGTAACGAAGATTCGAGCCCTGACGGGCCCCGCCGGCGCCGGAAGACCGGCGGCCTCCGGCGCCAAAAAAGGTATCAAAGATGCCGGAGAAATCGCCAAAAATATCTTCAAAACCCCGGAAGGTTTGAGAAAAATCCCCCTGACCGGCCATACCGTCAACCCCGGCAAACCCAAACTGATCATACGCGGCCTTCTTCTGGTCATCGCCAAGAATTTCATAGGCCTCCGTAGCTTCTTTAAACCGTTCCTCCGCTTCCCGGTTTCCTGGATTTTTATCGGGATGATATTGAATGGCCAGCTTACGGTATGCTTTTTTTATTTCATCTTTAGAGGCGTTTTTTTGTATACCCAGTACTTCATAGTAATCACGTTTAGCCATTCAATAATCCTTACCTGACAAGCTAGTCTATGGAGAGGTTCCGGAAATCCCGATGGGTTCCCGGAGCTTTTGGCCAAAGACGCCGAAGAAAATCGCATGCCCGAAATTACTTGTCGTCCACAACCTCGTAATCGGCGTCTTCGGCGCTCTTAGTATTGCTCCCCATATCGGGACCCGCCCCGCCCATGCCGGGTTCTCCCCCGGGCGGTTTCTGGCCCGCCGCGGCCTGCTGTTTGTAGATCTCCTCGGCAATTTTGTACGACGCTTGCTTAAGCGCTTCGGTCTTGTCCTTTATGGCCTGGATATCCCCCCCCTCCAGGGCTTTTTTTAGATCCGCCAGGGCCTCTTCGGTTTTTGCCTTATCAGCGGCATTAACCTTGTCCCCCAGATCTTTAAGGTTCTTTTCGGTTCCGTAGATCATAGAATCCGCTTCATTACGAACCTCCGCCCGTTCCCGTTCCTTTTTGTCTTCTTCCGCATGAAGTTCCGCTTCCTTCACCATCCGATCGATGTCGGAATCCGAAAGACCCGAAGAACTTTCTATGCGGATCTTCTGTTCCTTCCCGGTACCCAGGTCTTTGGCGGAAACATGAACAATGCCATTGGCGTCTATATCGAAGGTTACCTCGATCTGGGGAACCCCCCGGGGAGCGGGAGGTATGCCTACCAGGTCAAACCGGCCCAGAACCCTGTTTTGATTTGCCATTTCCCGTTCACCCTGTAGCACTTGGATGGAAACCGCTGTCTGTCCATCCGCCGCGGTGGAAAAGATCTGGCTCTTTCTGGTGGGAATGGTAGTATTCCGGGGAATAAGCCGGGTCATTACCCCGCCCAGAGTTTCGATTCCCAAAGAAAGGGGCGTAACATCCAGTAGTAGTACATCCTTTACGTCTCCCGCAAGGATGCTTCCCTGAATAGCCGCTCCTATGGCCACCGCTTCATCGGGATTTACCCCCTTGTTGGGTTCGTGTTTAAACAGATCCTTTACAATTTGCTGAACCGCGGGAATTCGGGTAGAACCTCCCACCAGAATTACCTCGTGGATATCATCGGCGGTAAGCCCCGCATCGGCCAAGGCTTTTTTACAGGGTTCTTTGGACCGTTCCAAAAGATCCGCCACCATTTGTTCAAATTTTGCCCTGGTAAGGGATTTCTGCAGGTGTTTCGGCCCGCTTTGGTCAGCGGTAATAAAGGGCAGGTTAAGCTCCGTGGTCTGCATGGCCGAAAGTTCTATCTTGGCTTTTTCCGCCGCTTCCCGCAGGCGCTGCAGGGCCATCCGGTCCTGGGAAAGGTCTATTCCCGTATCATTTTTAAACTCCGCAATAAGCCATTCCTGAATTCGGCGGTCAAAATCATCACCTCCCAGGTGGGTATCGCCGTTGGTAGACTTTACTTCAAAGACCCCTTCTCCCAGTTCCAGGATCGAAACATCAAAGGTACCGCCCCCCAGATCGTAGACGGCAATCATCCTATCCTGTTTCATTTCCTTGTTGAATCCAAAGGCCAGAGAAGCTGCGGTGGGTTCGTTGATAATCCGTTTTACCTCCAGACCGGCGATCTTTCCCGCATCTTTAGTGGCCTGGCGCTGAGCATCGTTAAAGTAGGCCGGCACGGTGATAACCGCCTCGGTTACCGGTTCTCCCAGGTAGTCTTCGGCGGTCTTTTTCATTTTCTGCAGTACAAAGGCGGAAATTTCCTGGGGAGAATACTTTTTCCCCTCGATGTCTACCCGGACATCGTCCCCCTGTTCGGTTACCTTATAGGGGACCAGCTTCATTTCGTTGCCCACTTCGGAATAACGGCGGCCCATAAAACGCTTGATTGAGTAGACGGTATTTTCCGGATTAGTGATCATCTGGTTTTTGGCGGGCTGTCCTATTACCCGTTCACCCTTACTGGTAAAACCAACGATAGACGGGGTAGTACGGCCTCCTTCGGAATTTTGGATTACCACCGGTTCTCCGCCTTCCAGGACCGCGACGCAGGAATTGGTAGTTCCCAGGTCAATGCCAATTATCTTTCCCATGATATGTTCTCCCTTATTAGTGTGTAAAAGTATCTATTCCGGCATAACGACCTTTACTTTTGCAGGCCGTATAACCCTGTCTTTTAGGATATACCCTTTAATAAACTCTTCGGTTACCGCTGGTTCTTGGACATCCGCAGATTTTTCCATCATAATGGCCTCATGGCGGTTTGGATCAAAGCTCTCTCCGGCGGAATCAAAACGCGTCAGCCCCCATTTGTTTTCGAGCAGGGTAACCAGGTTTTTTTCGATCATCCCGATCCCCTCGAAAAGACTGCGGTAGCCGGCGGCAATCCGTTCGCCGTCGTTCCCGGCCTCTTCCCGCTGGGTTTCGGCGGCCTTAATGGCCCGTTCAAAGTCATCTATGACCGAAATTAGATCCAAAAGCAGGCTTTGGTTTGCAAAGTCAATGGCGTTCTGCTTTTCCTGGTTCATCCGCTTGCGGAAATTTTCAAATTCCGCGGCTTTCCGCAGGTACTGATCATTGACTGCCGCCAATTTTGCTTCCAGTTCCGCGTTTTTTTCCTCCAGAGTCCGGGCCTCCTGGCAGGCGGTCTCTTCCCCGGGGCTGTCTTTTGGCGAATTTTCCGCTCCCTGCGGGTCGGAAGAAGGATCTGCCCCCCCCTTCCCCTCAGAATCCTGAAAAATCAGGCCGTTCTCCGCCATTTCTGTGGCAGCTTCGCCGGTTTTTGGTGAATTTTCCGTGGTTTCTAGCTCTTGCTCTTCAATTTTTTGATGCTTTGACATGAATCTGCTTCTCTCCACCATTGAAAATAACTATTCTTGCCACGCTAGTCAAGTTATTCTTAAACATTTTGCGGATCTTCATTCTGCGAATCCGGGCAGTACCGTTTAAACCAGCTTTTACGGAACTGCCTTTTTTTACCCCGGCATACTCCGCTAATGAAGAACGGCGGTATATTTCCGGACAAACCCGCAGGGCCGGTAGGTCATCTTAGCCTGCCGAAGCCCTTCATTCCCCAGGTCCTGCTCCCTATTAATATGAATATAATATGTTGGAAGGGAGGCGGCAAAATGTTGATTGATAAACTGGTATATACCCTTAAATTCTTCCAGGGCTTTTTCGAAATGAACGGCAAACATCCGGCCCCGGGCAAGACGTTCCCCCAAACACCAGGCCGCAGGCTTCCCCTCCACCCAGTATACCTTACCGTGAAGAAAAAGGCCTCTAAAGTGCTCCAGGGCTTCCGAAGCGGCTACAAAATCGCCGTCAAAACCTTTTTGATCCCGCCATTCTTCCAGGATCTTCATAGCCACAGGAAACAATTCCGCGCTAAGGGGCTTTGCTTCCCAGGATTTGTAGGTATTCTGGAATTGACTTACCAGGTTTCGTTTTTTATGGTATTTTTTCCCCGCTAATTCCGCCAGATCGCTGCGTAAATACAGGTAATCAAAATTGTCCCTGTCTTCGGTAAATTCAATGCCCCACTCTTCCATATGGTTTCGGCCGGAAGTAAGGAGGGAATCGGAAATTCCTTTCCAAAAATCATGGGTTTTAAAGAGTTCTTCCAGAACACCCCTGCCGGGAACCGCACAGGGAGTACAGAAAAATTTTCGTTCTTGCTCCCCCTCGGAATGGGGAGGTTGTATTCCCGATAAAATAAAGGTTTTTTCCCGTACCCGGGCAACCTGGTATTGGTACCGTTTTCTGAATAGGAACAGATTCGCAAAGGTATACTCCGATACCCCGTCCACGGTCATGGGCAGTTGGGGATGCATTTCGGTACGTAGTTTATAGGTAAGTGGTACGAAGTCGGGAAATTCCGGTATAAGCATGTAGTTCCAGTATATTTTAAAACCCCCGTTAGTGCTATAGTTTGAACCATGGAAAGTATGGCCGATTCATTGCTTGACCGTTTTCTGCGGTACGTGCGGATATGGACCACCAGCGACAAGCACGTGGAAGCAACCCCTTCCAGTCCTGGTCAATGGGAATTGGCCCGGCTTTTAGTAGAAGAATTACGGAATCTGGGGATAGGCAATGTGGAATTAACCGAACACTGCTATGTGATCGCCCGGCTGCCTGCCAGTTCCGGATACGAGTCAAAACCGCTCCTTGGGTTTATGGCTCATCTGGATACCGCCCAGGATGTACCGGGCCGGGATGTTAAACCCGTGGTGGTGGAGCGGTATGACGGGAAAAAAATAGTTCTTGGCGGCGCGATCTTCGGCAATGGCGCTGCCGTGAGCGGCGGCTCAGAAGCCACGGCGCCGCTGCCCGGGTCCCCTGTTCTGGACCCGGAGGCGGATCCCGGCCTGGCCGCCCAAAAGGGAAAGATGATCATCCACACCGGCGGAACCACCCTTTTGGGGGCCGATGATAAGGCGGGAATTGCGGAGATCATCACCGCCGCCGGGCGCCTTATGGCTCGCCGGGAACTAAAGCACGGTCCGGTGGTTCTTATCTTTTCCCCCGACGAGGAAACCGGTAAGGGGCTTCCCTTTTTTCCCCAAGAAAAACTGGGGGACCTTAAGGCCTGTTATACCCTGGACGGCGGCGCTATGGGGGAAGTAGAATCGGAATGTTTTAACGCGTATATGGCCAAGGTTTATTTTTCCGGCAAAGTAATACACCTGGGACAGGCCCGGGGGGAACTTGCCAATGCCTGCCTTATGGCCGCCGCCTTTGCCACGATGCTTCCCCGATCGGAAAGTCCCGAGGCCACCGACGGCTATTACGGCTACTACTGCCCCACAGAAATTTCCGGGGGCCTTGAAGAGGCGGCACTGGAACTGTATATCAGGGACTTTGACCTTAACCGGGCCAAGGAGCGCATTGCCGCCCTGGAACTATTTGCCCGGGCTGTGGAGGCCCAATTTCCCGGCGGGACGGTCAAGGTGGATGTAACGGCTCAGTACTATAATATGAAGGAACAGATAAGCCGCCGCCCGGAAGTTCTTGCCAAACTGGAAGAGGCGGCCCGCCGCCTGGGGATTAGCCTTTCCCGTAAACCTATCCGGGGTGGTACCGACGGTTCCCGGCTTACCGAATTGGGGGTTCCCACCCCCAATATCTTTACGGGGGGCCGGAACTTTCACAGCGTTAAAGAATGGGTTTCGGTACCGGATATGGAAATCGCCTGCGATTTAATCGTAGAACTGGTTACAACATGGGCGGAGCCCTAGGGAGCCGGAAAGTTTCGCCTTTGTGGTTAATAGAGTTGTTTAAAAACTTCAGTTTTTAAACAACAACCGCTTAAAAACAGCAAAATGCGGAGCATTTTGCAAGACTTGTTCAATACCAACCGGGTTATTGAACAAGTCCAATATTTTAAAGTTTTAGATGTTATGGAGTACTAGGATTATGGAGACCCTTACAACCGCATTCCCAGAGATCATTAAAAAAGCGGTGGCCCTTTCAAAAGCCGCCTCCAAAATTACGGAAGGTAATGTATATCAGACCGGGAACAGCCGGATCCGGCCTTTGCTTGATAAAATGGTAGAAACCCTGGTTCTTCCCGGTTCGGGAATTAGTGGTATGGAAAATATTCATAAACTCTACGGACTTTTAAAAGAGGGACATTCCTGCCTTTTGCTTTTGGAGCATTACAGCAATATGGATCTTTCCCTTTTTGACAGCCTTCTTCGTAAAGAAGAGGGGGGAGAGCCCATTGCCGATGCCCTGGTAGCCATTGCGGGGATGAAGCTTACAGAAGACAGCCCCGTGGTGGCGGCCTTTGCCAGCGCCTATACCAGGCTGGTAATTAGTCCCAGCCGTTCACTCCAGGGCCTGGATCCGGAAAAGGATAAAGAAGAGTTGCTTCGCAGCGCCCATATCAACCGGGCCGCTACCCGGGCCTTAATCCGCATTAAGGAAGGGGGAGGGCTGGTACTGGTTTTTCCTTCCGGTACCCGTTACCGTCCCTGGGATCCGTCCTCTAAACGGGGGGTCCGGGAAATAGATTCGTACATACGGCTCTTTGAATATATGTGCCCCGTGGCGGTTAACGGTGAAGTCCTCCATATCCGTCAAGGGGATATGATGGAAGATTCCGTAAGCCAGGATCTGGTCCGCCTTACGGCGGGCCCCGTTATATCCTGTTCCGCCTTTCGGGACGATATACGAATCAAGGCTGAAAAGGCCGGGGTGGAGGATAAAAAGCAGGCGGTGGTGGACGCCATTATGGACCTGCTGGAAGAAATGCACATCGCCGCGGAGGCTGAACGGCAGAAGCTGCTAAGGGAAAACTCCGGAAACCCCGATGTTCCCTAATGGCACTTTAAACGGTGCCGGGTTTTTCAGCCTGTTGGTAAAAAACAGCGGCCCGCTGAATCTGCCGGCGAATCAGGAGCGGCTTCTATTTCCCGGCATTCTATGGCTGTTTGGAATTATTGAACAAGTCTAAGCAAAATGCTCCGCATTTTGCTGTTTTTAAGCAACTCTATTCTTTGGTGGAAGCCGTTCCCCACAGTCCCCGTTTTGCCCGCCGGGCTTCTTGTTCCATGCGGCGGAATTCTTCCATAAAGTGAAAGTTGTACCGGGTATAGGCATGGCCAAAGCCCTGCCGGATTATCTCTGCATTGTGGCAGCGCCGGTCCTGGGTGTATACATACGCCAGAAGCCTGCCATAACGGTCCCGAAGCTCCCAGTCAAAGGCCAGGTATACGGGTCTGCCCAAAAGCCTGGACTTGGTAAAATCGCTGGCTTCCCTTCCAAAGGTTTCCAGGCCCCGCCGGGGATGCACCGTTTCCGGGGTGTCCACCCCAATGAGCCGCACCGTTTCAAGGGTCCGCAGTTCTTCCGGCGGATTGGAGATCTGCACCCGGATGGTATCTCCGTCTATATGATCGATCACTTCCGCCCGGACCAGGCGGGAAAATTCCACCCCCTCGCAGCTAAGCGGTTTTTCCCGGCTAACCCGGTAAATGCCGGAACGGCTTGGACTCCGGGACGCAAGGACGGGAGGATCACAGATAAGGCAGGGCTCGTACCCCGACTGAACCGCATCTCCCAGGGTAACCGGAACCCGGGAGCGCCTGAGGGATGAACAATCTTCCCGGTGGTACCGTCTTCCCGAATTGGTAATATATACAATAACCGGGTCTTCACCCCCCGCGGGCCATACTGCCGCAGCAATAAGCCACAGAAGAAAAAGATTTCGCCGCCATACTGTCCCGGTCTGTCTGTGTTTATACATTATTACAACTTAGATGCGGCGGACAGCAAAAAATCCCGCAATGCGGACAGTTCCGCAGGAATGGTTAAAGCCCGGGCTGTTCTGCCCAGGGCATTTTGTATTGACCCGGGGATAGGAACGGGCCCTGTCAAGGGCTCCACGGTTCCCGAAAATTTTGCCGGATGGGCGGTGGCCAGTACTGCCATAGGACCGGCAGTTAGGACATCCTGAGCAAAGGATGCGGCGCCCGGAATAAGAGCTGCCGGGCCGGCGGTGTCTGGCGCCGCCGGCGCACAGGCCCTAAGGCCCTGCCGCAGCTTTTGTACGGCGGTCCAGGCTACGGCTCCATGGGGATCGAGGTAATACCCGTGGTCCTGATACACCGTCCCGATGGTTTTGCGGGTTTCGTCGTCGGTAACCCATACGCCACGGATCATGCGGCTTAGGTCCGGGTAGGTCCAGTGGGCGCTCATGCGTTCAAAGTTGCTTGGAGCGCCCACATCCATGGCATTGGAAATAGTTGGCCGGGAAAGCCGGGTTTGGTATTCACCGCTTTCCAAATAATCCGGTATGGTTTTATTGATATTGGTGGCGGCGATAAATCCTGCAATGGGCGCTCCCATGGACATGGCATAGAGTCCCGCGGTAAGGTTTCCGAAATTTCCGCTGGGAACACAGAAGATCGCCCCCCCGTCCGGGTTAGTTTGGGCGCTGCTTTCCGGGCGGGACCGGACCGGACCGGAAAAACCGGCGCCCCGGGGAGTAGCTTCCCCATCGCCGTCAAAGCGGCCCTCCAGGGCCTTTCCCGCGGCGGCGGCATAGTACACAGCCTGGGGGAGAAGCCGGGAAATGTTAATGGAATTGGCCGAAGACAGGATCAGTTTTTCCCGCAACGCCGGATCCCCAAAGGCAGCTTTAACCAGGGCCTGGCAATCGTCAAAACTACCCTCCACCGCCAGGGCCGAAATATTACCCCCTAAACCGGCAATTTGTTTTTCCTGAAGTTCCGACACCCGGCCCTTCGGATACAGGATCGTTACGGAAATACCCTCTATTCCAAAAAAGCCGTCCGCCACGGCCCCGCCGGTATCCCCGGAAGTTGCCGTCAGGATACGGAGGGGCCGGTCTTCGCCTCTGCGAAGGTAGGAAAAAACCCGGGCCATAAAGCGAGCCCCAAAGTCTTTAAAAGCGGCGGTGGGGCCGTGGAAGAGTTCCAGCACCAGGGGCCCAAAAGCGGCCCTTTCCAAATTTACCGGAACCAGGGGGGCGGGAAAAGAAAAGGCCCCGGCGGATATTTCTTCCAGCGCCGAAGGCGGCACATCGCCCTCCACATAGGGCAGTATGGTCTCGCAGGCGATGTCCTGAAAGGACATGGAGCCCAGTGAATGTTTTACCGCTTTCCGGTATCCGGGAATTTCTTCGGGTATAAAAAGTCCCCCCCCCGGAGCCAGACCGGTTAAGGCAGCCTCCCTAAATGAAACAGAGCGGGTTCTATCTCTTGTACTGTAATAACGCATATGGGCCTTGCAACAACATCTTTAGGCATAGTATACTATTTGCCATGACAGAAACAAGCAGGAAAAAAGTAATTCTGGCGGTGGATGATATGGCGCTAAGCCTAACCACGATCCGTACTATTCTTTCCCCTGAGTATGATGTTCGGCTTGCAAAATCCGCTTCTTTGGCATTGGAAATGCTAAAGCAGATCAAAGTGGATCTTATCCTGCTGGATATTGAGATGCCCGAAATTTCCGGCCTGGAATTTCTGGGGCTTCTTAAAAGAAATCCCGATTTAAAAGATATCCCGGTAATTTTTGTTACCAGCCATGCCAATCCCCAGTTTATCGATCAAGCCATGGCCTTTGAGGCCGAGGGCTATATTGTAAAACCGTTTGTCCCCGCGGCATTAATAAAGCGGGTAAAATCCGTATTAAACGATGAAGAAAGCAGCGGCTAACTTTTAGTAAACCTGCGTCTGTTCCGGCGCTTTTCTTTCCTGTTTTTTTCTTTATTCTCTTCTTCCGCCGGGGACGGGTATATCCTGACAGGTTCCCTGTCCGGAAGCCGGGAAGCGATAAAGAGCCAGATCAGGGCAAGGACAATCATGACAAAGCTAAACACCTGCCCGGTGGAAAGATTAAACGGCGACGTAAAAAGCGCCGGGGGGATGTTTGTTTTAACCAGGGTAATCCGGTATCCCAGATCTGCATCCGGTTCCCTAAAATATTCTATTATGAAGCGAAAAAATCCGTATCCGGCAAGGTAGATGCCCACAAGAAACCCTTTAAAGGGTTTCTTGTTTCGCAAAAACCAGATAATGGCCCACAGGACCAGTCCCTCAAAGACGGCTTCGTAGAGCTGCGAAGGATGCCGGGGCAGATTGACAAAGCCCCCCATGGCCGGGATGTCCATTTCTATTGCCATATCCCGAACCCACTGTTCCCGTATGGAAAGCTCCGCTCCGGGAAAGATCATTCCCAGGGGCCCGGCGGTAACCCGGCCATACAATTCGCCGTTAATAAAATTACCCAGCCTGCCTGCGGTATAGCCCAGGGGTATGCTGGCGGCAAACATATCCCCAATTTCCCGGTAATCCAAGCGATGCCGGGCGGAATAAATTAGGATCGCCAGGATGCCGCCGATAACCCCGCCGTGGTAGCTCATTCCCGAAAGGCCGGTAAACCTGCCGTTCCGGAAGGGCCAAAAGATAAGCCAGGGTTCCCGGGAATAAACGGGGCTGGTTTCGTATACCAGGGCAGACAAAACCCTGGCTCCCAGTACCAGGGCCAGGATACCCCAGAAGAAAAGGCCCGAAAGCTGTTCTTCGTTTATAGGGAAATTCCGTTCCCGTACCTGCCGTCGGTAAAGCAGCCAGGCGATGCCAAAAGCAACCAGGTACATAAGCCCATACCAGCGGAATGGAAGTCCTGGGATGATCTCCGGTTTTAGCCAGGAGGGAAATTGAACTGCCAATATCATTATAGCCTCTTTTCTATGATGTGTCCGGTTTCCTTGTTAAAACAAAAAATAACGTTCTGCCTTTTTTCGGTAATTTCATAATACCTGCCATGGCTTTCCATGACCACCCCCGGATGAACAATCCCTTTAACGGCTATTTCCGATTCATGGTGTTCTTCGAATTTTTCCCGGAGGGTAAAAATTTTAAGGGAATACTGTTCCCGCAATTTAAGCAGCCGGACCTTTTCCGTCCGGGCCGCCTCCAGCTGCGGGGAATTCTCCGGGATCTTTTTTATGGTTTCTTCGATTTTTATGATGGCGCTGCGGATCTTTGCTATTTCCCGCTCCGCAATTTCAATCTGATCCTGGATTAGATAATCCTGCCCAAAGGAAATTTCCGTACCCCCCCTTTTTTCGGTTCCCAGTTCGACGGCCTTGATCCCCCTGCGGGCCCGGCAAATTCCCCCCGCCAGCCAGCCGTTTTCTCCGGTAAGCAGTACCCTGCCGTTGGTTTTTACAAGACAGGACATACAGCGGCCCACCACCCGTATGTCTTCCACCGCAAGCAGTGTCGCCGCTTCCGCAAAGGCCGTATCTATGGTGGTCCGGGCCCGAATTACCCCCCTGCTGCCGCCGTTGATTCCCTGGACTATTACCGCCTTGCCCCCGGATGAAACAAGGGCCCCTTCGACACTGCCCCCGATAAAGATATCCTTCCCGCTCATAACGCTGTATCCGGCATGCACCTTGCCGGTGATCCGTACTTCGCCGGGGAAATTCACGTTTCCTGTGGGGGCCCCCACATCCCCCTTAATTTCTTTAAGGGTCGTAACCGACAGTCCGGTACCGTCAAAAAGCAGTTCCCCGCCCTGGACCGCCGTAAGGATCTTTACGCCCCCCTCTTCCGTGGCCTGTACCGTTTGATCCCAGCTAAGGTCCCGGTTTTCTTCCGCCTGTAGTTCCCTACCCCGCACATCAAAGCCCGCCTTGCCCTGGACGGATTCATGCAGTTCCGCCAGGATCATGCCGGCCCTAACAGGAATTTTATTTTGCGAAGCCCGCACCGGTATGCGCCAGCTTATTTCGATGCCTCCGGCAGCAACCGGCGCTTCCCCCCTGGCCAGCACCTGGCTTGCCTTTCCCTTTAGGGCCGCAAGTTTGCAGGCGGTCTCCACCGCGTCTTTATCTATTCCCCTGCTTACCCCTGCCTCTGCCAGGGCTCGGTATACCCACTCTTCTGTCAGGGGCTGGCCCGGACCAAGTTCGCCGATTAGTTCCGCAGAGGCTTCCATGCCGTCTTCCGGCACATGTACCGTAACTTGGGCGTCCCGGTAATCGATAATTGTTCCCCAGAATACCTTGCCGCTTCCCTTAACCAAAAGCAGTCCACTTATATCGGCCACAACATACGCATCTCGCTGGGAAAGGCCCCGAAAAAGCTTTAGTTCCGGATCATTTCCGGGAAGCCCCGGAATAAAACCGCCGTATACATCCCGGCCCTGTTCGCCCTGGGAAGGGCGGCTTATCTGCGCCAGAATATCCCCTTTCTGTACCGGACAGAACTGTTCCGCTTCGGAGGCGGGAAAACCCTGGCGGGGATCGGGAACGGTGTGCAGCTTCCCCAACCTGGCAAGCAGGGCTGTTTTAATTTCCGCTTCCAGGGGTTTTGCCAGAAGACTTATCTCCTTATCCGCTCCCCGGGTTGCCTCTTTGCCCTCCGCCAAAACATGTCGTAGTGTAAGGGCCCTTCCGTCCATAAAAGAATAGATAACTTTTTTTAAGGCCTCGGCATCGAACCCCTGGACCCGGGAATCTTTAATGGCCCGGGATATGCGGCCCATTTCCAGGGGTCCGGCGCCGGCGGTACCCTTACGAAGAAAAAGTTCTGCCCGTTGAAGGTCCGAAGAAACCTCTACGCGAGCCTCCGCTTCCAGGGTAATAAAAAGGGGCAAGGCCGGTAGTTCCTTTCCGGTCTTCATTGAATGGGCTATCGCAAGGTCTATTTCCCCAGGTTCGACAAGGACCTCCTCCGGGGCCCCCTTTTTCCGGGCTTCTTCCAGAATTGTTTCCGCTTGGGGCAGGGTAAAATGGGAATCTCCCGGATAAAAATTGAGGAACAGGGTAACCCCGTCGGATCCAAGGGTAAGTTCCCAATCCGGTTTTGCCAAAGGCGCAAGGTCCGCCCAGTTTTTACCGATGCGGACAAAGCCCGAATAATCGGCCCATAGTTCGTTTTTTTCTTTTCGTATCCCGGTCCCCAGGTAGAAAAGGGGATCCTCCGGTGCCGGCGGGGCTATGGACCGGCCGTAAACATTTTTTCCCGGTTTTCCCGGCTTTGCCGCAGCAAGGATCCCGAGTTTTTTGTTCCGCCCGGCATAGCGAAGATCCTGTACTTCAGGGGCCGCATGAACGGGTTCCTTAATTTCCCGCTTTTCCCAGACCGTCGCAACTTCTTCCTTGGGTTTTAGGAAGGGGAATTTTCCTGGCTTTTTAACCAGGGTGATTCGTTTTACCTTTTCGATCCGGGTACGAAACAAGCTGGGCTCCCCGGCTTTGCCAAGGATAGTTTCTTTAAAAGGGGCAATGTCCGGGGGAATGGCCAGGGTTTCCCAGACCACTGTTTCCCCCTCCGCCGGTTCCGGAGCTTCGCCCATTACGAGTATTGTTTCCATAGACGCCTTGGCCCGGGCCGCTTTTTGTATAAATTTTTCAATATCCCCCGGAGCGGGAAGGGGGCTAAGGTTTTTTTCCCGGGCAAGTTTTACTACCGCATCGGCATCCCAGCCTAATCCATCGGCGGCGGGGGTAAAAAGAAGTTTTGCTTCTGTTTCGTCCTGGTTTATGATAAGTTCCGCAGTACCCTTCGCGATAACGGCCATGATCTACCCCGGCTTACGTCTTGAATCCCTGGGAAAGCTTGTATTTTAAAAAATTATTTTCCTTTTTAAGTTTAGTTATTTCAAGCTGCTGGGATTTTACGGTTTCCAGAAGATCCCCCTGGGTAAGAGCCCCGGTATGAAGCAGTTCTTCCACATATTCCATTTTGTTTTCAAAGTCAATCTCTGCCTCAAGGCTGGCTTCCTGAAAACTGTCGTCAATGTGTTCGTCCGTTAATGTAAATTCATCGTCTTCCGATTCCCGGATCTTGTCGGCGATCCGGTAAATGGCCTGGGCAATAACCGACTGGGGTTTGTAAAGTACCACCGGCAGCCGCGAGGCCAGAGCAATATCCTGAATTGAATCCCGGTACATTACGCCCAGATGTTCCACCTTAATGTCCAAATATTCCTCGCAGGACCGGCGGATCTTCATAGCTACATCCGCATCCTTGGGGTCTTCAATCATATTCATAATAAGCCGGGGATTAAAATGGGCAACCGCATCGGCATATTTTTTGTGGGATTCGGGATCTATTTTGTGAACCTCCGCCAGTAGATTGGGAATGTAGAGATGCTGGCTTCCCGAACCGTCTTTGCGCATCTTTTCCAGATAATTGTAGGCCCCGGTTCCCTTTTTAAATACCGTGTACATAAGGCGGAACACGGTATTCTTTAAAAAGACATAGGCGTTAAGAGTCGCGGTTACCGCAGGGGAACTAACTACTATTCCTTTGCCGGAGAGCAGAAAAAAATCCAGAATAGACTGATGGGTCCCCGCCCCCAGGTCCAGGATAAGAATGTCCGTATCCGGCTCCAGGGAAAGGAGCCTGCGCACCAGAACATTTCGCTGGTACGATTTAAGGTTTGCCATGCCGGGTATTTCCTGATCCCCCGGAATAAAGCGCAACCCCCGTACATCGGTCTTTGAGATCACCTGGGAAAAATCCGGCTTGGGGTTGTTAAGTAATGTCCCGATTCCTTTTGCCGGGGATTGATACCCCAGTACTAAATGCAGATTCGAGGCCCCCAGGTCCAGATCCGCCAGAACCACCCGCTGCCCTGCCTGGGCCAGGGCAACCGCCAGATTGGCGGCCACCAGGGATTTTCCCACCCCGCCCTTTCCGCTGGCAATGGGGATAATGCGCATCATGGGCCTTCCTTCTCCGGGGCCGCAAGGAACTGCGGCGCTTCCGGGAACGAGGGGGATTCCGGGGCCTTCTTCGATGGCATGTTGATCTGCAGCAGGATCATTCCCAAGATGGTTCCCAGATCTACGATGCCGGTAAGAAATATCCACGCCATAGGGCGCGCACTGTCCTGGTCCATCAGTTCCAATAATCCCGAAGGTCCAGCCTGCGAAAAAAGAAAAAATAGCCAGAGCAATATGGAAAGAAGTCCCAGGGTTTTTCCGCTTATGTAAAGGGGCAGATAGGGTCTTGAAATTTCAAAGCGAAAGAGCAGAAAAAAAGACATCAGCGGAAAAAGCGCATTAGGAGCCGCCAGTGTCATGTAGGGAAAGGTCTGGTCAACGCCCCGGAACATCCCCAGGGGGCCCGAAAGGGCGCCGGTAAGGATCAATAAAAAAAAGAGCCGGGAACAGTCATACAAAAAAATAGCCGCACGGACCATACGGAAGGATTTTTCCATTTCTTAAAAGTATAGCGGCTTTTTACGAACCAGGACAAGGGTCCGCGGTGACCGGCGACCCTGTGGCAGCCCGCACCGGTACAAGCCCCGGTAGAATGCCAAGCCCTTACGGCGTATTTTTGCCGCAGAACGGCTAAACTTTTTTTTATGAATATACTATACTCTGTTTCATTACCGGCTTTCCAAAACCCCCGGTTTCTGGAAAGCTCCGGGTTTGTAGAATTTCTGTTTTTTGAGGTATCCATGGCCCATTGTACGGTCCGCGATGCGGAGGCGATTCTTGATAAGGAATATCCTGTCCTGGACAAAGGTTTTGTCCGGCTGGTAGATTACCTGGGGGGGGATGAACGGGTTGTCCAGGCGGCCAGGGTATCCTATGGCGAGGGAACCAAAAGCTACCGGGAAGATGCGGGCCTTATAGACTACCTTTTACGAAACCGGCATACCAGTCCCTTTGAACAGGTAGTGCTAACCTTCCATGTAAAACTACCGGTTTTTGTGGCCCGTCAATGGATACGTCACCGGACCGCCCGGGTGAACGAAGTTTCCGGCCGCTATTCGGTGATGGAGGATGCTTTTTATGTTCCCGCACCGGAAGATTTGGCCCTTCAAAGTACGGATAACAAACAGGGCCGTTCCCAGACAGCCCTGGATCCGGAAGAAGCGGAAGATATCCGTTCCGGTCTTAGGGAAAACCAGGCTAGGGCCTATGAGGCGTATACGGAACTTATCCGGAAGGGGCTTGCCAGGGAGCTTGCACGGATCAACCTTCCCCTTTCTTTATACACAGAATGGTATTGGCAGATAGATCTGCATAACCTGTTTCATTTTTTAGAACTCCGTCTTGATGCCCATGCACAAAAAGAAATTCGGCTCTATGCCCAGGTTATTTTTGAAATAGCAAAGAAAGTCGCCCCCCGGTGCTGCGGCTCCTTTCAGGAACATGTGCTGGGGTCCGTTGCTTTTTCCGCCGCCGAGTTTGCGGAATTACAGCACAGGCTTGGACGTACAGAAAAAAACAGCCCCGTCGAAACGGGGCATCCGAAAACAGAATTAACCGGCAGGAATTTGGAACGGTTTGAAGAAAAACTTACCCGGGGGAGGCAAAAATGAATAAACCCATCATTGTGGTGCTGGCGGCAGGCATGGGAAGCCGCTACGGCGGCCTTAAGCAAATGGACAAAATCGGAAAAAACGGCGAAGTTCTTTTGGATTATTCGGTTTACGATGCTAAACGTTCAGGCTTTGGCAAAGCGGTGTTTATAATCCGTCATGATATCGAAAAAGACTTTAAAGAAACAGTGCTTTCCCGGATTGCCGGAAGCTTTCCCTGCGAGCTGGCGTTCCAGGAAATGGACAGCCTTATTCCCCCGGATATTCTTGCCAAATCGCGGGAAAGTAACCGTACCAAGCCCTGGGGAACAACCCATGCCCTGCTCTGCGCAGAGAAGAACATTGACGGGCCTTTTACGGTGATCAACGCCGATGATTTTTATGGTCCGGAGGCTTTTAAGGCCATGGGAAGTCACCTTGCCGGGGACCCTGTTACCGAGGGGGCCATTGTTCCCTACCGGCTGGAAAAAACCCTCAGTCCCCAGGGAACGGTTACCCGGGGGGTTTGCGAAGTCAAAAAGGGCTGCCTTGTTTCGGTGAACGAGCTTACCGCTATTGCCCGGGAAGGGGACGGTAAAATCTACAATACCGGTCCCGGTTCCTCCAAACAGTATTTGGAGGATGCAACGCCGGTGTCTATGAATTTCTGGGGCTTTCCTCCCTCGGTCTTTAGCGGCCTTAGGCGCTACTTCGACGATTTTCTTAACGGCCCCGGCGGAACTCAGCCTAAGGCGGAATGTTACCTGCCCATGGCCGCGGATTGGCTTATTAAAAACAAGCTTCTTACCATACGGGTACTGGATGCGGACGCTTCCTGGTTTGGAGTTACCTACAAAGAAGACCGGGAGGCGGCGGTAAAGAAGCTTGAGGAACTTACCCGGACGGGGGTATATCCACCGGCGCTTTGGGAATGAAATCTCCGGCGCGCGGTGAAAATACCTCTCCTCAGGACCAAAGAAAGGGGCGCATAGTAAGGAACGCCGCCGCTCTGCCTTAAAAGCCCAGATCTGTTCCGATAAGTAGTACCTTAATTCGCCCCGCGGGCTTACAAAGCCGGGTAACCAGGATTTGACAGCAGATCGATTCGGTGCCCTTACAGTTACCGCAGGCGCCGTTTACGTTACAGGGGGTTTTTATTGGGGGAAACCGCTGTACATTAAGGGGCGCCGCCAAGTTCCGCGCCCGGGCAACGGCGTCGTCCAGGGTTTTTACCACCTTATTCATCCCCGCGACAATAATTACCTGTTTTGGGCCATAACAAAGGGCGGCTACCCGGTTGCCGTTTCCGTCGATATTTACCAGGACCCCCTCTTCGCTTATTGCGTTGGTTCCCATAAGATAGGTATCGCAGCTTAGGGACCGTCGCAGCAGTTCAATCCTTTCTTCGGGACTCTGGGCCTTGTCCCTGTCAATAAGCGTGTATCCCTCCGCCGCGGCCCGCCCGTAAAGACCCAGGGCTTGGGCGGTCATGGAGCCGCCCCAGGAAATGACGTGATCCTTGGGGATAAGGCTAAAAACCGCGTCCGCCGCCTTAGCAATATCATCAACATACAGGGCGTCAAAATGCCGGGCTTCCAGGGCCTTTACTACCCTAGGGCCTAATTTTGAATTTCGCAGTTCATAAAATGACGTGTCCATAACATACCTCCGTGAAAATTTTCTGTATAAAGATAAGGGGGGCTAAAAATTTTATACACCATAGATTTGTGTTTATCAGATTAAGGGCCCAAGCTCATACTATACGAAAAAAACTTTTTTAGATACCATGACATCCATGCCCGAAAATATGTCTTCCAGGGCGCCAAATTCCCGGCGGAAAAATGCCGTTCTTGCCAATGTGGTCTGTATTCTCTTTTGGGGGTTCTCTTTTATTTCGATTAAAATTGCCGTGCCGGTTTTTCCGCCCATGACATTGGGGGCCGTCCGTTTTGCCATTGCCATTGTTTTTCTTTTTATTATGTACCTTTTTAGTCCCCGGACAAAACTTAAACGTTCTGACCTGCCCTATTTAATTTTTTCGGGCCTTGCGGGGGTTACCTTTTATTTTTTTTGCGAGAATAACGGCGTGGCCCTGGTTACCGCTTCCGAGGCATCTATTAGTGTCGCATCTATTCCCGTCCTAACCATGACCTGCGAATGGTTTGCGGCAAAGCTGCGGCGAACCGGGACCTTCCGGCTTGGGCGACGGCACTGGCTGGGGGCCCTTGTTTCCATGGCGGGGGTTGTTATGGTGGCCAAGGTTTCCTTTGCCCTGTCGGGAAGCATGGCCGGCTATGTCTTTATGGGGGGGGCGGCCCTGTGCTGGGTGATCTACGGCTTTCTAACCAAGCCCCTCTTTAACCGGGGCCGATCCCAAATTTACATTGTCTTTTGGCAGAATTTTTTCGGATTCCTGGGCTTTCT